>NZ_CP117435.1:1507142-1808571 GCF_030687495.1 Pseudomonas sp. FP453 | reverse complement strand
CTGACCCTGGGCTTCGATGCCAACCGCAACAACAACTTCGCCTCGGCAAAAAAACGTGCGGTGGTGCTCGGCCCGACCTTGAAGTTCAACACCGTCGGCGTGCTGGACCTGAGCCTGTTGTACTACAAGGAAAAGAACCACACCGGCATCCCCGGCGCGCAAGAGTCGAACCACACCTTCGACGACACCTACATGCTCAACCTGACCTGGATGCGTCCCTTCGAAATCGCCAACCACGCGGCGAAATTCCAGGGGTTCATCAACTACGTCGGCGAGAAAGGCGAGGACTACCACGGCCGCGACACTGCGCCCGAAGCGCTGGTGCGCAGCGCGCTGATGGTGGCCGTGCGTCCGGGTAAAAGCGTGAAGCCGAACCTGTATCTCGGTGTGGGTTACGAGTACTGGCACAACAAGTTTGGTGTGGACGGTGGCCGGGGTAGCCGCACGTCGACGCCGACGGTGAATATGGAAATCACCTTCTAGGGCATTTCAAAGTGTGGGAGCTGGCTTGCCTGCGATAGCATCACCTCGGTACGACTGAAACACCGAGTCGCCAGCATCGCAGGCAAGCCAGCTCCCACAGTTGATCGCATTACACTTCTAAGCTTGTGCCAGCTTCGAACCGTCAGCCTTCGGCCGCGCCAACCAGTACCCCAACACCGCCAACGGCGCAGTCGCCAGCATCACGATCACGGTAATCAGCAGCGGCTGGTCAATCATCGACGACACCAGCAGGCTGCTGAGAAAGCACAAACCCAGCTGCAGGGTGTTTTGCAGGGCCGCCGCCTTGCCGGAATTTTCGGCAAACGGCATCAGTGCATTCGCCACTACAATCGGATAGCTGGCACCGTTGACCAGCGCCATCAGGCAGAACGGAATCAGCAAGGTGGTGAGGGTCGGCACGGTGAGTGTCGCAACCAGGTACAGCGCCACCATGCTGATGCAATACGCCACCAGCAACCAGGGCAACAGCGTCTTGCCCTGGAAGCGCTGCAAGGCGCTGCGGCAACTGTAGCCACCCACCAGAAACGCCAAGGTCGGCAGGACGTAGCTCAAGCCGATGTCATTCGGGCTGTAACCCATATCGCCAAGGATGAAGGGCGAAGCCGTCAGCCAGGCGAAGAAACTGGCCGAACACGCGGCAAAGATCATCACATTGCCGGTGAACACCCGGGAGCCGAGCAATTGGCCATAGCCGAGACGCGAAGGTGCGGCCTCTTCTGCCGGACGTTTCGGCATACGACGCAGGAGCAATGTTGGCAGCAGCAACAGCAGCGACACCCCCAGCAACACACCGAAGATCGCCTGCCAGCCAAAGTGATTCAACACGATCGCCCCCAACAGCGGCGCCAACGCAGGGGACAGGGACATCAGTGGCATGATGCTGGCGAACACGCGGTGCGCCTTGTCAGCCGGATAGCGGTCGATCACCAGCGCCTGCCAGCTCACGGCGGCGGAACACACGCCAATCGCCTGGATAAAACGCAGCGCCAGCAATTGCGCTGCGGTCTCGACCCAGAACATGCCCGCGCAACCGAGCACGAACAGGCTCAAGCCGGCGAGCAGAATCGGCTTGCGCCCCAGGCGGTCGGACAACGGCCCCCACAACAACTGCCCTACCGCGAAGCCGGCGAGAAAAATACTCAAGCTGGCACCCACCGCGCCCGCGCCAATCTGCAGTTGCTCGCCCATGGCGCCGAATGCCGGCAAGTACATGTCCATGGCGAGGTAGCCGAGCATGCTCAGCCCCGCCAGATACCAAGTGAAACCAAAAGAATTTTTCATCGAAGCCTTGTAGATCCTGCCATCAAACTATTTGCTGACTGGCGCCCATTATGAGGCTGACAGTTTCTGTGTGAAGCGATAATAATTGAACACTCTTATCAATAAATTTGAAGGCAACGGCCATGTGGTCCGAATACTCCCTGGATGTGGTCGATGCGGTGGCACGCCACGGTAGCTTCAGCGCTGCAGCGCAGGAATTGAACCGCGTGCCGTCAGCCATCAGCTATACGGTGCGTCAGATTGAAGAGTGGCTGGCGGTGCCGCTGTTTGTGCGCCGGCACCGCGATGTCGAGCTGACCGCCGCCGGGCGCCTGTTTGTCGACGAGACACGGGGCGTGATGAAAAAAATGCTCGGCACCCGGCGCCTGTGCCAGCAGGTGGCCAATGGCTGGAGCGGCCAGTTGAAAGTGGCCGTGGACTCCATCGTCAAACCCCAGCGTTGTCGGCAACTGGTGCTGGATTTCTATCGGCAGTTTCCCGAGGTGGAATTGCTGCTGGAGTACGAGGTGTACAACGGCGTGTGGGATGCCCTGGCCGACGAGCGCACCGACATCGTGATCGGCGCCACCAGCGCAGTGCCGGTGGCCAGTCACTTCACCTTCCGCGACATGGGCCTGTTGAACTGGCTGTGCGTGGTCAGCGCGCGGCATCCGCTGGCGGCCGTGGAAGGCCTGCTCAGTGACGACCAACTGCGGCCCTTCGCCTCGCTGTGCATGACCGACACCTCGCGCAACCTGCCCAAGCGCGACACCTGGACCCTGGATAACCAACGCCGGCTGGTGGTGCCGAATTGGGCCTCGGCCATCGATTGCCTGCGCGACGGCCTGTGCGTCGGCATGGCGCCGGCGCATCAGGTGCTGCCGTGGATCGAACGCGGGGAGTTGGTGGCGCTGCAGTTGAGCCGGCCGTTTCCGGCCAGCCCATCGTGTGTGGCCTGGGCGCAGAGCAAGGTGTCGCCGGCAATGGCGTGGTTGCTGGATTATCTGGGGGACAAGGAGACGATGAATTCGGAGTGGCTCAACGGCCTCTGAAACATATGGAGATCCCTATGTGGAAATGCCTGCTCCCACATTAGTTGATTGCCGCTAGTCCAGCAGGCGGGTGATGGCCCGCACGATCATCTCCACCTCTTTGGCCTCCAGGGTCAGCGGCGGCAGCAGGCGAATGATCTTGCCCCGCGTCACGTTGATCAAAAGTCCGTGCTCCTGCGCCGCACGCTGGGCCAGGTCACGATAAGGGCTGGCCAGCTCGATGCCGATCATCAAGCCCTGACCGCGAATGGCCAGCACCTGCGGATGTTCACTCAACTCCACCCGCAGCCGGGCCAGCAGGTGCTCGCCCTGTTGCGCGGCGTTCTGCAGCAAACCTTGCTCTTCAATGATGTCCAGCACGGTGCAGCCTACGCGGCAGGCCAGCGGGTTGCCGCCAAAGGTGCTGCCGTGACTGCCTGGGGTGAACAGCTGCGCCACCGCCGACCGCGCCAGGCAGGCACCGATCGGCACGCCGTTGCCAAGGCCTTTGGCCAGGGTCATCACGTCCGGGAGGATGCCTTCGTGCTGGAACGCAAACCAGGTGCCGGTGCGGCCAATGCCGGTCTGGATTTCGTCGAGCATCAGCAGCCAGCCGTGGCGCGTACAGTGATCACGCAGGGCTTGCAGATAGCCGGGCGGCGCGGGCAGCACGCCACTTTCGCCCTGGATGGGCTCCAGCAGGACGGCGGCTATACGCGCACCGTAAGCCTTCGTGATCGTCTCAATCGCGGCGATATCACCAAAGCCCACCTTGATAAAATCCCCCGGCAAGCGCTGGAACCCAAGGCGCACCGATGGCCCGTCGCTGGCCGCCATGGTGCCCAGGGTGCGACCGTGGAAGGCGTTTTCCATCACCACCACCAACGGCTCTTCGATGCCCTTTTTCCAGCCATGCAAGCGCGCCAGTTTGAGCGCCGTCTCGTTGGCCTCGGCGCCGGAGTTGTTGAAGAACGCGCGGTCGAGGCCGGACAGCCGCGCCAGACGCTGGGCCAGGCGTTGTTGCCAGTCGATGCTGTAGAGGTTGGAGGTGTGCAGCAGCAATCCCGCCTGCTCACGGATGGCACTCACCAGTTTTGGATGGGAATGCCCCACATTGGTCACCGCCACACCTGCCACCGCGTCCAGGTATTCGCGGCCTTGCTGGTCCCACAGGCGCGTGCCCAGGCCACGGGTAAAACTCAGGGCCAAGGGTTGATAAGTGGTCATCAGGCAGGTGGCGGTCATGGTTGCAGCTCCAGTGCATCGTTGTGATGCCTGCAGTATCGTTAGCCACCTGAGCTGGATAAACTGCGCTTTCGTGCAATGACTTTGAATCAGGACTTGATAATGGATTTGTTCCAGGCGATGTCGGTGTACGTAAAAGTCGTGGAAACCGGCAGCATGACGGCGGCCGCCCAGGCCTGCGGGATGTCGACCACCATGGTCGGCAATCACCTGCGCGCTCTCGAACAGCGCCTGGGGGTCAGCCTGCTCAAGCGCACCACGCGCAAACAAAGCCTCACGGAATTCGGCGGGCAGTATTACCAGCGCTGCCTGGAAGTGCTGGGGCTGGTGGCCGACTCCGAGCAACTGGCAGAGCAGGCCCACAGCGAGGTGCCCAAAGGCACCCTGCGCATCACCGCGCCACCGGCCTTTGGCACCGAGCGCCTGGCCCCGGCCTTGAGCGAGTTCTCCCAGCGCCACCCGCTGATCAAGCTCTACGTGGTGCTCAGCAACCAGCGCATGGACATGGTCGACAGCGGCTTCGACGTCGCCATCCGCCTGGGCGACCTGGAACCCTCCAGCCTGATCGCCCGGCCGATGCAGGATTACACCATCACCCTGTGTGCCTCACCGAGCTACCTGGCGCGACGCGGCACGCCGCGAACCCCCGAAGACCTGCAACAGCACGACTGCCTGGCCTTCGCCTACCCGTCCACCGACGATTGGCGCAACGCCGACAAGCTCTGGCGCATGAGCGGCGCCGAAGGCGAAGTGGAAATCCCGGTGTCCGGCTCGCTGACCATCAACAGCTCGCAAGCGCTGCGCCAGGCGGCGGTGCAAGGCATGGGCATCGTCATGCTGCCCGATGCCCTGGTGCAACCCGACTTGCAGGACGGCAAGCTGACGGCCTTGCTGACCGCCTATCAACTGCCCAGCCGCCCGATGCACTTGCTGTACGGCCAAGACCGTTATCGCCTGCCAAAACTGCGGGCGTTTGTCGATTTCGCCATGGAGAAATGGGCGCGTTAGAAACCGCCCACAAGCATGCGTGGTGCGCTCGGCAGAGCGTGAGAAGGTTCTGGGACAGCACAAAACAAATGTGGGAGCGGGCTTGCCCGCGAAAGCGGTGCATCAGTCGCCCTATTCAGCGTCTGACACTCCGTCTTCGCGGGCAAGCCCGCTCCCACATTTTTTACTGAACCGGGTTTAAGCGGTGATCAGGCCCTGGATCTTCACGTCCGGGTTCACGTCGGCGTCGTAGTCAACACCGTCGATTTCAAAGCCGAACAAGCGCAGGAACTCCGCCTTGTAGCCGGCAAAATCGCTGATCTCGTTGACGTTTTCGTCAGTCACCTGGTTCCACAGCGCAGCCACGGCGTCCTGGACTTTAGGCTCCAACTCAGCCAGGTCGGCACGCAGGCGGCCGTCGGCGTCGAGTTTCGGCTCGTTGCCGTACAGGCTGTCCTTGAACAGGCCGTAGACCTGCTCGATGCAACCTTCGTGGGTGCCCTGCTCTTTCATCACCTTGAACAGCAGCGACAGGTACAGCGGCATGATCGGGATCGCCGAGCTTGCCTGGGTAACCACGGCCTTGAGCACCGACACACGGGCATCGCCCTTCAGCGCAGCGAGGTTATCGCGCAGGGTCAGGACTTTTTTGTCGAGGTCTTTCTTGGCTTCGCCGATGGAGCCGTTCCAGTAGATGTCCTGGGTCAGCTTTTCACCGAGGTAGGTGAACGCAGTGGTCTTGGCGCCTTCGGCCAGGACGTCGGCGTCACGCAGGGCGTCGATCCACAGCTGCCAGTCTTCGCCACCCATGACTTTCACGGTGCCGTCGATTTCTTCCTGGGTTGCAGGCTCAAGGGTGGTGTCGACCACGACGCCTTTGTCGGTGTTGATACCGCGCAGGGTCACAGGCTTGCCGATCGGCTTGAGGGTGGAGGTGTGCACCACGCCTTGCGGGTCGGTACGGCGTGGCGCAGCCAGGCTGTAGACCACCAGGTCGATCTTGCCCAGGTCTTTCTTGATGGTTTCGATGGTCAGGCGCTTGATCTCGTCGGAGAACGCGTCGCCGTTGATGCTCTTGGCGTACAGGCCTTTCTCGACAGCGAACTTCTCGAATGCAGCGCTGTTGTACCAGCCGGCCGAACCGAGCTTGCCGTCTTCACTTGGCTTCTCAAAAAACACGCCCAGGGTGTCGGCACCGCAGCCAAACGCAGCACTGATGCGCGCGGCCAGGCCGTAGCCGGTGGAAGCGCCGAGGACCAGCACCTTCTTGGCGCCGCCTTCGATGACGCCGTGTTGGGTCACGTAGTCGATCTGTTGCTTGACGTTCGCTTCACAGCCAACAGGGTGAGCGGTCACACAGATAAAGCCACGAACCCGCGGTTTGATGATCATAAAATTTCTGCCTCTTCCAAGGGGTCGATGGCCAGTGGTGGCCATTCAACTTCAATCGTACCGGTCTATGACGCCCGAAAAACCGAAGCGTCACGATAGTCGCAAATCTTCTGTTTACAAAATCCAATCGGTAAACGCGTATGCCGTTAAAAACTGTGTAAAGCGTTCACAATTTCGCAATATTTGTAACGCCTGTCCGGCGCTGGACGCCTTATCATGACGCAGTTGTTTCATTATGTTTCATAACCCACCACTCGCGGCCACGGATCCGGACCTGTCGATTGGCGTCCAGCCGGAGCTGAGTTTCATGAACAAGTCTGCCCTACGCAAAAAAGCGGTGTCCATCGCCTGGATACTTGGCGTGCTCCTGATTATCGGCCTGTTTCCCCTGACCACCGTGGTGTTCCTCGGCCTGGTACTGGTGTGCGGTATCTATGACTTCCTGCGCAACGGCCTGTATGACGCGCCCACCCTCAAAAAATACTTTATCGGCAGCGGCCGCAATACCTGGTTGCTGGCGCCGTTCAACACCTTGTTCGACCTGTTGAGTTCACGTAACCGCCACGTCTATACGATGAACGACCTGCCGCCGGCCTGGCGTGAAGACCTGCAACTGGTGCTCAACGAAGCCATGGGCCACAAGGATGAAATCATCGGCTACCTGGACGAACGCATGGCCGAGAAGAAGCGCGGCATGTTGTTTTTCCAGTGGTACGGGCGGCCGATCGAAACCACCCTGGACATCCCGAAACTGCGCGAGAAACTGCCGTTCGTGAAGACCATCGGTGTGTCGGTGTTCAACGAGAACCGTTCGACCTCTTTTCACTTCGGCCCCCTGCGCATGATGTTCCGGGTGCTCTACAACATGGCACCCGCGCCCCATCATGACGGCGTGTACATCCAGGTCGGCCAGCACAAACATTACTGGCACGACGACCCGTTGTTTATCTTCGATGACACGCTGATGCACGCCTCCTTCAACAAGAACGATGCAAAGCGTTACTGCCTGTTTATCGATATCGTGCGGCCGACCCCGCTGCCGCGGGTGCTCAATGCCGTGATCGCGGGGTTTGCCGCAATGGTCTTTACCCTGCGTCGGGTTTTCTACAAAAACTGGAAGCTGATTCAGTAAGTTCTGCGGCATGATGGTGCGCGACGGTGTTTGCACTCGGCCTTGTGCCTGAGGTAAACAATGGTCTCGTGCGACCGAGTTCGGCGCCCAACATTCTCCAGCCATCGCGGCCCGTTACGGGCGCGGTGGCTGCGCTTTCAAGGAATCAGAATGCCCCAACGTCAAGTCATCAATGCCTCCGTCAGCCCCAAGGGCAGCCTCGAAACCCTGTCCCAACGTGAAGTGCAGCAACTGAGCGAAGCCGGCACCGGCAGCACCTACACCCTGTTCCGCCAGTGCGCCCTGGCAATCCTCAACACCGGCGCGCATATCGACAACGCCAAGACCATCCTCGACGCCTACAAGGATTTTGAAGTGCGCATCCACCAGCAGGATCGCGGTGTGCGCCTGGAACTGCTGAACGCGCCGGCCGATGCCTTCGTTGATGGCGAAATGATCGCCAGTACCCGTGAGATGTTGTTCAGCGCCCTGCGCGACATCGTCTACACCGAGAACGAGCTGGACAGCCAGCGCATCGACCTGAGCAACTCCCAGGGCATCACCGACTATGTGTTCCACCTGCTGCGCAACGCCCGTACGCTGCGGGCCGGTGTCGAACCGAAAATCGTGGTGTGCTGGGGCGGCCACTCGATCAATACCGAAGAATACAAATACACCAAGAAAGTCGGCCATGAACTGGGCCTGCGCAGCCTGGACGTGTGCACCGGCTGCGGGCCCGGCGTGATGAAAGGTCCGATGAAAGGCGCGACCATTTCCCATGCCAAGCAACGCATTACCGGTGGGCGCTACCTGGGCCTGACCGAACCGGGCATCATCGCCGCCGAAGCGCCCAACCCGATCGTCAACGAGCTGGTGATCCTGCCGGATATCGAAAAACGCCTGGAAGCGTTCGTGCGCGTGGGCCACGGCATCATCATCTTCCCGGGCGGCGCCGGCACGGCCGAGGAGTTCCTGTACTTGCTGGGCATCCTGATGCACCCGGACAACCGCGACCTGCCGTTCCCGGTCATTCTCACCGGGCCGAAACACGCCGCGCCATACCTGCAACAACTGCACGCGTTTGTCGGGGCCACCCTCGGCGAAGCGGCACAGGCGCACTACCAGATCATCATCGACGACCCGGCCGAAGTGGCCCGCCAGATGACGGCCGGGCTCAAGGGCGTGAAGCAGTTCCGCCGCGAGCGCAACGATGCGTTTCACTTCAACTGGCTGCTGAAGATCGACGAAGGTTTCCAGCGCCCGTTCGACCCGACCCACGCCAACATGGCCAGCCTGCAACTGAGCCATGCGCTACCGCCACACGAACTGGCGGCCAACCTGCGCCGCGCGTTCTCGGGGATCGTGGCGGGCAACGTCAAGGACAAGGGCATCCGCCTGATCGAAGAACATGGCCCGTACGAGATCCACGGCGATCCGGCCATCATGAAACCGCTGGATGAGTTGCTGCAGGCATTTGTCGCCCAGCACCGCATGAAGTTGCCAGGTGGCGCGGCTTATGTGCCGTGCTATCGCGTGGTGCAATAACGCCAGCAGTTGGTCATACGTTGTAGCGCTTTGGGCGTGTTCCAGGGCGTGCTGATGCTGTGAATCGGGCTAGGGTTTAGTGAGTCCGATTCACTCACAGCAGAAGGCACAACCTATGGACCAACGGATCTTGTCCTCCATTATTCCTTACCCTAAGGTAAGGAATATCACCGTGGAGATTTTCAATATGGCGACCGCCACACTGACCTCGAAAGGGCAAATCACCATTCCTGTCCAGGTAAGGACCGCCCTGGGCCTTGAGACAGGCGATCGCGTTGAGTTTGTCGAAATGGAAGACGGCAGGTTTTCGATCATTGCCGCTAGCAAAACCGTGCATGACCTGAAGGGCCTGATCCAGAAACCCGCCAAGGCCGTGTCCGTTGAAGACATGAATCGCGCTATCGCCGCACAGGGAGCAAAGGCCGGATGATCGGCCTGGATACCAATGTGCTGGTGCGCTATGTCACCCAGGATGATCCCGTCCAATCGGCCAAGGCTTCAGATCTGATTGAATCGCTCACCACGCTGTCGCCGGGGTTTGTCAGCCTGGTCTCGGTGGTGGAACTGGTATGGGTGTTACAGAGCTGCTACCAATCAGCCAAGAGTGACGTGGTGGTGGTTCTGGAGACGTTACTGCGCACCCGCGAGCTGACTATCGAGCATGCCGAAACCCTCTGGCAGGCACTCCGACGGTTTACCGCAAGCAAGGCCGACTTCGCCGACTGCCTGATTGAACGCTGCGCCCATGCAGCAGGATGCGAGTACACCGCCACCTTCGATCTCAATGCCGCGAAGGCAGCGGGCATGAAACGGCTGACCTAGCCGTGCGGGGCTCAACGAACCCAGCCACCCCCCTGCCAGTGATAACCGTCATTGCGTTGCACCCAGTGCGGATGTACATAGCGGTAACCTTCGCGCACCGGTTCCCAGTGACCGTGTACTGCCACATAGCGCCCGCTCTCCCAGCGCCAGTAACCGCGTGACCACACATAGCCGTAACGTGGCACGGGTTCGACTTCGACCACTTGCACCGGCGGCGGCTGTGGCGCGATGACTTCGACATACTCTCGCTGCACCGGCCTGCGCTCATGCACGACACGCTCCTGTACGCATCCCGACGCGGCCACCACCACTGCCGCCAATGCTGCATAACGTAGCAACATACAAACCCCTCGGGCGTTATCGCCCCAAGCCTACACCGGTAAAAAATCCCCCCTTGTTGCAACCGCGCTCCTGCTTGGCCTGGGTTCTTTTTAACAGGTGGTGTCTGTCGGGTTGCTGAACCCATCGCCGCCGCCAAGACTCTCGCCCCCACGTAATGCACAGGCACAAAAAAGCCCGCTGACCGTCACCGGTCCAGCGGGCTTCTTTTGTCTCAGCGTGACCCTAGGACCACAGCTGTTTCTTACAACGCCAGGTCAGACGCCGGCTTGCTCGGCTCAGCCGCAGGCTTGGCAGCCTCGACAGCCTTCGGCGCAGCGCTCTGTGGGATCACAGGCGGTGTCGGCAGTTGCAGGACACCGGCGGTGTAGGCCCATTCCTTGGCAACAGCCTCAGGGCTGTCGTTCAGCTTGGTGCCGTAGCTCGGTACGATCTGGTGCAGTTTCGCCTGCCACTCAGGGGTCGCAACCTTGTCCTTGAACACTTTCTGCAGCACGGTCAGCATGATCGGAGCCGCGGTGGACGCGCCTGGCGATGCACCCAACAGGCCGGCGATGGTGTTGTCGGCGGAGCTGACCACTTCGGTACCGAGTTTCAGGACGCCGCCCTGCTCTTCGTCACGCTTGATGATCTGCACGCGCTGACCGGCTTGCCACAGGCGCCAGTCTTCTTTCTTGGCGTTCGGGAAGTACTCTTGCAGCGCCTTGAAGCGGTCGTCATCCGACAGCATCAGTTGGCCAGCGAGGTACTCGACCAGTGGGTATTCACGAATACCGACTTTGGTCATTGGCCAGATGTTGTGGGTGGTGGTGCTGGTCAGCAGGTCCAGATACGAGCCTTCCTTCAGGAACTTGGTGGAGAAGGTCGCGAATGGGCCAAACAGGATCACGCGCTTGCCATCCAGCACACGAGTGTCCAGGTGCGGAACCGACATCGGTGGCGCGCCAACCGACGCTTTGCCGTAGGCCTTGGCCAGGTGTGCCTCGGCTACGGTTGGGTTATCGGTCACGAGGAACGAGCCGCCTACCGGGAAGCCAGCGTATTCCTTGGCTTCAGGAATGCCCGACTTTTGCAGCAGGTGCAGTGCACCGCCGCCCGCGCCGATGAACACGAACTTGGCGTCGGTTTCGGTCTTGGTGCCGTCTTTCAGGTTTTTGTAGCTCACACGCCACGAACCGTCGGCGTTCTTGGTGATGTCCTGCACTTCGCTCGACAGTTTCAGGTCGAACTTGGGCGTGGTTTGCAGGTGAGCGACGAACTGGCGGGTGATCTCGCCGAAGTTCATGTCGGTACCCAGCGGGCTCCAGGTGGCCGCGATCTTCTGGTTCGGGTCACGCCCCTCCATCATCAGCGGAACCCACTTGGCGATCTGCGCCGGGTCTTCGGAGTACTGCATGCCGGCGAACAGCGGGCTGGCTTGCAGGGCTTCGTAGCGCTTCTTGAGGAACTTGATGTTGTCATCGCCCCACACAAAAGCTCATGTGCGGAGTGGTGTTGATGAACGAACGCGGATTCTTCAGCACGCCCTGCTGGACCTGCCAGGACCAGAATTGACGGGAGATCTGGAACGCTTCGTTGATTTCGACCGCTTTCGGGATCTCAACGTTGCCGTTCTTGTCTTCCGGGGTGTAGTTCAGCTCAGCCAGGGCCGAGTGGCCGGTACCGGCGTTGTTCCAGCCGTTGGAGCTTTCTTCGGCCACACCATCGAGGCGCTCGACCATTTCCATCGACCAGCCCGGCTCCAGCTCATTGAGCCATACACCCAGGGTCGCACTCATGATGCCGCCGCCGATCAGCAGCACATCGACTTTCTTTGCCTCTTCCGCGTGAACGGACGTGATCCCCATCGACAAAGCCAGCCCCCCAGCAGGGCAGTGTTTACTTTCTTAAACATCAGTAGCACCTATGATAAAACGCCATCCGCCCTACCGCCCCCGTTCGTGAGCAACCCTCCTTCACACTGCGCCAGGCAACGCACCGCGGGGTTTGCACACTCACTTAAAGGCCGCAGGGTGGGCACACAAGGCCGACGTATCGACCTCACTTTTATGTCCCTTCTGCGCTGACTTCTTATCATTATTGGCTTCAGCTACCTGGGCGACAGCCAACCGTCGGCGCGTATTCGGGTGAACGCACCTTGGAAAGCGTAGACCAAGACGGCGCGCAGAATATCACGCTCGGGGAGGATGGGGCGTCTGATGTGGACTCGCCGGTCGAATGCCGCCATCGGCTGGCGGGCCTGGGCCGCACCCGCAAGGGGTGGCACGGAACTATTCAGCTCCCGATCCGGTCAACCCGGTGGCAAATGTAGCAACTGCCAGCGCAAATATTTCCATTTACTCTACAATCAGCAACACGTGAAAACAGGGCCTCTTCGTGAGTAGTATGACGACACCAAACGATCGATATAGAGATGACGAAATAGATCTTCTGCCGTTTATTCATGCCCTGTGGAAGAGCAAGTTCAAGATCATTGCGGCAACCGTGGTTGGGGTGGCCATTTCTTTCGCCGTCTTCTATACCGCCGCACCCAAATGGATCGCCAGCACTTACATCGCGAAACCGGCGCTATTGAGCCTTTATAACGAGTTGCGCAGTGACCATATCGCGCCCGCCACTGAGCAGGCTTCAGAGATCAGGCTTTACAGTTCGATACAGGACGATGTGTTCAATACCGCCATGGGCATCATGACGGCCAACGGAATCGACAGCACAGGCACGCCGCAGCCTTATATCTTCCGCGTGTCGTCCACGGCCAGCAGCAAAGAGCAGGCAGAGGCGCAACTGAAGGCGGCGCTGGCCGTCGCCAACACGCAGGCGCTCAACCTCAACCTGCCCTCACTGGCTGCCGACAATACGCTCAGGGCCTTCAATCCACTAAGCGGTTTCAGCACGTTTAATTCAAAGAGCTTGAAACCCTATTTGGCGCACGGCATTTTCATCGGGTTTATGTTCGGCTGCCTAGTTGCCCTGATCCCGTTACTCAAACTTCATTTCGGACGGGCGACTGGCAAATAACGTCACGCACATCCATTCGCGGACTCGGCAATAAAACTTGAATCACGTATGCCCCAAGCCGTTTCGCGAAAATCGTCGTTTTCATTGCGAACTCGTCAACCTATCAAGTAATGGCGTAAAGCCATCCTTCGCCACAAACAATACTTCGTACACAAGTCGCATTCATCAGCTGGTTGGTGGCCTTCCATTGCGCTGGTCTGGCGCTTCGTGCCCGAGCGCCGCAACGAACCACGCCGCGTTCAACCTGGCCAATGCATTGGGTCGATGGTTTGGCGGGATCGCGATCAGCGCCGGTTTCGGCTGGACCAACACCGGCTACATCGACGCAGCGACCGCACTGAGCGGCCTGGCGTTTACCGGGTAGCACGTCGAATGCCTGGAGAGGCCTAAATGAAGACCGCATCTGAGTCAATGCCGGAAAAATCAAAAAACCGCCATTTACGATGAATATTTATTCATCAGACAGGTTAGGTTCAGGTTGGATCCAATAGCGGCATGCGTGTAACATCCCTGTAACATTTACCCAATGACAAGGATGTGTTTTGATTTTCCCCGACAGAGGTGTGCTTAAGAGTTTTCCCTCGATACTCGACCACCGTAAAGCCAGAATTTTTCTGACAGAAGACACGAATATTAATGTCGAACTGGCGATCCAAGAGCTGATTGACAGCCGGCACCAGTTGCAAGACCGCATCAGCGCCCCGCTCCAAGGCATGGAAAGCGACCTCTTCGCCAAATTCCAGCCCCTCGACAGCTTCAAGCCCAAATTGAGAGTGACCCTCGGACGTGCAAAGCGCGACGGCGCCTTCGATTGGCCGGTCGAAGAAGTCATCAACACCCACGCCGCACAACAACGCGGGGCCCCCATCGCCAACCTGCTCGGGTTTGGCTACCGAAAATCCGCGATTGGTTTGATCCAGGAATTCTTCATCTTCACCGAAATGCTCGACGACCACGTCAACGGCCTGCAGTGGCTGGACAAAAGCCGCGACATCCGCGGCCTGGTCAACCTGTCGTTCGACCTGCTGCGCGCCCTGCATGACAAGGGCATCGTGCATATGGACTTCTGGGCGAACAACGTGATGATCAACGCTGACGCACCCTACGCCGCCAAGGCCATCGACCTGGAAAACTGCTTCCTCACCCCTACCGATCACATGACCGAAGTGCTGGCGTTTCAATTCGGGTTCTTTTATCGACGGGAAGTTTTCCGCTTCATGATCGAGCAGGACTACGACCAGATGGTTATGGAAGAGCTGCACAAATACCGCGAAATCGACCGTAGCCGGTTTGACAGCATGTATACGTCATGCAAACACGAAAATATCAGCCGTCGCGCCAGACGGGAGATTTTCCATAGGGGCACTGTAGTTGCGGGATAAGCGTGACGGCGCGCATTGAACCTGAAGCCGCAGAGCAAGATATCTGGCCCCTGATTCCTGATAAACTCGCGCCCTCTGCCTTGCTCACTCAGATGTCCCAATGTCCCTGACTACTGCTGCACCGCAATCCGTTGCACGGCGCTTTTCTGTTGCGCCGATGATGGATTGGACCGACCGCCACTGCCGCTTCTTCCTGCGCCTGTTGTCGAAAAACGCCCTGCTCTACACCGAGATGGTCACCACCGGCGCGATTCTCCACGGTGACCACGAGCGCTTCCTGCGTCACAACGACGCCGAGCACCCTCTGGCCTTGCAACTGGGCGGCAGCGTTCCGGCGGACCTGGCCGCGTGTGCGCGAATGGCTGAGGCCGGTGGTTACGATGAGGTGAACCTCAACGTCGGTTGCCCCAGTGACCGCGTGCAGAACAACATGATCGGTGCCTGCCTTATGGGCCACCCCGCCCTGGTGGCGGATTGCGTGAAGGCGATGCGTGATGCGGTGGCGATTCCGGTGACGGTAAAACATCGCATCGGGATCAACGGCCGCGACAGTTATGCGCAGCTGTGTGATTTTGTCGGCCAGGTGAAGGACGCGGGATGCACCAGTTTTACCGTGCATGCGCGCATTGCGATTCTGGAGGGGTTGTCGCCCAAGGAGAACCGCGATATTCCGCCCCTGCGCTACGACGTGGCAGCGCAGTTGAAGCAGGATTTCCCTGAATTGGAGATCATCCTGAACGGTGGGATCAAGACACTGGCGCAGTGCCATGAGCACTTGCAGGTGTTTGATGGGGTGATGCTGGGCCGCGAGGCTTATCACAACCCCTACCTCCTGGCGGAGGTGGATCAGCAGTTGTTTGGCAGTACTGAGCCTGTGATCACCCGGGCGCAGGTGCTGGCGCAATTGCGGCCCTATATCGCGGCGCATCTGGCGACGGGCGGCTCGATGCATCACATTACCCGGCATGTGCTGGGGCTGGGGACGGGGTTCCCGGGGGCACGGAAGTTTCGGCAGTTGTTGTCGGTGGATATTCACAAGGCGAGCGATCCACTGGCGTTGCTGGATCAAGCCGCGCAATTGCTGGACGGGCGCTGATACCCTCGTCACAGGTCATCGGGGTTGAACCTGCCGGCCTTTTTGCCCTCCTATCTACCAGCAAGGCCAGTCATTCAAACGGCTGTTTTCAGGTTGTTGCCCTCGCAAACGATCGAACGCATTTGCGCCCTTGAGCGCCTGTCGGCGCTCGGGTAATGTCATCAGACCCATAGGACAGAGCACGCCCATGACTTCCAAGCTGGAACAACTCAAGCAAATCACCACCGTCGTAGCCGATACCGGCGATTTTGAAGCTATCGCTCGGGTCAAACCGCAAGACGCCACCACCAACCCTTCCCTGCTGCTCAAGGCTGCTTCGATTCCCGCCTACGCCAAGCTGCTGGACGAGTGCGTCAAAGACTGCAACGGTGATGTCGGCCTGGCCAGCGATCGCTTTGCGGTTGCGGTGGGTCAAGAAATCCTGAAAGTGGTTCCGGGGCGTATTTCCACCGAGGTGGATGCGCGCCTTTCGTTCGACACCGACGCTGTACTCAAGCGTGCGCACCGTCTGATCGACCTGTACGAAAAGGCCGGCATTGGCCGTGATCGCGTGCTGATCAAGATTGCCTCCACCTGGGAAGGCATCCGCGCCGCAGAAAAGCTGGAAAAAGAAGGCATCCAGACCAACCTGACCCTGCTGTTCTCCTTCGCCCAGGCTGTTGCCTGTGCCGAAGCAGGTGTGTTCCTGATCTCACCGTTCGTGGGCCGCATCTACGATTGGTACAAGAAGGCCAACGGCAGCGACTACACCGGCTCGGAAGACCCGGGCGTGCAGTCGGTGACGCGCATCTACAACTACTACAAGGCTAACGGCTACAAGACCGTGGTGATGGGCGCCAGCTTCCGTAACCTGAGCCAGATCGAAGAACTGGCCGGTTGTGATCGCCTGACCATCAGCCCGGACCTGCTGGAGAAACTGGCGGCCGACAACGGCAAGCTGGAGCGCAAGCTGGCTCCAGGCCACGCCGGTGAAGCGCGTGTGCATCTGACTGAAGCGCAGTTCCGCTGGGAGTCCAACGAGGACGCGATGGCGACTGAGAAGCTGGCGGAGGGGATTCGTCAGTTTGCTCGGGATCAGGAGAAACTGGAGGCACTGCTGAGCGCCAAGTTGTAAGGCAGGCCGTAACAAAAAGGGCGATACCTGTGAGGGTATCGCCCTTTTTTGTGCTCGCCGGGTTTGGCAGCACGTCCTGTATTGCCTGGGCTGGCGCTATCGCAGGCAAGCCAGCTCCCACCGAGACCGAGTTTTTACTGGGGAATCAGTGGCGTTCCAGGGCGTTGACGAGGTCGTGGAACGCTTCGCGGTTGGACTCGTTCAAGCCCATCAGGATCTTGTGCGCTTCCAGCACCTTGACCCGCACCACTTCTTCGGACTGGTCCTGCGATGGCAGGTCGGTCAGGCATTCCGGGCAAGGAATCGGACGATCAACGATGTTGAACACCTGATCGAAACCCATGGATTGCAACAAACGGGTGATGTCTTCGTGGGTGGTGACGACCGTCGGCAACAGGCCGACCTTCTGCCGAGACAGAATGGACAACTTGGCCAACAACCCCAGGGTGGTGCTATCGATGCTGCGGGTTTCGGTCAGATCGATCACGATCGCCGAGAAATTCAGCGCGGTGAAAATCCGCTCAATCGTCGCATCCAGCGCCGAACACAAGGTCAGGCGCACTTCACCGACAAACTTCAGGACAAAGGTCCCGTCTTGCTCGGCGAATTGGATTCTTCCGGTACTCATCAAAGATTCCTGCTCAACACCAGTAGGGCGATATCATCCGGCATCTCCCCCAGCGTGGCCAATCCAAACACTTGCCGCAGGCCATCCAGGCTGCCGCCCGCCGACTTGACCTTTTGGGGCAAGGCGGCTTCTTTCTCCTTGAGTGTAGGCTCTGGAAGCAAATCCAGGATACCGTCGGACATCAGCGTCAGGCTGAAGGTCGGCGGCAGCTCCAGGATGTGATCTTCGTAGGTGGCTTCATTGAACAAGCCTACGGGCAGACCACGTCCTTCCAGGTAGCGCACACTGTCAGGCGTATACAAAACAGGCATCGGCAGGTGACCGCCAATACTGTAGGTCAAAAGACCAGTTTCTTCATCGATCACGCCGCCGACCATCGTCACATGCTTGCCCAGCTTGCAGCTGATCAAGCCTCGGTTGATGTGGCCCAGCACCTCGGACGGCGTGAACTCCGGCAAGGTGCCATTGCGCTTGGATTCGAACAGCAACCGCGTGGTCATGAACTTCAACAACACGGTGACAAACGCGGAAGAGGCGCCATGGCCGGAGACGTCGGCCAGATAGAACGCAACACGGCGCTCATCCACGCGGAAATAATCGACAAAATCCCCCGACAGGTACAACGACGGGATGATCTGGTGGGCAAACTGGAATTCGTCGATGGTCCACGGACTCACCGGCAACATGTTCATCTGCACCTGGCGACCGGCGTTCTGGTCTTCCTGGAGCAGGTTCAGGCTGGCTTCGAGTTCGCGGTTGGCGGTTTCGAGCTTTTCGCGGTAGCGCTGGTTTTCCAGGAGCAGGCGTGCACGGTCCAGGGCACGGCGCACCGAGTGCTCCAGCACCGCCAGGTCTTCCAGGGGCTTGATCAGGTAGTCGGCAGCGCCGAGGCGCAGGGCCTCGACCGCATCGTTCATCACCCCGGCACCGGACACCACAATCACCGGCGTCTGCGGCGCGAGCTCAGTCACCTGGCGAATCAGCTCCAGGCCGCCCATCTGGGGCATGCGCAGGTCGCAGATCACAAGGTCGGGCTTGTCGCGCTCGAATACCTGGAGACCCTGTTGGCCATTGCTGGCCTGCAGGACGCTGAAGCCACTGTCTTCCAAATAGGCCGCGAGACTCGCGCGCACTACTTCGTCGTCATCGATTATCAGCAGCGTGGCACTGGTTTTTTGCATGTGGGCAAACGGCGCCAGAATTAGGTTGGCGTAGGCAGCTCGGCAATGGCCGGGCTCACACTACTGGATTCGCTTTCTAGCCACTCTGTCCTACAAAGCACGGGCTTTTGGCCTACGCACAACAGTAAAGCAGAGGTGCCCTTCTAAGGCGCAGACGGTACTCCCATCCGTCAGGGGTTTCAAGCTCATGCCGATGGTCGCCGGGCGTCTTTACATCGCAAATCACTGGGAGTTATAAGAACAGCCACGACCACAACACAAAGTAAGGATGGAACCCGTGAGCGAACACGAGCGCGACTACGCCGAAAAACGCGATTTCATCCGCATGCGAGTGGATGCCGATGTGTCTTTGATCCACGCCGGGCAAGAGATTGCAGGGGTTTGCGTGGACCTTTCCAGCTCCGGTATGCAGGTGCAGGCACCGCGCCTGTTCAAGGTGGGCGACCTGTTGACCGTGCGCATCGATTCGGAGCACAGCTCCCTCACAGGCCTGGAGGCGGACACTGAAGTGGTGTGGGTCAAAGGCGCCGACGATGGCCAGCACCTGGGCCTCAAGATCTTGAAAATGCACTGAAATCCGCGCACAAAAAAGGCGACCCTTGAAGGTCGCCTTTTTTTCATTTCAAGACATCACAGCTTAGAAATCATCGACAACCTTGCCATCCTTGACCTTGAACTCGCGGTTCTGCAGGTAGGCATTGCGGATGAAAGTGTATTTGTCGCCAGTGATCAGCTTCTCGCTGTCGAGCAGGCTGGCACGGACATCAACCACGTTCAGGCCGAAGGTGCTGTTGCGCCAGCCGATATCGTTCATGTAGCGGTACGGCTGGGTGTAGCTGTCCACGTACTTGGACGGTGCGTCACGCAAGGTGCTCGGGCCCAGCAGCGGCAGCATCACGTAAGGGCCGCTGCCCACACCCCAATAGCCGAGGGTCTGGCCGAAGTCTTCATCGCTGCGTTGCAGCCCCATTTTGGTGCCGACGTCGATAAAGCCCAGCACGCCAAACGTGGTGTTCATCAGCAAGCGCGCCGTGTCCACACCCGCCGCATGCGGCTTGAGCTGCAGCACATTGTTGGCCAGGTTGCCGACATCGCCGATATTGCGGAAGAAGTTATGGACGCCATCCTGCATGAATTGCGGGGTCACGAACTGATAGCCTTGGGCCAATGGCTTGAGGGCATAGGTATCAACGGTGTCGTTGAAGGTGAAGATCGGGCGGTTCACGCTTTCCCAGGGATCATCTTCCGAGGCGGCCTGTGCGGCGAACGGGGCCAGCAGCACAGTGGCACACACCGACAGCTGAGCGAAATAGTGGCTCCAGCGCATAGCTTTTGCTCCTTGAATGGTCTGTCATGGGCGCTATGCCCTGAATAAGGCCGTGAGTATATGACGGAAGTGTCCATTTAGGCAGCAACCGGGAAACCTCCCGCCCAAAATGCACAAAATTCCTACAATTAAAGCCCGGTGTCATCCGCCTGTCATCCCGTTCCGATAGGGTCAACGCTATTTCAGGGAAGTCGCCATGCCTCACGCCGAGATTGCCATCGCCAGCGCGCCTGCCTTGACTGCCGTTCTGTTTGGCCTGAGTGGTTGCCTGGTGGACTTCGGTTCCCAGGCACGCAGCGATTCGCCCTCACCCGATTCCCTGGCAACGCCCGGCGCCCTGAAAATCCTGCGCAACCTGCAAGAGCAAGGCATCCCCTGTGCCTGGCTGGATGAACTCCCCGCCTCGATCACGACGCCACTGGCCGCCGTCCTGCCCGGCTGGCTGAAAGCAACGTCGCCCTCCTCCATTCGCTGGCCCGCACCTCACGCGTGCTGGCAGGCCTTGATGGAGTTGAACATCGAACGCCTCGAAGGCTGCGTGCTGGTCAGCGGCGAACCGCGCCTGCTGCAGTCGGGACTCAACGCCGGCCTGTGGACGATTGGCCTGGCATCCTGCGGCTCGCTGTGCGGCATGGCCCCGACACAATGGCAGGCCTTGAGCGAGCAAGAGCGCGAGCACAAGCGCGGCAAGGCCACCGTGGCCCTGTACGGGTTGGGCGTGCATTCGGTGATCGACCACCTGGGCGAGCTCGGCACTTGCCTGGCCGATATCAGCCTGCGTCAGCTCAAAGGCGAGAAGCCCTGATCGAGATCATGCACAGTCAGCGCAGGTGGATTAGTCTACAGGTCAGCCCGTAGACCTTTCTCGGCGTGCCGCGGTCTATGCCAGTGCCTATCGATAAAAGGAAACACGTCATGCCAGATCGCAAAAAACTGGAAGAACAGGTCGAGATCCTGCGCGGGCAGTTGGAACAGGAACCGCCCCTTTCGGAAGAAAAACGTACAGCACTGGAAGCCTTGATCGCCAAGTTCGAGCTACAACTGGAACTTGAACCGGCTACCCAGACACCCAGTATTTCCGACGATGTGAACCTGGCGGCTGTGGAATTCGAATCCGAGCACCCGCTGATTGCCGGGACGCTGCGTAACATCGTGACCACCTTGGGCAACATCGGGATCTGACCCGAACTCAAAGCCAAACCCTGAAACCAGTGTGGGAGCTGGCTTGCCTGCGATAGCGATCATTCAGCCACCCATCAGGTGACTGATCCACCGCCATCGCAGGCAAGCCAGCTCCCACAATTGTTTGTGCGTGAAGCTTACTGCCGGGCCAGGCGCACGTTCTGGAACGCCACATCCTCAGTACTGCGGTACGGGTTGATATCCAACCCACCACGCCGCACATAACGCGCATACACCGTCAACGTCTCAGGCTTGAGCAGACGTTGCAGGTCGAGAAAGATCCGCTCCACACACTGCTCATGGAAGTCCGAGTGCTGGCGAAAGCTCACGATGTATTCCAGCAGGCTGGCGTGATCCAGCGCTGACCCACGGTACTCCACCACCACGCTGCCCCAGTCGGGCTGGCTGGTCACCGGGCAGTTGGATTTGAGCAGGTGGCTGTGCACGCTCTCCTCGACGATGCGCGAATCATCGCAACGCAGCAGCTCCGGGCGCGGGTGCTCGTAGTTGCTGACGCTGATGTCCAGCTCATCGATGCACACGCCCGGCAACGCCATCACGCCCTCGGCCTCGATCTCGACCAGGCTGCGGATGCGCACACCGACCGGCTTGCCGGCAGCGGCGCCGAGATCGGTGCGCAGGGTCGCTTCCAGGCTCGCCGTGTCGGCGAACGCGGTCTGGTTCAGTGAGTTGAGGTACAGCTTGAAGGACTTGGACTCGATGATATTCGGCGAGTCAGCCGGGATGCTGAACTCACCGATGGCCACCACCGGCTTGCCCGACGGCAGCAGCCAGGACAGTTCGAAGCAGTTCCAGAAGTCCACGCCCTTGTAGGGCAGGGTCTCGGCGCTCAGGCCCAGCTCGGCCCATTTGGCGGCGCGAGGAATCGGAAACAGCAACGACGGGGTGTAGGTGGAGATGTATTCACTGGACTTGCCCAGCGGCGAATGTTCGGCTGCGGGATGCATGGCGGAAACCTGGCTAAATAAACGCCGCCAGTCTACCAGCCTTTGCCCCCGCCTTTGCGGCCTACTCGACGTTCAGCGCTCCCACCATGCCCGCCTGGTAATGCCCGGGCAGGTTGCAGGCGAACTCCAGGCCCGTGGACCGGGTGAAGGTCCAGGTCAACTCGGCGGTTTTCCCCGGCTCGACCAACACGCTGTTGGGATCATCGTGTTTCATCATCGCGCCATGGCCCATGGCACTGTGATCCATCTTGCCCATGCCCGTGGCTGTGAGCATGCCGCTGGCCTGCATCTGCAACATTTCCTTCTGGTGTTCGGCATGCATCGCCGCGTCACCCAGGTTGAACTCGTGGAGCAGTTGGCCTTTATTGACCAGGACAAAGCGCACGGTCTCACCGGCTTTTACGTCCAATGACTTGGGCGAAAAAGAAATATCCTGCAAGGTCACTTCCACGGTGCGCGTGGCCTGGCCGGCCGCTGCCGCGTGGCCGAATGCATAGGTATGCGCCGAGTCCGCCAGCGCAGCAAAACTCGCCACCAACAGGCAACCCGCCAATAACAGGGGTGTACGCAACGCCATCTCAACTCTCCAAAAATGTGTAACACACTGAGCAGCACTCTAAGATGGGGCCGCTGCCAGCCAGCTGACTGCTAGATTACAACTTTGTCAGGTTGCGCCCCTACCCTGGAACCCACGGTATAAAGCGCCTCGTGCATCGCCACTCAGAGCCGCCCATGAAACTGCTGATCGTCGAAGACCAACCGAAAACCGGCCACTACCTGCGCCAGGGCCTGGCCGAAGCCGGCTTTACCACCGAACTGGCGGCCGACGGCACCAGCGGCCAGCACCTGGCACTGACCGGTGACTACGATCTGCTGATTCTCGACGTCATGCTACCCGGTCGCGATGGCTGGCAAATCCTGCAAGCGGTGCGCAGCGCCGGCCTGGAGACGCCGGTGCTGTTCCTCACCGCCCGTGACGCCGTGGAAGACCGCGTGCACGGCCTGGAACTGGGCGCCGATGATTACCTGGTCAAGCCCTTCGCCTTTTCCGAACTGCTGGCTCGGGTGCGCAGCCTGTTGCGTCGTGGCAGCAGCACGCCACAGGAAACCGCCCTGCAACTGGCCGACCTGCGCCTGGACCTGATCCGCCGCCGCGTCGAGCGGGACGGCCAGCGCATTGACCTCACCGCCAAGGAGTTCGCCCTGCTGGAACTGTTGCTGCGCCGCCAGGGCGAAGTGCTGCCCAAATCGCTGATCGCCTCCCAGGTCTGGGACATGAACTTCGACAGCGACACCAACATCATCGAAGTGGCGATCCGCCGCCTGCGCCTGAAAGTCGACGACAGCTTCCCCAACAAGTTGATCCACACCGTGCGCGGCATGGGTTATGTGCTGGAGGAGCGTTTCAATTGATCAAGCGCCTGTCCCTGGCCAGCCGCCTGGCGCTGCTGTTTGCGGCGTGTACTGCGGTGGTCTCGCTGCTCGCCGGCGTGCTGTTCAACCGCGCCAGCGAAGCGCATTTCATTGAGCTCGACCAACAACAGCTCGACAGCCAGCTCGTGGCCCTGCGCAGCACCTTGCAGGGCGTGGATTCGGCCGAATCCTTTGCCCGTCGCGAAGCCCAACTGCGCGCCGAACTCAGTCACCAACCCGACCTCACCCTGCGCATTACCCGCGCGGGCCAGCGCTGGTTCGACGGCGCACCAGGCATGACCTTGCCCGAAGCCCCCGGTCTGCACAGCCTGCAAGACGCCGGCACCAACTACCGGGTGTACAACGCGCCGTTGACGGCCAGCCAACCTGACTCACCGCAACTGAGCCTGATGCTCGACATCACCCATCACCAACACTTCCTGCAACGCATGCAGCATCTGATCTGGCTCACTGTTGGCCTCTCGGCACTCGCCACCGCATTGCTCGGTGCCTGGGCCGCACGCAGCGGGCTGCGGCCGTTGCGGCGCATGGGCGAAGTGGCGGCAGGTGTATCGGCCCATTCTCTGACCCAACGCCTGCCCCAGGAGCAGATGCCGGTAGAACTGGCAGAACTGGCCCAGGCCTTCAATGCCATGCTCGGCCGCCTGGACGACGCCTTCCAGCGCCTCTCGGCGTTCTCCGCCGATATCGCCCATGAGCTGCGCACACCGCTGTCGAACCTGTTGACCCACACCCAAGTCATCCTCACCCAGCCGCGCCCGCTGGAGGACTACCGCGAGGCGCTGCACAGCAATCTGGAAGAGCTGCAATGGATGGCGCAATTGGTCAACGACATGCTGTACCTGGCCAAGGCAGACCACGGTTTGCTGATGCCCAAGCGTGAGCCGTTGGTATTGGCCGATGAGGCGGACACCTTGCTGGAGTTTTTTGCGTTGCTGGCGGAGGACGCCCAGGTCAGCCTGGTGCGCGAAGGTTCTGCGCACACGGTAGGCGATCGCGGCATGTTGCGTCGGGCGATGTCGAATCTGCTGGATAACGCCTTGCGGTTTACCCCGACAGGGGGTGAGGTGCGGGTAAGGATAGAGGAAGGCGTGAGGCTGACTGTTGAAAATACCGGGGACGGTATTCCAGCGGCGTTGCTGCCGAGGCTGTTTGACCGATTCTACCGGGCGGACCCGGCGCGCCATGAGGGCAGCAGCGAGCATGCGGGATTGGGGTTGGCGATTACCCAGTCGATTGTGCGGGCGCACGGCGGGCGGATTTTTTGTGAATCGGGGAAGGGTTGGACCAGGTTTGTGATTGAGTTGCCAGCTCCAGATTGACGCAAGCTGTGCCGGCCCTATCGCGGGCAAGCCCGCTCCCACATTTTGATTTGTGAATACATTCAACTGTGGGAGCTGGCTTGCCTGCGATAGCGATCCAAAGGCCTACGAATATCTCAGGGCATGCGCCGGCTCAATCTTCGCCGCCCGATACGCCGGATACAGCGTCGCCAAAAAGCTCAACACAAACCCCGCCGTGCAAATCAGCACCACATCCCCACCTTGCAGCTCCGAAGGCAGGTTACTGACAAAGTACACGTCCGAACTGAAGATATGCTGCCCGGTCACCCGCTCCATCCAGCCCACCAGCGCACTCACGTTCAGCGCCGCAATCACGCCGAGCACGCCGCCGATCAAGGTGCCGACGATGCCGATCACCGTGCCCTGCACCATGAAGATCGCCATGATCTGCCGTGGCGTGGCGCCGATGGTGCGCAGGATGGCGATGTCGGCGCCCTTGTCATTCACCACCATGATCAGGGTCGCGATGATGTTGAACGCCGCCACGGCGACGATCATCAGCAACAGCAGGCCGATCATGGTCTTTTCCATCTTCATCGCGCTGAACAGGCTGCCCTGGGTGTGCGTCCAGTCATCCGCCTTATAGGCCGCACCCAGGCTGGCGGCGATGTCCGCCGAGACCTTGGGTGCCGCATACAGGTCTTTTACCGCCACGCGCACGCTTTGCACCTGGTTCGGTTGCCAGTGCTGGATCTCAGCCGCGTCAGCCATGTGGATCAGGGCCATCGAGCCATCCAGCTCGGCGCCGACCTTGAAGATACCGACCACATTCAAGCGCTGCATGCGCGGGGTAATCCCCCCCGGCGCCGTGCTGATTTCCGGGACGATCAGGGTCAGCTTGTCGCCCACATTCAAGCGAAAACGCCGGGCGGTGATTTCACCGACCACCACGCCGAACTCGCCGGGCTTCAGGTCCTCCAGCTTGCCCTGCACGATGTGCTGGGCCACGATCGACACCTTGCCTTCCTGGGCCGGATCGACGCCGCTGATCTCGATCGGCTGCATCGCGCCCTTGTAGGAGAACATGCCATCCATCTGCGTGAAGGGAACTGCGGCAGTCACCTCGGGATTCTTCATCGCAGCAGCGGCCACCGGCTGCCAGTCGTCAATCGGGTTCACGCCGACGATGGTGGCGTGGGGCACCATGCCGAGGATGCGTGAGCTCATTTCACGCTGGAAGCCATTCATCACCGACAACACCACGATCATCGCCAACACACCCAGGGCGAGGCCGATCATCGAGGTCATCGAGATAAACGAAACAAAACGGTTGCGGCGCTTGGCGCGGGTATAGCGCGTGCCGATGAAAATCGATAACGGTCTGAACATTCGCGGGCACCGTTGGAAAAATAGAAAACCCGATGTCAGACACCGGGCTTGAAACAGGTCAGATAGCGACCAGATGACCTTCCTGCAGGTGCAACACACGGTCCATCTGGCGGGCCATGCTCATGTCATGGGTCACCACCAGGAACGCGGTGCGCATCTGCGTGCTCAACTCCAGCATCAAGTCCTTGATGCCTTGGGCTGTGTGGGAGTCGAGGTTGCCGGTGGGCTCATCGAGCATCACCAGGCCCGGGTTGTTGACCAGGGCACGGGCGATGGCCACACGCTGGCGTTCACCGCCGGACAGTTCGGCCGGCTTGTGCTCCAGGCGATGGCCCAGGCCGACGCGTTCCAACAAGGCTTTGGCGCGCTGACGGGCTTCCGGAATCGCGGTCTTGCCGATCAACAGCGGCATGCACACGTTTTCCAGGGCGGTGAACTCGGGCAGCAAGTGGTGGAACTGGTACACAAAACCCAGCGACCGGTTGCGCAACTGGCCACGGGCCTTTTCACCGAGGGCCGACAGTTCTTCACCGGCCAGCCATACGCTGCCATGGGACGGCGTATCAAGGCCGCCCAACAGGTTCAGCAAGGTACTTTTGCCAGAGCCGGAACTGCCGACAATCGCCACGCGCTCGCCCGGGTGCAACTCCAGTTGCAGGTCTGACAGCACCACCACCGATTCCGGGCCTTCCTCGTAGGATTTGCCCAGGTTGCGGCAGCTCAAGATTGCTTTTTCACTCATGCCTGATTCACTCATAACGTAAGGCCTGTGCTGGCTGGGTACGTGCCGCGCGCCAGGCTGGATACAGGGTGGCAAGGAAACTCAATACCAACGCGGCGCCGCCCACCATCAGCACATCCTGGGCCTGCACCTGGGACGGCAAGTAATCGATGAAGTAGACGTCGGCGTTGAGAAACTTGTGGCCGATCAGGGTTTCGAGGCCGGCGATGGCAGCGCTGACGTTCAGCGCGGCCAGGATGCCGACGGCAGTGCCGATCAGGGTACCGACCACGCCGATCACCGTGCCCTGCACCATGAAGATCGCCATGATCTGCCCCGGCGTGGCGCCAAGGGTGCGCAGGATGGCGATGTCGCCTTTCTTGTCGTTCACCACCATGACCAGCGTGGAGATGATGTTGAACGCGGCCACGGCGACGATCAGCAGCAACAGCAGGCCGATCATGGCTTTTTCCATGCGGATGGCCTGGTACAGGTTGCCGTGGGTGCGGGTCCAGTCGCGGGCGTAGTACTGGGATTCGCCCAGGTGCTGGGCGATTTCCCACGAGGTACGCGGGGCGTCGAACAAGTCATTGAACTTGAGGCGCAGGCCCTGCACCTGGTCCGGCTTCCAGCGATGCAGGCGGGCCAGGTCGGTGAGGTTGGTCAGGCCGAGGTAGCCGTCGATTTCGCCGGCGCCCACGTGGAAGGTGCCCACCACGGTAAAGCGCTTCATGCGCGGGAACATGCCGGCCGGGGTCACGGTGACTTCCGGGGCGACGAAGGTCAGCTTGTCGCCCAGGTTCACACCGAGCTTGGCCGCGGCCTTGTCACCGATCACGATGCCGAACTCGCCAGGGGCCAGGTCATCGAGTTTGCCCGACAACATGAACTTGTCGATGATCGAGACGTTACGCTCCTGGGCCGGGTCGATGGCATTGAGCAGGATCTTCTGCACCTTGCCGTCGTTGGTCAGCAGCCCCTGCATCTGGGTAAATGGCGCGACGGCCAGCACCTTGGGGTTCTGCTTGACCTTGTCGGCCAGGCTTTGCCAGTCACTGATGGGCGCATCGCCCTCGATGGTCGCGTGGGGCACCATGCCCAGCACGCGGGTACGCATCTCATGATCGAAGCCGTTCATCAC
This sequence comes from Pseudomonas sp. FP453, assembly GCF_030687495.1. Classification (NCBI taxonomy): domain Bacteria; kingdom Pseudomonadati; phylum Pseudomonadota; class Gammaproteobacteria; order Pseudomonadales; family Pseudomonadaceae; genus Pseudomonas; species Pseudomonas sp. FP453. The sequence continues at coordinate 1,780,471 of NZ_CP117435.1, read as the reverse complement.
CGACAGCACCACGATCATCACGACCACGCCCAAGGCGAGCCCGATCATCGAGGTCAAGGAAATGAACGACACAAAATGATTGCGACGCTTTGCACGGGTATAACGCGTGCCGATAAATACGAAGAGAGGTCTGAACATGTCGGGGCTTGTTCGGAGGAAAAGAAGACGTCCCGGTGGCGGGGTCTGGTAAGCAGCTTTACACTCAGACCATTAACGCTAGCTGGGGTTCGCCATGTCGACATTAGATGAAGAAGAGCGCCGCGAATACTACCGTATCGACGACATGATCGCACTTCAAATCAAAAGCCTGTCCGCCCCCGAAGCGGCGAGCAAGGAAGTGTTGCAGGATGAGTCGCCGCTGTTCAATTTGCTCAGCGAACTGCACCTCAGCGAATTCGAAGCCCAGCACCTGCTGCGCCAGATCAGCGAGAAAGACCGCAGCCTCGCCGCCTTCCTCAAAGTCCAGAACAAACGCCTGGACCTGCTCAGCCAGGTCATGGCGCAAAGCCTGCGCACGGCCGTTGGCGAGCCGCAGCCGGTGATCATTTCCGAAGGCGGCATCGACTTCCAGCACCCTACCCCGCTCGCCCCCGGCGCACACCTGGCGGTCAAGCTGGTGCTGATGCCCCAGGCGCTCGGCCTGCTGCTGCGCGCGCGGGTCACCCATTGCGATCCCAAAGGCGCTGGTTTTGACGTGGGCACGGAGTTCGAATCCATGACCGACGCCCAACGCCAGCTGCTCGCCCGCTACATCCTGCAGAAACAAGCCCAGGAACGCCGCCTGGCGCGGGAACAAAGCGACGCCCAAGACACCTGAATAGCATTCACCCCGCCAGACACGCTGGCGCATAGGAGCAACTGTGACCCTGATTTACGGCCACCGCGGTGCCAAAGGCGAAGCACCGGAAAACACCCTGACCAGCTTCCAGGAATGCCTCAAGCACGGCGTGCGCCGCTGCGAATTGGACCTGCACCTGTCCATGGACGGCGAGCTGATGGTCATCCACGACCCGACCCTCAAGCGCACCACCGACCGGCGCGGCAAAGTCGTCGAGTATTCGGCGGCGGACCTGGTGAAGATGGACGCCCGCAAAGGCGGCCCGGGTTGGGTCAAACCCTGCCCGATCCCGCGCCTGGAAGAATTGTTCGAGCAGTGCGACTTCGATCACTGGCAACTGGAAGTCAAAAGCGCCTCACGCACCCGCGCAGCCACCACCGTGCTGGCGATTCGCGAGATGGCCGTGCGCCACGGCCTGATGGACAAGGTCACGGTCACGTCAAGTTCGCGGGAAGTACTGAAAGCGGCGGTGGAACTCACCCCCGACCTGTCACGCGGCCTGGTGGCCGAATACGCGTGGCTCGACCCGCTGAAGGTCGCGCAAAACTACGGCTGTGAGATTCTGGCGTTGAACTGGACGTTGTGCACCCCTGAGCGTCTGGAAAAAGCCCAGCGCCAGGGCCTGCACGTGTCCGTGTGGACGGTCAATGAACCTGCGCTGATGCGCAGGCTCGCCGACTTCGGCGTAGATAGCCTGATTACAGACTTTCCCGGTTTGGCCACTGCCACCCTCGAGAATTACTGAAATCGGTCTCCCCGGCCGGCTCAGGCCACCGGCCGGAGCCGCTCAAAAAAGCCGGTTGAGGCCGTCGTAGGCCGCTACCCGATAGGCTTCGGCCATGGTCGGGTAGTTGAACGTGGTGTTCACAAAATACTTGAGGGTATTTTGCTCGCCCGGCTGGTTCATGATGGCCTGGCCGATGTGCACGATCTCCGAGGCCTGGTAGCCGAAGCAATGCACGCCGAGGACTTCCAGGGTTTCGCGGTGGAACAGGATCTTCAGCATGCCTTGCGGCTCGCCGGCGATCTGCGCACGCGCCATGCTCTTGAAGAACGCCTTGCCCACTTCGTAAGGCACCTTGGCCTTGGTCAGTTCGTGCTCGTTCTTGCCGATCGAACTGATCTCGGGAATGGTGTAGATGCCGGTCGGCACGTCGTTCACATAACGCCAGCTGCCATTGTCGACGATGCTGCCAGCGGCCGAACGGCCCTGGTCATGCGCCGCACTGGCCAGGCTCGGCCAGCCGATCACGTCGCCGGCGCCGTAGATGTTCGGCACGCAGGTGCGGTAGTTCTCGTCCACCTCGATCTGGCCACGGCCGTTGACCTTGACCCCGATGTTTTTCCATGCCCAGCTTGTCGGTGTTGCCGGTCCGGCCGTTGCACCACAGCAAGGCATCGGCCTTGATCTTCTTGCCGGACTTGAGGTGCAGGATCACGCCGTTGTCCAGGCCTTCGACCCGCTCATACTCTTCGTTATGGCGCACGGTGATGTTGTTGTTGCTGAAGTGGTAGCTCAACGCCTGGGAGATTTCCGAGTCGAGGAAGCTCAGCAACTGGTCGCGGTTGTCCACCAGCTCAACCAGCACACCCAGGCCGCTGAAGATCGAGGCGTATTCACAGCCGATCACGCCGGCGCCGTAGATGATCAGTTTGCGCGGGGGTGTGGCCCAGGCTGAGGATGGTGTCGCTATCGTAGATACGCGGGTGGTGGAAATCGATATCGGCCGGGCGATACGGGCGCGAACCGGTGGCGATGATGATGTGCTTGGCCACCAGCTTCTCGACCACGCCATTGGGGCACACCACTTCGACGGTTTGCTCGTCGGCAAAGCTGCCGGTGCCGAAGAACAGGTCGACACGGTTACGGGCGTAGTAACCGGTGCGCGAGGCCACTTGCTTGGAGATGACTTTCTCGGCGCTTTTCAGCACGTCCGGGAACGAGAACCAGCGCGGCTCACCAATGGCCCGGAACATCGGGTTGGTGTTGAACTGCATGATCTGGCGCACCGAGTGACGCAAGGCCTTGGACGGGATGGTACCCAGGTGGGTGCAGTTACCGCCGACCTGGCGACGGCTATCGACCATCGCCACCTTGCGCCCTGCCTTCGCGGCGTTCATCGCCGCACCTTCTCCAGCCGGGCCGGAACCCAGTACCACCACGTCGTAGTTGTAGACAGCCATGCGTACTCCTCAGAACAGGCCAGGCGTACGGTTGGACGCCTGGCTAAATCATGCCGCGGCCAGCGGTCATGAAGGACATTTTGGCTCAAGTGTGTGAACCGGGGCACAGTCTATATAAGGCTCAACGCCGCGCACATTAACCCTTGGTCGCGTCGTAGGCCAGTCTTGCCTTTACTACAGCATCAGGAAATTGCAATTACACTGCCAGCAAGCACCTTTGCAGGACTGGCCATTATGCGGCATGTCGCTTTCTGTTTATTGATGATGTTGTCGGCCATGGTTCAAGCCAACGAGGCCGACCGGCTCAGGCAAGCCGGTTTTCCTGCGCAATCCCATGAGCTGGCGCTGAAAAACCAGGTGGTGCTGACCTATCTCTGGGCGGATGTCTACGCGGCAGCGCTGTATGCCCCGCCCGAGAGGCGCGCCAAGCTCGCCTGGGAGCAGCAAAAGGCCCTGCGCCTTGAGCTGTATTACTTTCGCGATATCGATCGTGGCGATGTGATCAAGGCGGCCAATACGACGCTGGAGCGCCAACGGGTTAGCGCACGATTGAAACCCGAGGTAGAAAAATTGCATGCCCACTTTCGCAACATCCAGAAGGGTGATCGGTATGCGCTGGATTTTCGCCCTGAGCGTGGGTTGAATCTGGAAATCAATGGGGAGGTGGTGTTCAGCAGCCCCAATGACGAACTGGCGCGGGCTTACTTGGGGATTTGGTTGGCGCCCAAGGGGTTGTCGGAGGGTTTGCTGAATTGAAGGTGTGTCAGTGCTGACGCCATCGCGGGCAAGCCCGCTCCCACAGTTGAATGTATTCACAAATAGAAATCTGTGAACCCAGCCTAATGTGGGAGCTGGCTTGCCTGCGATGAGGCCCTTACAGTCCCGACAAAACCTTCAGGCATAAAAAAGCCCCGAACCATCCGGGGCTTTTTCATTCAGCGCAAAGGCTTAGCGCGGAAACGCAGGCGGGTTGACCCCGGCCATGTCTTCCATCACGCGAACCACCTGGCAGCTGTAGCCGAACTCGTTGTCGTACCACACGTACAGCACAACACGGTTGTCCTGGGTAATGGTCGCCTCGGCGTCCACCACACCGGCGTGGCGCGAGCCCACGAAGTCGGTGGAAACCACTTCCTGCGAGTTGACGAAGTCGATTTGCTTATGCAGATCGGAGTGCAGCGCCATGAAGCGCAGGTACTCGTTCATCTCTTCACGGGTGGCGGCTTTCTCAAGGTTCAGGTTGAGAATGGCCATCGACACGTTTGGCGTCGGCACGCGGATCGCGTTACCGGTCAGCTTGCCGGCCAGCTCAGGCAGGGCCTTGGCAGCGGCGGTGGCAGCACCGGTCTCGGTGATCACCATGTTCAACGCGGCGCTACGGCCACGGCGATCGCCCTTGTGGAAGTTGTCGATCAGGTTCTGGTCGTTGGTGTACGAGTGAACCGTCTCAACGTGACCGTTGACGATACCGAACTTGTCATTCACCGCTTTCAGCACCGGCACGATGGCGTTGGTGGTGCAGGAAGCGGCGGACACGATCTTGTCGTCAGCGGTGATTTCACCGTGGTTGATGCCGTGCACGATGTTCTTCAGCTTGCCCTTGCCCGGTGCGGTCAGGACAACGCGGTCGATACCCGGGCAGGCCAGGTGCTGGCCCAAGCCTTCGGCGTCACGCCATACCCCGGTGTTGTCCACCAGCAGTGCGTCTTTGATGCCGTACTGGGTGTAGTCCACTTCAGCCGGGTTCTTCGCGTAGATCACCTGGATCAGGTTACCGTTGGCGGTGATAGTGTTGTTTTCTTCATCGATGACGATGGTGCCGTTGAACGGACCGTGTACCGAATCGCGACGCAAGAGGCTCGCGCGCTTGGTCAGGTCGTTGTCGGCGCCTTTGCGCACAACGATGGCACGCAGGCGCAGGCCGTCGCCGCCACCGGTTTTTTCGATGAGGATGCGCGCCAGCAGACGGCCGATACGACCGAAGCCGTACAGCACCACGTCAGTGCCTTTGCGACCGGCAGCGTTTTGCTGGCCAACCACATCGGCCATCTCTTCACGCACGAACTGCTCGGCGGTACGCCCAGCGCCTTCTTTGCGGAATTTATAGGCCAACTTGCCCAGGTCTACCGAGGCCGCGCCGAGCTTGAGCTCGCTCATGGCTTTGAGCAGTGGGAATGTTTCGTGGACGGAGAGTTCGCTGTCGTCGGCAGAACGGTGACGCGCAAAGCGGTGGGCTTTGAGAATCGCGATGACAGACTGGTTGATCAGGCTGCGGCCATAGATCGAGCTCACCACATTGTTATTGCGGTACAGCTGGCCGATAAGCGGAATCATCGCTTCTGCGAGTGCTTCACGGTCGATCCATTCACCAAGACACTGGTCGGGCTTCTGAGTCACGGGAACCTTCCACATGTAGGGGCAGAAAAAAGGGGCTACATTATGCCGCCCGACCGGCCTCGGAGCAATGCGCCCCAGGCAACAAAAAGTGCTTGCGAAAAAAAGGCACCCCGCTGGAGCCCAGTAAATACGCGGGTTCCAGAAGGCCACTAGTTGAGCCAAGCGGCCGACTTGTCCGTAACCCTCCGAAAACCTCGCCGGTTTTTGCACTACATAATGAGTCAAAAGCCGCCTTTGTTTGTCTTAGCCACTACATTTCCTACAAACCGTAATAGGCTCAGTCAGCAACTGACAGACGGCGCCTCGCACCGTTACAATTACCGACTTTGTCGCAACGCTTGGAGCTCAACCTTCCGTGCCCGTCCTGCGTCTACCGCTTCTCCCTGCTGCGGCAGGCAAACAGCACTGGGGCAACCTGCCCGGTGCCGCCCTGAGCCTGGCCATTGCCGAGGCTGCCAGCGCAGCCAAGCGCTTTACCCTGCTGCTGACCGCCGACAGCCAAAGCGCCGAACGGTTGGAGCAGGAGCTGAGCTTCTTCGCCCCCGATTTGCCGGTGCTGCATTTCCCCGACTGGGAAACCCTGCCCTACGACCTGTTCTCGCCGCACCAGGACATCATCTCCCAGCGCATCGCCAGCCTCTACCGCCTGCCGGAACTGGCCCACGGCGTGCTGGTGGTGCCGATCACCACGGCCCTGCATCGCCTGGCGCCGACCAAATTCCTGCTGGGCAGCAGCCTGGTGCTGGATATCGGCCAGAAGCTGGATGTCGAGCAGATGCGCACACGCCTGGAAGCCAGCGGCTACCGCTGTGTGGACACGGTGTACGAGCACGGTGAGTTCGCGGTACGCGGTGCGCTGATCGACCTGTTCCCGATGGGCAGCAAACTGCCCTACCGCATTGACCTGTTCGATGACGAAATCGAGACCCTGCGCACCTTCGACCCCGAGAACCAGCGCTCCATCGACAAGGTGGATTCGATCAAGCTGCTGCCCGCACGGGAATTCCCGCTGCAAAAAGACGCGGTCACCCGCTTCAAGGCGCGCTTCCGTGAACGCTTTGACGTGGACTTCCGTCGCTGCCCGATCTTCCAGGACTTGAGCAGCGGGATTACACCCGCCGGTATCGAGTACTACCTGCCGCTGTTCTTCGACGAAACCTCCACCCTGTTCGATTACCTGCCCCAGGACACCCAAGTGTTCTCGCTGCCAGGCATCGAGCAAGCCGCGGAAAACTTCTGGAACGACGTGCGCAACCGCTACGAAGAGCGCCGCGTCGATCCGTCCCGGCCTTTATTGCCGCCCGCCGAGCTGTTCCTGCCGGTGGAAGACTGCTTCGCCCGCCTGAAAAGCTGGCCGCGCGTGGTCGCCAGCCAACAGGACGTGGACGCCGGCAGTGGCCGCGAACGCTTTCCCGCAGGGACGCTGCCGGATCTGGCCATCCAGGCCAAGGCCACGCAACCCCTGGAAGCGCTGTCCAACTTCCTCGGCGACTTCCCCGGCCGCGTGCTGTTTACCGCCGAATCCGCCGGCCGCCGCGAAGTCCTGCTGGAGCTGCTGGAACGCCTGAAACTGCGACCCAAAACCGTCGACAGCTGGCCGGACTTCGTCAAAGGCAAAGACCGCCTGGCGATCACCATCGCGCCGCTGGACGAAGGTTTGCTGCTGGATGACCCGGCGCTGGCACTGATCGCCGAGAGCCCGCTGTTTGGACAACGCGTGATGCAGCGCCGCCGCCGGGAAAAACGCGCCGACGCCAACAACGACGCAGTGATCAAGAACCTCACCGAACTGCGCGAAGGCGCGCCGGTGGTGCATATCGACCATGGCGTCGGCCGTTACCTCGGCCTGCAAACCCTGGAGATCGACAACCAGGCCGCCGAATTCCTCACCATGGAATACGCCGAGGGCGCCAAGCTCTACGTGCCGGTGGCCAGCCTGCACCTGATCGCCCGCTACACCGGCAGCGACGATGCCCTCGCGCCGTTGCACCGCTTGGGCTCCGAGACCTGGCAGAAAGCCAAGCGCAAGGCCGCCGAGCAAGTGCGCGACGTCGCCGCCGAACTGCTCGACATCTATGCACGCCGGGCAGCGCGTGAAGGCTATGCCTTCGCCGACCCGAAAGCCGACTACGCCACCTTTAGCGCCGGCTTCCCCTTCGAAGAAACCCCGGACCAGCAAACCACCATCGAAGCGGTGCGCGCCGACATGCTCGCGCCCAAGCCGATGGACCGCCTGGTGTGTGGCGACGTGGGTTTCGGCAAGACCGAAGTGGCCATGCGCGCCGCCTTCATCGCCGTACACGGCGGCCGCCAGGTAGCGATCCTGGTGCCCACCACCCTGCTCGCCCAGCAGCACTACAACAGCTTCCGCGACCGCTTTGCCGACTGGCCGGTGACCGTGGAAGTGATGAGCCGCTTCAAGTCGGCCAAGGAAGTGAATGCGGCCATCGCCGATTTGGCCGAAGGCAAGATCGACATCGTGATCGGCACCCACAAGCTGCTGTCGGACGATGTGAAGATCAAGAACCTGGGCCTGGTGATCATCGACGAAGAACACCGTTTCGGCGTGCGCCAGAAAGAACAGCTCAAGGCCCTGCGCAGTGAAGTGGACATCCTCACCCTCACCGCCACGCCGATTCCGCGCACGCTGAACATGGCGGTGTCGGGCATGCGCGACCTGTCGATCATCGCCACGCCGCCGGCGCGCCGCCTATCGGTGCGCACCTTCGTGATGGAGCAGAACAAAAGCACGGTCAAGGAAGCGCTGTTGCGTGAGCTGCTGCGCGGCGGGCAGGTGTACTACCTGCACAACGACGTGAAGACCATCGAGAAATGCGCCGCCGACCTCGCCGAGCTGGTGCCGGAGGCGCGTATCGCCATCGGCCACGGGCAGATGCGCGAGCGCGAACTCGAACAGGTGATGAGCGACTTCTACCACAAGCGCTTCAACGTGCTGATCGCCTCGACCATCATCGAGACCGGCATCGACGTGCCGAGCGCCAACACCATCATCATCGAGCGTGCCGACAAGTTCGGCCTGGCGCAGCTGCACCAGCTGCGTGGCCGGGTCGGGCGTAGTCACCACCAGGCGTATGCCTATTTGCTCACGCCGCCGCGCCAACAGATCACGTCCGACGCCGAGAAGCGCCTGGAAGCCATCGCCAACACCCAGGACCTGGGCGCCGGGTTTGTGCTGGCCACCAACGACCTGGAAATCCGTGGCGCCGGCGAACTGCTGGGCGACGGTCAGAGCGGGCAGATCCAGGCGGTGGGTTTCACCCTCTATATGGAGATGCTCGAACGCGCCGTCAAAGCGATCCGCAAGGGCGAGCAACCGAACCTCGATCAACCGCTGGGCGGCGGCCCGGAAATCAACCTGCGCTTGCCGGCGTTGATCCCCGAAGACTACCTGCCCGACGTGCACGCGCGGTTGATCCTGTACAAGCGCATCGCCTCGGCCACCGACGAAGAAGGCCTCAAGGACCTGCAAGTCGAGATGATCGACCGCTTCGGCCTGTTGCCCGAACCGACCAAGAACCTGGTGCGCCTGACCCTGCTGAAATTGCAGGCCGAGCAGTTGGGGATCAAGAAAGTCGACGCCGGGCCACAAGGCGGGCGCATCGAGTTTGAAGCGCAGACGCCGGTGGACCCGCTGGTGCTGATCAAGCTGATCCAGGGCCAGCCCAACCGCTACAAGTTCGAAGGGGCTACGCTGTTCAAGTTCATGGTGCCGATGGAACGCGCCGAAGAACGCTTTAATACATTGGAGGCGTTGTTTGAGCGCCTCATTCCGAAATCCGTATGAAGGACGCCCCAATGCGCCTGTTCCGCATTTTGAGCCTGTTGTTGGTGGTCGTGGCACCTGCGGCATTCGCCGACAGCCCGTACCAGGTGGAAATGATCCTCGTGCGCCAGAACGCCGAGCCGGTGATCAACAGCCGCGCCGCGCCGGAAAACTGGGATGCCGGGGCCGTGCGCCTGGGCTCCGACAAACTGAGCCCGCCACGCCTGAACAATATCGTCGACAAGCTCCGCGCCGATAACAGCTACACCGTGCTGGCGCACAAGGCCTGGGAGCAAAACCTGGGTGAGCAACCGGTGAAAATCGCCATCACCGACGGCGCGGAACAGTTCGGCCAATTCCCTATCGAGGGTGTGCTCAACCTGCAACTGGGCCGTTTCACCGACATCGACGCGAACTTCTGGATCAACACGTTCGACAGCAACGGCAGCGTGATCGCCAGCGAACACCTGAGCCAGACGGACGTGCGCACCAAGAACAACCAACTCAACTACCTGGACGGCGGCCACCTGGCGCTGCTGATCAAGATCACCTCGCTGACCGCCAAGCCGCCCAGTGCACCACCGCCCGACGTTCAGGACTGATCACGCGCCATGCCCCTGACGTCGCAGTTGACCAAACCCCTGGCCCCGTCGTGGGCCAATCGCTTTAAAGAGCAGAGCCTGGAGCGCGGGCGCCGTTATGCCCTGGAGAACCGCGTGCGCATCGTCGAGTGCGGCGACAGCACCATCGTCGCCAGTTGCGAAGGCTCGGGCGGCAACGTCTACCGGCAGACTATCTCGCTGCGCGAGTCGGCCAAGGGCACGCTGATCCTCGTCGACAGCCGCTGCACCTGCCCGGTGCATAGCAACTGCAAACACATCGCCGCGGTGCTGCTCAAGGTCCAGGAAACCCTGGCCTACCCGGCCGCCGCCCAGGATGCCGAGCTGCTGGAAAAGCTCCAGGCCGTGCTGGACAACCGCGTGGTGTTGCCACAAGTGGTGATGGAGGACGTGCCACCGGTGCCACGCCTGTGGCTGGCCAGCGTCGAGTTCAGCGCGTTTGAACCGCGCAACGGCAAGATGCAGCGCTACATCCAGCACCGTGCGGCGCTGTCGTTCAACTACCTGGGCAACTATGTCAGCGGGCAGAAGAACGCCGACATCATCGTCCGCCAGGACACCCAGAGCCTGCGGATCAAGCGCCATCCCGAGCTGGAACAGCCCTATCGCGAGCAACTGCGCTTGCTCGGTTTCAAGATCGCCACGCGTCAGAGCAAAGCCTTGCCGGAGAGCGCCGGCGAACTGTTCGAGATGGTCAATGACAGCGCCTGGCTGAACTTCACCCTGAACGTATCGCCCACCTTGCGCGCCGAGGGCTGGGAGTTGCTGATCGATGATGATTTCGGCTTTGACCTGAGCGCCGTGGATGACTGGTACGCCACCGTCGACGAGGGGCCGGAGCGCGACTGGTTCGACCTGGAACTGGGGATCATCGTCAACGGCGAGCGCCTGAGTCTGCTGCCGATCCTGTTGAACCTGATGCGCTCCCACACCGAGATCCTCAACCCGGAAAAACTCGCACGGCGGCGTGATGACGAGCTGATCCTGGTGAATATCCCCGGCCTGCCCAATGGCCATGGCCCGCTGCAAGTGGCGCTGCCCTACGGCCGCTTGAAGCCGGTGCTGGCGACCCTCGGCGAGTTCTACCTACAGGAAGCCGGTACCACCACCTTGCGCCTGGCCAAGGCCGACGCCATTCGCCTGAACCCGCTGGAAGATTTGCCCCTGCAATGGGAGGGCGGCGAAAAAATCCGCAACTTCGCCCAGCGCCTGCGGGATATCAAGGACTTCACCTGCGTGGCCCCCGAGGGGCTGAACGCGACCTTGCGCCCGTATCAGCTGGAAGGCTTGAGCTGGATGCAGTCACTGCGCCAGTTGGATGTGGGCGGCATTCTTGCGGACGACATGGGCCTGGGCAAAACCCTGCAAACCCTGGCGCACATTCTCACGGAGAAAAACGCCGGGCGCCTGGACCGCCCGTGCATGGTGGTGATGCCCACCAGTCTGATCCCCAACTGGCTCGATGAAGCGGCGCATTTCACCCCGCAACTCAAGGTCGTGGCCCTCTACGGCGCCGGGCGTAAGAAACACTTCCAGAACCTGCAGGACTATGACCTGCTGCTGACCACCTACGCCCTGCTCCCCAAGGACATCGAACTGCTCGCCGCCCAGCCGCTGCATGTGCTGATACTTGACGAAGCCCAGTACATCAAGAACCCCAACAGCAAGGCGGCCCAGGCCGCGCGCGAGCTGAATGCGCGGCAGCGCCTGTGCCTGAGCGGCACGCCGCTGGAAAACCACTTGGGTGAACTGTGGTCGCTGTTCCACTTCCTGCTGCCGGGCTGGCTGGGTGACGTGAAGAGCTTCAACCGCGATTACCGCGTGCCCATCGAAAAGCGCGCCAGCGAAGTGCGATTGCAGCACCTCAACGGTCGGATCAAACCCTTCCTGCTGCGTCGCACCAAAGAACAGGTGGCCACGGAGCTGCCGCCCAAGACCGAGATCATCCACTGGGTCGATCTCAACGAGGCCCAGCGCGACGTATACGAAACCATGCGCCTGGCCATGGACAAGAAGGTGCGCGACGAAATCACCCGCAAGGGCGTGGCGCGCAGCCAGATCATCATTCTTGAAGCACTGCTCAAGCTGCGCCAGGTGTGCTGCGACCTGCGCCTGGTCAACGACGCCGCCCTGCCCGCCCGTGGCAGCAGCTCGGGCAAGCTCGACAGCCTGATGGAAATGCTCGAAGAACTGTTTGCCGAGGGGCGGCGAATCCTGTTGTTTTCACAATTCACCTCGATGCTCAGCCTGATCGAAGCCGAGCTGAAAAAGCGCGGCATTGCCTACGCCCTGTTGACCGGTCAGACCCGCGATCGGCGCACGCCGGTGAAGGACTTCCAGAGCGGCAAGCTGCAGATTTTTCTCATCAGCCTGAAGGCTGGCGGCGTGGGCCTGAACCTGACGGAAGCGGACACGGTGATCCACTATGACCCATGGTGGAACCCGGCCACGGAAAACCAGGCGACTGACCGTGCGTATCGTATCGGCCAGGAGAAGCCGGTGTTCGTCTACAAGATGATTGCGCGGGGCACGGTGGAGGAGAAAATCCAGCATCTGCAGAAGGAAAAGTCCGACTTGGCGGCAGGCGTGCTGGATGGGCGTACGACGGGGGATTGGCAGTTGGGTAACGAGGATATCGAGGCGTTGTTTGCGCCTTTGCCCAATAAGCAAGAGAAGCGCTGACTGTTAGACCGCTATCGAGGGCAAGCCCGCTCCCACATGTTGACCGCCTTTCAAAATATGTACTCGGTCGAATGTGGGAGCTGGCTTGCCTGCGATGGCCGCGACGCGGTCTTCAGTCGATCAACTGCGCATCCCGCAACGCAGTCAGCGCCGCCAACCAGCGCGGGTCCTGCTTGTAATCCGTCGACGCAATCGCCTGCCCGCGCATCCGCGCAATGCGTGCGGAAGGCTTGACCTTCATCCGCTGCGCAGCGGTCAATGCCAACTCCGCCGCCGCACGATCGTTACACACCAGCCCCATGTCGCAACCCGCCGTCAGCGCAGCTTCAATCCGACTGGCCGCATCGCCGACCACATGGGCACCCGCCATGGACAGGTCATCACTGAAAATCACCCCATCAAACTGCAACTCGCCGCGCAGGATGTCCTGCAACCAACGGCGCGAAAAGCCTGCGGGCTGGGAATCAACCTGCGGGTAGATGACGTGGGCCGGCATGACTGCGGCCAACTGTTTACTCAGGCGCGCGAAAGGCACCAGGTCATTTGCGCGGATCTGGTCCAGGCTGCGCTCATCATTGGGAATGGCAACGTGGGAATCGGCTTCAGCCCAGCCGTGTCCCGGAAAATGTTTACCGGTGGCGGCCATGCCAGCGCTGTTCATGCCACGGATAAAAGCACCGGCGAGCACGGCGGCGCGCTCGGGGTCGCCCTCGAAAGAACGGGTGCCGACCACGGCGCTGCGCTGGTAATCCAGGTCCAGCACCGGGGCAAAGCTCAGGTCCAGGCCCACGGCCAGCACTTCAGTGGCCATGATCCAGCCGCACTGTTCGGCCAGGTATTCGGCGTTGGGATTGTCAGCCAGCGCACGCATGGCCGGCAGGCGTACAAAGCCCTGGCGCAGGCGCTGCACACGACCGCCCTCCTGATCGACGGCCAGCAGCAGGTCCGGGCGCACGGCACGAATCGCCGCGCTCAACTCCCGCACCTGGCGCGGGTGTTCGATATTGCGCGCAAAAATGATCAGGCCGCCCACTTCAGGCTGGCGCAACAGGTGGCGGTCCTCGGCCGTCAGCCAGGTGCCGGCCACGTCAACCATCAAAGAACCTTGCAGGGCAGCAGTCATAAACCTTCCTTAAATAACGCACACAACCCGCTGCACTCACCGGATGCGATAAGCAGGGTGAGCACAGCGGGTTGCGAGTAAATAGCTGAATTCGGCATGGGCGGCTAGCTTAGCGGATGCAAGCGGCCGCGCACACCCGGGTGGGTCAAACCTTGGCGACGGCCGGTGCGGATTTGCTGCGTGGGCGCAATTGCGCGGCAGCCATGGCCTGGTCGGTGACCCCGGTTTCGGCGCGCATGCCGGCGGCGAGGAACGGCACCATCAGGCGCATGACTTGCTCGATGGAGGTGTTCACCCCGAAGTCGGTCTCGGCAATGGCACGCAAGGCCTTGATCCCGGACATGCTGAACGCCGCGGCGCCGAGCATGAAGTGCACGCGCCAGAACAACTCGATGGGCGGAATGCGCGGGGCCGCCTCATTGACCAGCAACATATAGCGACGGAAAACCTTGCCGTACATGTCTTCCAGGTAACGGCGCAAGTGACCCTGGCTCTGGCTGAACGCCAAGCCGAGCAAACGCATGAAGATCGACAGGTCGTTGCCGCTGCGCGGTTGCACCACTAGCGCTTGCTCGACGAGGATTTCCAGCAGGTCTTCCAGGCTTGGCTTGTTTTCGGGCTTGGTCTGGCGGCGCTCCAGCTCGCGGTCGAGACTGGCGCAGAACGGCCCCAGGAAGCGCGAGAACACCGCCTGGATCAGGGCCTTTTTCGAGCCGAAATGGTAATTCACCGCGGCGAGGTTGACCCCGGCCTTGCTGGTGATCAGCCGCAATGAAGTTTCAGCAAATCCTTTTTCCGCGAACAACTGCTCGGCAGCATCGAGAATGCGTTCAACGGTTTCCGACTGGGCCATGGCTACTCCGCCTGACAAACACTTGTTTGAAACATACGTTTCAGGTTGTGTCTTGTCAACCCTGAGGGGCCGTTTTCCGGCCGGGCAGTCATCTATTTCATCGCTATTTAATCACATCCTTCCCGGTCTGTAGGCAGCGCTATCTCCGGCTTGTAGGAGGGGTGCCGAATGACCGTCCAGCGGAGTGGTAGAAAAGGATGATTGCCAAGCGCAGTCCACTGTATATAATCCCAGTCACTGTATAAAAAGACAGAGCGATCAACATGCTAAAACTGACGCCACGCCAAGCTGAGATTCTGGCTTTTATCAAGCGCTGCCTCGATGACAACGGCTACCCGCCGACTCGAGCGGAGATTGCGCTGGAACTGGGATTCAAATCCCCCAACGCCGCCGAAGAACACCTCAAGGCCCTCGCTCGCAAAGGCGCGATCGAGATGACCCCAGGTGCCTCACGCGGCATTCGCATCCCTGGCTTCGAAGCCAAGGCCGACGAATCGACCCTGCCGATCATCGGTCGCGTCGCCGCCGGTGCGCCGATCCTGGCGCAGCAGCACGTCGAGGAATCCTGCAACATCAACCCGACCTTCTTCCATCCTCGCGCCGACTACCTGTTGCGCGTCCATGGCATGAGCATGAAGGACGTGGGCATCTTCGATGGCGACCTGCTGGCCGTCCACACCACCCGCGAAGCCCGTAATGGCCAGATCGTCGTCGCCCGTATCGGCGATGAAGTCACCGTCAAACGCTTCAAGCGCGAAGGCAGCAAGGTCTGGCTCCTGGCCGAGAACCCTGAGTTCGCCCCGATTGAAGTGAACCTGAAAGATCAGGACCTGGTGATCGAAGGCTTGAGCGTCGGCGTCATTCGCCGCTAAAGGAGGCATCATGCAGCTCGTGCACACCCCGCAACACACACAACTGTCGCTGTTCGAGGCCTTTATGGCCCAACCCCTTGCGCCTATCCTCAAGGAAACGGTCGAGGCGCCCTGGAGCGCCGAGCCCGAGGCGTTCAGTGAATTGTCGTTGCGCGGTGCGGCCGGGAGCTGCCTGAGCCTGCTGGCGCCAATCCTGCGCGAACTGAGCGAAGAACAGGACGACGCCCGCTGGCTGACGCTGATCGCCCCGCCCGCCAGCCTGACCCAGACCTGGCTACGGGACGCCGGCCTCAACCGTGAACGCATCCTGCTGCTGCAACCGCGCGGCGCGCAAAGTGCCCAGCAGTTGACCTGCGAAGCGTTGCGCCTGGGCCGTAGCCATACGGTGGTGAGTTGGTTGAATCCGTTGAGTGCAAGCGCCAAGCAGCAACTGATCAGTGCTGCACGTACGGGCGATGCTCAAAGTTTGAATATTCGATTGGGATAAGATCGCAGGCCTGGCCTGTGGTGGGCGCGCTTGCCGTGGCGAGCGAGCTTGCTCGCGCTGGGCTGCAAAGCAGCCCCAAAACCAGACACCGTGGAATGCCTGATATACCGCGTCAATCTATTCAGGGCCGCTTCGCAGCCCAGCGCGAGCAAGCTCGCTCGCCACAAAAAGCCCGCTAGGCCCGCATAGCTACCAAAGACCCTTAACCACAGCTCTCAGTGAAGAACCCGCGGCCCATCATCTTTCTCCGGCTCGCCTTCCGCCAGGCGACCTGCCATCTGCACACCCACGCTCAACATGGCTTTTGCCACTTCCACGTGCTGGCCTTGCAGGAACGCCTTTGCGTCCTCGGAAAAATCCAAAGTCACCAGAGAACCCTCGTCCTCAGCCCGGCGCAGCTCGATTCGGCCGTCAGGCAGTTCAACAATTTCCAGAAAGGACGTTGGCATAAAAGTCTGTTCTCCACGAAAGGCCGCGATTATATCAGTCATCCACCCGGCCCCGCTGAGGATCTGAAGAGGTTTCTTTACAGCATGATGAATGGTGCTCTCTGCTGTGTAACTGAACAATGGGGGTGCCTTAGCACTCGTTCAAGCCTTCACGAAAGCGCAACGCCAGCTTTTTCAGCGCCTGGCGCCAGCCTTCCAGCTCTTCCCGACTCAATGGCTTGGGCTCATCTTCTTCCAACGAAACCGCCACGATCAGCGGCTGGGTCACGTCCCCCTTGGGCACATGGGGAACGCGCGGCGGCTGGAACATATCGGCATGGGCCTTGAGCAAGCGCGCCACCCAACTGTCGGGGCTCTGGGCCATTTCCACCAGTTCGGCAAGTTCGGGGATGGCCATGGTCTCCAGGACTTCGTGGGTCATGATCAGTTCTGCACGCGGCGCACCGGCCTGAGGCAAGCGATAGAACCCGGCGATCTCATGGCACAAGCCCAGCAACGCACCGTAGAGATGGAACAACGCCGCTTCACGCCCCGCCTGGACCAACGCGATGGCATTCATCTCCTTCCCTTCCTCGGCGCGGCCAAGGGCCTCCAGGGACAAACCCGCGAAGTAAATTTTCTGATTGGTACGGGTATAGAGTTCGTTGGCCATAACGGCAGTCTCCACAACGAAAAGAGGCGTGATGCTGGCCCAGCAGTGTCACGGATCATCCAAGCGCACTGCAAGCGTAAAAAAAGGCCGCCCTTGCAGGCGGCCTTTGTAGGTGCAGCTTAGTCGATCAAGCGCCCTGGCGCTTGTCCTCGACCTTCCACTTGCCGCCGTCGTAGAACGCCTTCCAGCCCGTAGGCTTGCCGTCCACTTCGGTCTGCACGTACTGCTCCTTGGTCTTGCGGCTGTAGCGGATCACGGCTGGACGACCATCCGGATCCTTCTTCGGCGCTTCACACAGGAAGTGGTACTTCGGATCGATCTCATCCTTGTGCGGCACAATCTCCATGACCAACGGCGCACGGGTCTCGCGGTTTTTCGGGAACTGGCTCGCGGCCAGGAACAGGCCCGAAGCACCGTCACGCAAGATGTAAGTGTCGTTGACCTTCTCGCACTTGAGCTCCGGCATCTTCACCGGGTCCATCTTCGGCGGCGCCGCATCACCGCTTTTCAGCAGCTTGCGGGTGTTCTTGCAGGTCGCATTGGTGCAACCGAAGAACTTGCCGAAGCGGCCGGTCTTGAGTTGCATCTCGCTGCCGCACTTGTCGCATTCCAGGCTCGGACCTTCGTAGCCCTTGATGCGGTAGGTGCCCTCTTCAATCTCGTAGCCGTTGCAATCCGGGTTGTTACCGCAGATGTGCAGCTTGTGCTTCTCGTCCAGCAGGTAGGCGTCCATCGCCGTGCTGCAGATCGGGCAGCGGTGCTTGCCACGCAGTACCAGCGACTCGGATTCACCCTCGTCGTCAGCCGCAATTTCATCGCCCGGCACCAGGTTGACCGTGGCCTTGCAGCGCTCTTTCGGCGGCAGGCTGTAGCCCGAGCAACCGAGGAACACGCCGGTGGATGCAGTACGGATCTGCATCGGACGGCCACACGTCAGGCACGGGATGTCCGTCATCACCGGCTGGTTGGCGCGCATGCCGTGCTCTGGGCTTTCGGCCACTTCGAGCTTCTTCTTGAAGTCGCCGTAGAACTCGTCCAGCACGCTTTTCCAGTCGCGCTCGCCCTGGGCCACGTCATCGAGGTTCTCTTCCATGCCGGCGGTGAAGCCGTAGTCCATCAGGTTGGAGAAGCTCTCGGACAGGCGCTCGGTGACGATGTCGCCCATCTTTTCCGAGTAGAAGCGACGGTTATGCAGCGCGACGTAGCCACGGTCCTGAATGGTCGAGATGATCGCCGCATAGGTCGAAGGACGACCGATACCGCGTTTTTCCATCTCTTTCACCAGGCTGGCTTCCGAGTAACGGGCCGGCGGCTTGGTGAAGTGTTGGGACGGATCAAGCTTGATCAGTTTCAGCGTATCGCCCTGGGCCATGTCCGGCAGCACGTCGTCGTCGCCTGGCTTGGCGATTTGCGGCATCACACGGGTGTAGCCGTCGAACTTGAGGATACGGCCCTTGGCGCGCAGCTCGAAATCGGAAGCGGCCACCGTCACGGTGGTGGACAGGTATTGCGCCGGCAGCATCTGGCAGGCCAGGAATTGGCGCCAGATCAGCTCGTAGAGGCGCTCAGCGTCGCGCTCCATGCCGGTCAGCTTGGCCGGCGTGGTGTTGGCGTCAGAAGGACGAATCGCTTCGTGAGCCTCCTGTGCGCCTTCCTTGCTGCTGTAGACGTTCGGGTTCTCTGGCAGGTACTTCTTGCCGAACTCGCCTTCAATATACGTACGCGCCATCGCCACCGCGTCTTGCGACAGGTTGGTGGAGTCAGTACGCATATAAGTGATGTAGCCGGCTTCGTACAAGCGCTGGGCCATCATCATGGTTTTCTTCACACCGAAGCCCAGGCGGTTGCTCGCCGCCTGTTGCAAGGTGGACGTGATGAACGGCGCCGACGGCTTGCTGCTGGTCGGTTTGTCTTCACGCTTGACGATGCTGTAGCTGGAAGACTTGAGCTTCTCCAGCGCGGCCATGGCCTGGGCTTCGTTCAGCGGCTTGAAGGCCTCGCCTTTCTCGCGGGCCACTTCGAAGCGCACGTTGGCGCCCTTGGCGGTGCCGAGGTCGGCGTGGACTTCCCAATACTCTTCAGGGATGAACGCACGGATCTCGCGCTCACGCTCCACCACCAGCTTCACCGCAACCGATTGCACACGGCCGGCGGACAGGCCACGGGCGATCTTCGCCCACAGCAGCGGCGAGACCATGTAGCCCACGACGCGGTCGAGGAAACGACGGGCCTGCTGGGCGTTGACGCGGTCGATGTCCAGCTCGCCCGGCTTGGAGAAGGCTTCCTGGATGGCTTTCTTGGTGATTTCGTTGAACACCACACGCTTGTAGCGGCTGTCATCACCGCCGATGGCTTCCCGCAGGTGCCAGGCAATGGCTTCCCCTTCGCGGTCCAAGTCCGTTGCGAGATAGATGGTGTCGGCATCTTTGGCGAGCCGGCGCAGCTCTTCGATGACCTTTTCCTTGCCCGGAAGGATTTCGTACTTGGCCTTCCAGCCATGATCCGGGTCTACACCCATGCGCGAGACCAGCTGCTTGCGCGCTTTCTCTTTAGGCGTGAGCACCGGACCTTCGCCCGCAGCGGCCTTGCCGCGCTTGGCGGCAGGCTCCTTGCTGGCGCTAGCCGAACCGCTGGTGGGCAGGTCTCGGATATGGCCGATACTCGACTTCACCACGTACTCGTTACCCAAGTACTTGTTGATGGTCTTGGCCTTAGCCGGGGATTCCACAATGACCAGCGATTTGCCCATGGATCGGAAAATTCCTGAATTCGAGAAGTGAAAGGCAGTTGGCGCCTGTCGCGGCAACGCTATATATAGTGGCAACAAGGTGAGGTCAAGCGCAGCATTCTGCGCGACCTGCCGTTATTGCCCTGAAAAAAGACTGGCTTCGGCCTGCACCAAAGCAAAGCGCGGGACCTGCTCGCCGTCAACTTCGACGGTCTCGACAAACATGCTCAAGGGGCGTACCCAAAAGCCGTAATCGCCATACAGTGCTTGGTAGAACACCACTTCCTCTTCGGTCTCGGAGTGCCGCGCCACACTGAAAACGCGGTACTGCGGACCTTTATAATGCTGGTAGAGCCCTGGTTCGACTTGCATGCTCTGGCCCTCTTGCAAAATTTGTTAAAAAAAAATTACGAAACCACCCAAAAACAAAAACCGGGGCACTGGGCCCCGGCTTCCGTCAACCCAACGCTTAGACGCGTTCGAAGACGGTGGAAATGCCTTGGCCGAGACCAATGCACATGGTGGCAACGCCAAGGTTGCCGCCATTTTGCTTCATCACGTTAAGCAAAGTGCCGGAGATACGTGCACCGGAGCAACCAAATGGGTGACCCAGGGCAATCGCACCGCCGTGCAGGTTAACCTTCTCGTTCATCTTGTCGAGTACTTTCAAATCTTTCAGCACTGGCAAGGCCTGTGCGGCGAAAGCTTCGTTGAGCTCAAAGAAGTCGATATCGGAGATGGTCAGGCCCGCGCGCTTCAAGGCTTTTTGTGTGGCCGGTACTGGACCATAGCCCATGATCGCCGGGTCCACACCCGCCACGGCCATCGAACGGATCACTGCCAGCGGCTGGATACCCAGGTCCTGGGCACGCTGCGCCGACATCACGATCATGCACGAAGCGCCATCCGTGATTTGCGACGAAGTGCCCGCCGTCACGGTGCCGCCCTTTGGATTGAAGGCTGGCTTCAAGGCCGCCAGGCTTTCCAGGGTGGTGTCCGGACGAATGGTTTCGTCGTAGTCGAACAGTTTCAGGAAACCGTTCTCGTCGTAGCCGTTCATCGGGATGATCTCATCCTTGAACTTGCCTTCCACGGTCGCCTTGTGGGCGAGCTGGTGGGAACGCACGCCGAACGCGTCCTGGGCTTCGCGGGTGATGCCGTGCATTTTGCCGAGCATTTCCGCGGTCAGGCCCATCATGCCCGAGGCTTTCGCCGCGTACAGCGACATGTGCGGGTTGGGATCGACGCCGTGCATCATGCTGACGTGGCCCATGTGCTCCACGCCGCCGACCACGAACACATCACCGTTGCCGGTCATGATCGCTTGCGCAGCGGTGTGCAGCGCGCTCATCGACGAGCCACACAGGCGGCTGACGGTCTGGCCGGCAGCGGTGTGCGGGATCTGGGTCATCAGCGACGCCATGCGCGCGATGTTCCAGCCTTGCTCCAGGGTCTGGTTGACGCAGCCCCAGATCACGTCCTCGACTTCGCTCGGATCGACCTTGACGTTACGTTCCAGCAATTTGCTGATCAGGTGCGCCGACATGTCTTCGGCGCGGGTGTTGCGGTGCATGCCGCCCTTGGAGCGGCCCATTGGCGTGCGACCGAAATCGACAATCACCACGTCTCTTGGATTCAAGCTCATAAATATTCTCGCTCTAGTCGTCTGGGCGCTTAACCGAAGAAGCTCTGGCCGTTCTTGGCCATTTCACGCAGCTTCGCGGTCGGGTGGTACAGCGGGCCCAAATCAGCGTACTGATCAGCCAGGGCAACGAACTCGGCCACACCGATCGAGTCGATGTAACGCAGCGCACCACCACGGAATGGAGGGAAACCAATACCGTACACCAGGCCCATATCGGCTTCGGCGGCGGTTTCGACGATGCCATCTTCCAGGCAACGCACGGTTTCCAGGCACAGGGCGATCATCATCCAGTTGATGATGTCTTCGTCCGACACCTCACGCTGCTCGTAGATGACAGGCGCGAGTACTTCGTGAACCGATGGATCGGCCACTTTCTTCTGCTTGCCCTTCTTGTCAGCCTCGTAGGCATAGAAGCCCTTGCCGTTCTTCTGGCCCAGGCGCTTGGCCTCGTACAGCGCGTCGATCGCCGAGCGGCGGTCGTCTTTCATGCGGTCCGGGAAGCCTTCAGCCATCACGTCGCGACCATGGTGGCCGGTGTCGATGCCGACCACGTCCATCAGGTACGCCGGGCCCATCGGCCAGCCGAATTTTTCCATGACTTTGTCGATGCGCACGAAGTCCACGCCAGCGCTGACCAGCTTGGCGAAACCGCCGAAGTACGGGAACAGCACGCGGTTGACCAGGAAGCCCGGGCAGTCATTGACCACGATCGGGTTCTTGCCCATTTTCTTCGCGTAGGCAACGGTGGTGGCAACGGCCAGCTCGCTGGACTTCTCGCCACGGATCACTTCCACCAGCGGCATCATGTGCACCGGGTTGAAGAAGTGCATGCCGACGAAGTTTTCCGGGCGCTTGAGGGCCTTGGCCAGCAGCGAGATGGAAATGGTCGAGGTGTTCGACGCCAGGATGGTGTCTTCCTTCACCTGGCCTTCGACTTCAGCCAGTACGGCCTGCTTGACCTTCGGGTTCTCGACAACCGCTTCGACCACCAGGTCGACGTGGCCGAAATCGCCGTAGGACAGCGTAGGACGAATGCCGTTAAGCACTTCAGCCATCTTCGCGGCGGTCATGCGACCTTTGTCCACACGGCCGACCAGCAGCTTGGCGGCTTCCGCCAGGCCTTGCTCGATGCCGTGCTCGTTGATGTCTTTCATCAGGATCGGCGTGCCTTTGGACGCCGACTGATAGGCGATGCCGCCGCCCATGATACCGGCGCCGAGTACGGCAGCCTGTTTCACGTCGCGCGCGATTTCGTCGTAGGCCTTGGCCTTTTTCTTCAGTTCCTGATCGTTCAGGAACAGGCCGATCAGGCTCTGGGCTGCCGAGGTTTTCGCCAGTTTGACGAAACCTGCCGCTTCCACTTCCAGGGCTTTGTCGCGACCGAAGTTCGCCGCCTTCTGGATGGTCTTGATCGCTTCAACCGGCGCCGGGTAGTTCGGGCCGGCCTGGCCAGCCACGAAACCTTTGGCGGTTTCGAACGACATCATTTGTTCGATGGCATTGAGCTTGAGTTTTTCCAGCTTCGGCTGACGCTTGGCCTTGTAGTCAAATTCGCCGCTGATGGCGCCCTTGATCAGGTTCAGTGCGGCTTCGGCCAGTTTGTCCGGGGCAACCACGGCATCGACGGCGCCGACTTTCAGCGCGTCTTCAGCACGGTTTTCCTTGCCGGCGGCGATCCACTCGATGGCGTTGTCGGCACCGATGATACGCGGCAGACGGACGGTGCCGCCAAAGCCTGGGTAGATGCCCAGCTTGACTTCAGGCAGACCGATCTTGGCCGTGGCCGACATGACGCGGAAGTCCGCCGCCAGGCACATTTCCAGGCCGCCGCCCAATGCGATGCCATTGATCGCGGCAACGGTCGGTACGTTGAGGTCTTCGAAATCGCTGAAAATCTTGTTGGCTTCGAGGTTGCCAGCCACCAGCTCGGCATCGGGCAGCTTGAAGTTGTCGACGAATTCGGTGATGTCCGCGCCGACGATAAACACGTCCTTGCCGCTGGAAACGATCACACCCTTGACCGAAGCATCTGCTTTGATGGTGTCTACGGCCTGACGCAATTCATTCAGGGTTAGACGGTTGAACTTGTTGACGGACTCACCCTTGAGGTCGAACTTCAATTCGACGATGCCGCTTTCAAGAGCCTTAACCGTGATGGCTTTACCTTCGTAAATCATCAACTGATCTCCACGATATGGACGCTGAACAGTACACATTGGACGCTGGCCTATTGGTTGGACATTGAGCTTTTCGTCAACGTTCAGGCCAATCCGCCAGGCACACCCGCCAATGCGATAGTCGGGATTCTGTATGAGCGGTCTGACAGACAAACGCTCAATTCATACGCCCGTTTGATTTGGGTACGCCACCTTCATCCAATTCCGGGCAATTGTCAATCGCTCGAAAGGCTAGGAAAAACGCGACTTTCCAGTCATTTCAGAACCCGAAGCACAGGCACGCGCCTCGTCAATATTCAAATATTCACGAAATCAATAATGGAAAAGTTCTGGGAAAGGGCTGTACAGAACGGGATATGCGGCTAGGCTAGCCGCAACCGTAAAGCGTCTGGATGAACATCCGACGCGTGCAACACGAAATTACCGGCCTGCCTGGCCAACTCCAGCCCGATGATGATGTCGGGCTTTTTATTGCGTGCTGTTTCTCAGGCCAGTGCCTTGAGCAGCCTGTCGATGTCCTGCAACACGCTCGCCTCACCCTTCTCGCCCCAGTACAAGGCGATCATCTGCTTGTCGGCCTCGATCTTGTAGACGTTGTCCGGCAGCCTCGAAAAATACGGCAACAACTTTTCATCGACGCAGACTTCACGCCATTGGTTGACCCACACCCCCGGCTCCAACTGCCAGTAGCTCCACAGCGCCGGCGTGCTGCCACGGCGTGGCCGACAGTACTGCGCACAGGGGCTCGGCGGCTCCTGCTTGAGCCAGTGCGGCCACTCCTGGGGCGACAACTGCATGGCCAGGCCGATGCGGCGCGCCTCCATACGCAGGGCCATGCGCCCGCTCTGATGGCGCGACGGACGCAGCCATGCCAGAGGGCTCAACACCACCACAAGGATTGACACCACTATCCAGACCGTCATATGTGTACTCCCGAATTTCTAGATGAGCGGATTTGATCTGACGCAACCCCATCCGCTTGAAAGCAGCCATACTGAATTTATTGCAGTCCCTTGGAGGAACGCCTCATGCCCTACCAACATATTCTGGTCGCTGTCGATCTGACCGAAGAGTGCGATCCAGTGATCAAGCGCGCACAGGAATCTGCATTGGCCAATGGCGCCATTCTCTCGCTGGTGCATATCGTCGAGCCCATGGCCATGGCCTTTGGCGGCGACGTACCGATGGACCTTTCCCAGTTGCAGCAACAACAGTTTGATCAGGCCAAAGAGCGTCTTGACCGTTTGATTCTCAAATACCCGCACTTGAAAAAGGAAGACTGCCACCTGACCTACGGCCAACCGCGCCAGGAAATTCACCACCTGGCCAAGGAAAAGGCCTGCGACCTGATCGTAGTGGGCAGCCATGGCCGTCATGGTTTGGCGCTGTTGCTGGGTTCCACGGCCAATGACGTACTGCACGGCGCGCCGTGCGACGTACTGGCCGTCAAGCTGGTCAAAGCCCCTTAAGCCCTACCGAGATCAACCTGTGGGAGCAGGCAAGCCAGCTCCCACATTTTTAGATCGCATTTCATATAAAAAGCCCGGCGCTCATAGGAATGAACGCCGGGCTTTTTAGTGCAGCAAGATCACTCAGGCATCCAACTCAGCCCAACGCTCAACCAGCACTTCCAACTCCTGGTTCAACGTCTCCAGGGAAGCAATGACCTTGGCAGTCTCAGCCGCCGGACGCAGGTAGAAGCCCGCATCAGCCATGTCCGCTTCAACCGCAGCAATCTGCTGCTCCTTGGCCTCGATATCACCCGGCAAGGCTTCCAGCTCACGCTGCAGCTTGTAGCTCAACTTCTTCTTGGCAGCCGGTGCCGCTTCGACAGCCGGCTCAGCAGCCGCCACCGGAGTGACCACCGCCGAGTTCAGGTCGGCCTTGCCGGACTTGCTCTCGGTCACGCCCAGCAGGCGCGGCGAGCCGCCCTGGCGCAGCCAGTCCTGGTAACCACCGACGTATTCCCGCACCTTGCCTTCACCTTCAAAGACCAGGGTGCTGGTGACCACGTTGTCGAGGAATGCCCGGTCGTGACTGACCATCAGCACGGTGCCGTTGAAGGTCAGCAGGACCTCTTCCAGCAGTTCGAGGGTTTCCACGTCGAGGTCGTTGGTCGGTTCGTCGAGCACCAGCAGGTTGGCTGGCTTGCTGAACAGCTTGGCCAGCAGCAGGCGCGCACGCTCACCACCGGACAAAGCCTTCACCGGCGTCCGCGCACGCTGCGGGCTGAACAGGAAGTCGCCCAGGTAGCTGAGGACGTGGCGGCTCTGGCCGTCGATGTCGATAAAGTCGCGGCCTTCGGCGACGTTGTCGATCACGGTCTTTTCCAGGTCCAACTGGTGGCGCAACTGGTCGAAGTAGGCCACGTCGATGCGCGTGCCCTCTTCCACGGTGCCGCTGGTCGGTTGCAGACCGTTGAGCATCAGCTTGAGCAAGGTGGTCTTGCCGGTGCCGTTGGCGCCGAGCAGGCCGATACGGTCGCCGCGCTGCAGGACCATCGAGAAGTCCTTGATCAGGAACGGACCGTTCGGGTGATGGAAGCTGACGTTTTCCAGCACCATCACCTGCTTGCCCGACTTGTCGGCGGTATCCAGTTGGATATTGGCCTTGCCGGTACGCTCGCGACGCTCGCTGCGCTCAACACGCAGGGCTTTCAGGGCGCGTACGCGGCCTTCGTTACGGGTGCGACGGGCCTTGATGCCCTGGCGGATCCAGACTTCTTCCTGGGCCAGCTTTTTGTCAAACAGGGCGTTGGCGGTTTCTTCAGCCGCCAGCGTGGCTTCCTTGTGCACCAGGAAGCTGGCGTAGTCGCCGTTCCAGTCGATCAGGCCACCACGGTCCAGTTCGAGGATGCGGGTGGCCAGGTTTTGCAGGAAGGAACGGTCGTGCGTGATGAACAGCACGGCGCCCTGGAATTCCTTGAGGCTTCTTCCAGCCAGGCGATCGCGCCGATGTCCAGGTGGTTGGTCGGTTCGTCGAGCAGCAGCAGATCCGGCTCGGACACCAGGGCCTGGGCCAGCAGCACACGACGACGCCAGCCACCGGACAACTCGGCGAGGGTCTTGTCGGCCGGCAGTTGCAGGCGGCTCAGGGTGCTGTCCACCAGTTGCTGCAAGCGCGCCAGCCGTCACGGGCTTCGAGGTCTTGCTGGACATGCATCAGCTTGTTCAGGTCGTCTTCGGTGACGCAGTTCTGCGCGAGGTGATGGTACTGGGCCAGCAACTCACCGACGCCGTCGAGGCCTTCGGCAACCACGTCGAACACTGTCCGTCCGTCGGCCACCGGCAATTCTTGCGGCAATTCGCCGATCTTGAGGCCTGGGGCACGCCAGACAGAGCCGTCATCGGGCTTCTGGTCGCCTTTAACCAGCTTCATCATGCTGGACTTGCCGGTGCCGTTGCGGCCGATGATGCACACCCGCTCACCACGGGCGATCTGCCAGGACACCTTGTCCAACAACGGCATAGCGCCGAAAGCAAGGGACACATCGCTGAATTTGAGCAGGGTCATACGCTTCTCCAAAAACTGGGCGCGCATTCTACCTGAGTTAGGGGTGGGATGCGGCCGGCATTTTCTTTATAGACAGGTTATGTAAGACATTTCTGATCAACCTGAACGAACCGGCCGGCAAAGCTTTCGCCTGCGTCGGGCAAAAGGCTAAGCTAGGGGCAATCAGTGTCGGCCGCGCCGGCGCTATTCGTGATTTCTCTGCACGGACGTCTCATGCGCAGTCGCCTTTTCAACTTTTTATCTTGTCTGCTTCTTTCCGCCACTGCCGCCCAATCTGCCCAGGCCGTGGACCTCACCACCCAACGCCAGTATTACGATGAAGCCAAGCGCGCCCTGGCCAAGGGCGATTCCGGCCCGTACATGCAATACAGCCAGGCGCTGGCCGACTATCCGCTGACGCCGTACCTGGCCTATGACGAGTTGACCGCGCGCCTGAAAACCGCGAGCAACGAGGAAATCGAACAGTTCCTCGGCAAAAACGGCGACCTGCCCCAGGCCAACTGGATGAAGTTGCGCTGGCTGCGCTGGCTGGCCGACCGTGGCGACTGGCAGACCTTTGAAAAGTACTACGACCCCAAGCTCAATTTCGTCGAGCTCGACTGCCTGCACGGCCAGTTCCAGCTCACCCACAATCTGAAAGCCGAAGGCTACAAGACCACCGAAAAGCTCTGGCTGACCGGTAAGTCCCAGCCTGCCGCCTGTGATGCCACCTTCGCCCAATGGGCCGCCGACGGCCAACTCACCGAGCAGAAGATCTGGGACCGCGCCAAGCTTGCCGCCGAAGCGCGCAACTACGCGCTGGCCAACAGCCTGGTGAAAACCCTGCCCACCCTGGGCGCCCAAGGCCGCCTGATGGTGGACGTAGCGCAAAAGCCCGACATGCTCGGCGACCCATCGCGCTTCCGACCGGTGAACGAGGCCATGTCTGACGCCGTAGGCCTGGGCCTGCGCCGCCTCGCGCGCCAGGACCCGGACAAGGCCATGGCCCTGCTCGACGGCTACGCCAGCAGCATGCACTTCTCCCGTGACGAAAAAGTGTCGATCGCCCGCGAAATCGGCCTGACCCTGGCCCGTCGCTACGACCCGCGCGCCCTCGACGTGATGACCCAGTACGACCCGGAACTGCGCGACAACACCGTGTCCGAATGGCGCCTGCGCCTGCTGTTGCGCCTGGCGCGCTGGGAAGATGCCTACCAGCTCACCCGCAAACTCCCACAAGACCTGGCGACCACCAACCGCTGGCGCTACTGGCAGGCCCGCAGCCTCGAACTGGCCGAGCCGAAAAACCCGCAAGCGCTGGTGCTGTATAAAAACGTGGCCAAGGAACGTGATTTCTACGGCTTCCTCGCCGCCGACCGCTCCAAATCCCCGTACCAGCTGACCAACCGACCGCTGGTGATGAGCCAGGCGCTGGTCAACAAGGTGCGCAACACCCCAGGCGTACGCCGTGCCCTGGAGTTCTACGCCCGTGGCCAGATCGTCGATGGCCGCCGCGAGTGGTACCACGTCAGCCGCCACTTCAACCGCGATGAAATGGTCGCCCAGGCCAAGCTGGCCTATGACATGAAGTGGTACTTCCCGGCGATCCGTACCATCAGCCAGGCGCAGTACTGGGACGACCTGGACATCCGCTTCCCGATGGCCCACCGCGACACCCTGGTGCGCGAAGCCAAGGTGCGTGGCCTGCATTCGAGCTGGGTGTTTGCCATCACCCGCCAGGAAAGCGCCTTCATGGACGACGCGCGCTCCGGCGTCGGCGCCAGCGGCCTGATGCAACTGATGCCCGGCACGGCCAAAGAGACCGCACGCAAGTTCAGCATCCCCCTGGCCTCCCCGGCCCAGGTGCTCGACCCGGACAAAAACATCCAGCTCGGCGCCGCCTACCTGAGCCAGGTGCACAGCCAGTTCAACGGCAACCGCGTGCTCGCCTCCGCCGCCTATAACGCCGGCCCCGGCCGCGTGCGCCAATGGCTGCGTGGCGCCGACCACCTGAGTTTCGACGTGTGGGTGGAAAGCATCCCGTTCGACGAAACCCGCCAGTATGTGCAGAACGTGCTGTCTTATTCGGTGATCTACGGGCAGAAGCTCAATTCGCCGCAGCCGCTGGTGGATTGGCATGAGCGCTACTTCGACGACCAATAACACTGTGGCGAGCGAGCTTGCTCGCGCTGGGCTGCGCAGCAGCCCCAACAAGGGCACCGCATTCATCCAGACAGAATGCGGTGTCAGGTTTCAGGGCTGCTTCGCAGCCCAGCGCGAGCAAGCTCGCTCGCCACAATAAATCGTTCGCCCTTCCTGCTTAAGGGTGAACCGGTTCCTCCCCATCACTGAACTGCAACGCCGCCAACCGCGCATACAGCGGATTGCTCGCAATCAACTGCTGGTGCGTGCCCACCGCCACCAGCTTGCCCTGGTCCATCACCGCAATCCGGTCGGCGTGCTTCACCGTCGCCAGTCGATGGGCGATCACCAGCGTGGTGCGCCCTTGCATCAGCTGCGGCAACGCTTGCTGGATCAAGTGCTCACTCTGCGCATCCAGCGCGCTGGTGGCTTCGTCCAGCAGCAAGATCGGGGCATCCACCAGCAAGGCGCGGGCGATGGCCAGGCGTTGGCGCTGGCCGCCGGACAGGCCCATGCCGCCGTCGCCCAGGTGGGTCTGGTAGCCGTCGGGCATTTGCAGGATGAAATCGTGGGCGTGGGCAATGCGCGCGGCGGCTTCGACCTGTTCCTGGGTAGCGGACGGGTTGCCGTAGCGGATGTTCTCTTCGACGCTGCCGAAAAACAGCGCCGGGCTTTGGGACACCAGGGCGAAGTGACGGCGCAGGTCCATGGGATCCAGTTCGGTCAGCGGCTGGCCTTCGATCAGGATGCGACCGTGCTGGGGGTCATAGAAACGCAGCAACAGATCGAAGATTGTCGACTTGCCCGCGCCGGACGGGCCGACCAGCGCCAGGGTTTCACCGGGGTTGATCGTCAGATTCAAGCCGTCGATGGCGTAGCTGTCGGGCCGCGACGGGTAGGAAAAGCGCAGGTCTTGCAGCTCCATACGCCCGCGCTCACCCGCTCCGGCAACTGAGCCATACCGGTGGCCGGCGCCTGGATCTCGTTGCTCGACTGCAGCAGCTCACCGATGCGCTCGGCCGCACCGGCGGCGCGCTGCAACTCGCCCAGCACTTCACTGAGGGTGCCGACGGCGCTGCCGACGATCAGGCTGTAGAACACAAACGCCGCCAGCTCACCGCCGGAAATCCGCCCGTTGATCACGTCCATGCCGCCGACCCACAGCATCACGCCCACTGCGCCCAGCACCAGCATGATCACCAGGGTAATCAGCCACGCGCGCTGGAGGATACGCTTGCGCGCCGTGGTGAACGCCTCTTCCACGGTCACGGCGAAGCGCTGTTCGTCCTGCACCTGGTGGTTGTAGGCCTGCACGGTCTTGATCTGGCCGAGGGTCTCGGACACGTAGCTGCCCACGTCCGCGATGCGGTCCTGGCTCTGGCGCGACAGACTGCGCACGCGGCGGCCGAAGATCAGGATCGGCGCCAACACCAGCGGCAACGCCACCACGACGATGCTGGTGAGCTTGGGGTTGGTGACAAACAGCAACACGATGCCGCCGATCACCATCAAGGCATTGCGCAGGAACAGCGACAGCGAAGAGCCGATCACCGATTGCAGCAAGGTGGTGTCGGTGGTCAGCCGCGACTGGATTTCCGAGCTGCGATTGTTCTCATAGAAGCCGGGATGCAGGTAGATCAGGTGGTTGAACACCTGGCGCCGGATGTCCGCCACCACCCGCTCGCCGATCCACGACACCAGGTAGAACCGCGCAAACGTGCCCACGGCCAGGCCCAGCACCAGCAGCATGAACAGGCCAATGGACTGGTTGAGCAAGTGCGGCGACTGGGTCATGAAGCCCTGGTCCACCAGCAGGCGAATGCCCTGCCCCATGGACAAGGTGATGCCCGCCGTGACAATCAGCGCCAGCAAGGCACCCAGCGCCTGCCAGCGATAGGGCGCAATAAAGCGGCTGGCCAGGCGGATCGCACGGCGTTGACGGATCGAGAACATGGAGGGCATCACCTGCGCAAGGAGGATAGGTATCTACACAGCAACATTGGGGGAACTTGGGTAAATAACAATGAGTCAGGTTAATTATGCCCGCCGATATGGGCCCCTAGAGGCTATCGGTCTAATGCCCGGCTGGAAATTTGTAGCGGTTTCTGGTGGACTGAGGGTTCGAACCGGTGATCTTGCAAGGAGTTGTAACAGCGCGGTCACGCGGGGGAATTAGAGTAGGTACACAACCTGATGAGGAGACAGGCCATGACCTTGCACACTAGCAGCACTGACAAAGTAGAAGTCGTCCGCACCGCGCATCAGGCCAACCTGGGTTGCTCGATCATCGACGCCCAAGGCCGCGAAGTGCCGATTACCGAAGACATGATCCAGCAAGCGTGCCGCGAGCTGGAACAGCGACTGGTCACGCCTGCCAAGCAAGGCTGAAGCGCCCAAGCTCTTTCCGACCCGGCCCAGGTGGCCGGGTTTTTTATGGGATCAAATCAGCGTCGCGCCCAATGCCGACACGATGCTTGCCAACGCCGCAGACTCCCCATTGATACGCACCTTCAAGCCATCGATCTCACGGCGTGCCGGGTAATGCTTGCGCAGCAGGTCAAAGGCCTTGCGCTGCTCTTGCACGGTGCCTACAAGGCTGCGGCGGAAATCCGCATCATCGCGGCGCGGGTCGTACACACTGCGGCACAAGGTCGCCAGCGCCCAGGCCGGATCAGTGTCCGCATTCAGATGCACCTCGGCCAGCCACAACGGCGGCAACAGGTCACTCAATTGAATGCTCGGTTCCTGGCCCAGGTGTGCACAGAACGCCTGGTAAATCTGCGCCGTACCACGCTGGCGGCCTTCCAGGCTGTAACCGGCGATATGCGGCGTGGCCAGCACGCACAAGTCAGCCAGGTCGACGTCCACTTCTGGCTCGCCTTCCCACACATCGAGCACCGCTTGCAGGTCTTCGCGCTCCAGCAACACCTCGCGCAGGGCCGCGTTGTCCACCACCGCGCCACGGCTGGCGTTGATCAGCCAGGTGCCAGGCTTGAGCTGGTCGAGGCGCTGACGGTCGAACAGGTGCCAGGTGGAGCCCTTGCCGGACTTGGTCAGCGGCGTGTGCAGGCTGATCACATCACATTGCTCGATGACCTGCTCCAGGCTGACGTAATCGCCCCCTTCGGCGCTCTGTCGGGGCGGATCGCAGACCAGCACGTTCCAGCCCAGGCCCTTGAGGACCTTGACCAGCCGCCCGCCGACTTCGCCGGCACCGACAACGCCGTAAGTGCGTTGATTGAGGTCGGCGCCTTCGATCTCGGCCAGGGTCTGCAGGCTGCCCAGCACGTAGTCCACCACGCCCCGTGCGTTGCAGCCGGGGGCGCTGGACCACTGGATGCCGGCCTGCTTGAAGTAGTCCAGGTCGAGGTGATCGGTGCCGATGGTGCAGGTGCCGACAAACTTAACCGGCGTGCCTTCCAGCAGCGCGCGGTTGACGTTGGTCACCGAACGCACCAGCAGCACATCGGCCTGCTCGACCGTGGCGCGGTCCATGGCACGGCCGGGCACACGGCGGATCTCGCCAAACCCTTCAAAGAAGGCGTCGAGCAGCGGAATATTTTCGTCGGCAACAATCAACATGGCAGGCTCCTTTCGCGGACCCGCAGTGTACAGGCTTGCGATCTGTGTTCCAGCGCAGATCCAGTGGATGAATGGGCTGTTGTGGGAGCTGGCTTGCCAGCTCCCACAGGGGATTGGTGGTGTTTGGGAGAGTGCTTACAAATCGCTAACACAGGATTTTTCCTGACCATCACGTCAAGGCGTAGAATCCGCCGTCCTTGCGCCTCCCTTTATTCCTGGACACCCGTACGTGAACACTGCCACCGCCGCCCTCACCCGCCCCGCCCGCATCAGCCGGGAAGTGCGCGACCTGCTGACGCTCGCCCTGCCGATCATGATCGGCCAGTTGGCCACCACCGCGATGAGCTTTGTCGATGCGGTGATGGCCGGGCGTGTCAGCCCCCAGGATCTGGCGGCGGTGGGCCTGGGCAATTCGATCTGGATTCCGGTGTACTTGCTGATGTCCGGCACCCTGCTGGCCACTACGCCCAAAGTCGCCCAGCGTTTCGGCGCCGGTCACTTCAGCGAGATCGGGCCATTGGTACGTCAGTCGCTGTGGCTGGCAGTGGTGGTCGGAATCATGGGCGCGCTGTTGCTGTTGTGCGCCGAGCCGATCCTGCACGCCATGAAGGTCGAAGCGGACCTGATCGCGCCGTCCATGGGCTACCTGCACGGCATCGCCGCTGGCATGCCGGCCATCGCGCTGTATTACGTGCTGCGCTGCTTCAGCGACGGCCTGGGCCGCACGCGGCCGAGCATGGTCATGGGCCTGTTTGGCCTGGCGCTGAATATTCCGCTGAACTACATCTTCATCTACGGTCACCTCGGCCTGCCGGCCATGGGCGGCGTAGGCTGCGGCTGGGCCACGGCCCTTTCGATGTGGGCGATGGCGATTGGCCTGGCCGTGTGGACACGTTTCGGGCCGGCGTACCAGAGCAGCGAGCTGTTCAAGCACTTCGACTGGCCGCAATGGGCGGTGATTAAGCGCATTCTGGGCATCGGCCTGCCAATTGGCGTCGCGATATTTGCCGAATCGAGCATTTTTGCGGTGATTGCGCTGCTACTGGGCAGCCTGGGGGCCACCGTGGTGTCCGGCCATCAAATCGCTCTGAACGTCAGCTCGCTGGTGTTCATGATCCCCTACTCCCTGAGCATGGCCGTCACCGTGCGCGTCGGCCAGGCCCTGGGCCGCGGCGAGCCGCGTGAGGCGCGCTTTGCCGCCGGGGTCGGCATGGGCACGGCGGTGGCCTACGCCTGCCTGTCGTGCAGCCTGATGCTGGTGTTTCGCGAGCAGCTGGCGGCGATCTACACCCCTGACCCGGTGGTGATTCACCTGGCCTCGACGCTGATCGTGTTTTCCGCGCTGTTCCAGTTCTCCGACTCGATCCAGGTCACGGCGGCCGGCGCCCTGCGTGGCTACCAGGACACCCGGGTGACCATGGTGCTGACCTTATTCGCCTATTGGGGCGTGGGGCTGCCGGTCGGCTATGCGCTGGGGCTCACCGACTGGCTAGGCGCGCCGAGCGGCCCGAGCGGTTTGTGGCAGGGCCTGATCGTCGGCCTGAGTTGTGCAGCGGGGATGTTGCTGGTGCGCCTGGCGCGCAGTGCACGCCGGCGCATTCGCGCAGCAAAAGCCTTGGGTTAAGCGGACTTCTTGCGGATCCAGTACAGGTACGTACCGGCCTGTTCCTGTTGATCCACCAGTTCGTGGTCAAGGAACACGCAGAACTTGGGAATATCGCGACGGGTCGACGGATCGGTCGCGATCACCTTGAGCAAGCCGCCGGGCGGCAGGTCGCGGATGTGCTGATGCAGCATCATCACCGGCTCGGGGCAGTTGAGGCCGGTGGCGTCGAGGATGCCGTCGACCGGCAGATCCTGGGATTGGCTCATATCTCACTCCTGAAAACGGCCCGCTCTTGTGTGGCAGCGGGCTTGCCCGCGATAACCGGGGCACATTCAATATAGATGTCGATTGTTATACCGCTATCGCGGGCAAGCCCGCTCCCACAGGGGGTTTGTGGTCACTTCAACTATTCAGCGGTTCTTGGGTTTCTTCGGGGTTTCCAGGCGGCGCAGGTGGCAGGTCACTTCCTCACGGTCGTGATACAGCTGCTTGCAACCAATCTCCACCCGAATGCCACGTGCCTTGAAGCCCTCTTCAATGCGTTCCAGCAAACGTTTCACTTCGGCATAACGCTGCTTCATCGGCAACTTCAGGTTCACCACCGCCTCGCGGCAATGCCCCTCGCCGATCCAGGTTTCCAGCAGCGCCGCGTTGCGCGCCGGTTTCTCGACGATGTCGCACACCATCCAGTCCACCGGCTGCTTGGGCACGAAGGTGAAACCGTCGGCCATCAAGTGTTGCACCAGGCCAGTGTCCATCAGGCTTTCGGCCATGGGGCCGTTGTCGATGGCCGTCACCAGCATGCCCCGGTTGACCAGTTGCCAGGTCCAACCGCCGGGGGCGGCACCGAGGTCGACACCGGTCATGTCGCCGTGCAGGCGCTCGTCCCACTGGTCGCGGGGAATGAAGTGGTGCCAGGCCTCTTCCAGCTTGAGGGTCGAACGGCTTGGCGCGTCACGCGGGAACTTGAGACGCGGGATGCCCATCGGCCACATTGCCGAGTTGTTCGACTCGGCCAGGCCCATGAACACTTCGCGACCGCTCTTGAAGGTCAGCAGCAGGCGCGGCTTGCTCGGGTCGTCCACCAGCTTGCCGGCGTTGAGCAACGCCTTGCGCAGGTGCACTTCGAATTTCTTGCAGAAGTTCGACAGCTCTTTGCCATCGTTGGTGTCGACCATCTCCAGCCACAGGCTGCCGCACACCGGGAATTCGCGCAGGTGGGCGAGGATCACGCTGATGCGGTCGGTTTCCGGCAGGTCGATGAACACCCCGCGCGCCCACTGCCGCGGGAAGATCAGCTCGGCAAAACGCTGGCCGTGCATCAGGCGCTGGGCGCCGTCTTCTTCGGTGCAGACAAATTCGGCGCAGGCGCTGCCGGTCTTGGCCTTGGCGTAGCCGGAAACGTTCAGGCGCGCGGCGTGTTCCGCGATCTCGGAACAGACTTCGCCTTCAAAACCCGGGCGGCAGTGCATAAAAAGGGTGTTCATCAACTCTCCTGGCAACTGGCTTGCTGTAGCGCAAGGCCTGTCATGAAAACGCGCGCATGATAACTGAGTTCGGAACCTTGGACTTCACCATAGAGTCCAGTTATTAGCCTGCTAATGAAAACAGGGCTAGCTTTATAGCTCTGTCCGTCCCGTCAGGTCCGTAGCCGTGCGGATCATAAGGAGTCGCGTCATGTCATCGCTTGATAGCCTGAAAACCCTTAAAACCCTGGAAATAGACGACAAGACCTACCACTACTTCAGCCTGCCCGAAGCGGCCAAAAGCCTGGGCGACCTGGACAAGCTGCCGATGTCGCTCAAGGTGCTGCTGGAAAACCTGCTGCGCTGGGAGGACGACAAGACCGTCACCGGCGCCGACCTCAAGGCCATCGCCGCCTGGCTCAAGGAGCGCCAGTCCGACCGCGAGATCCAGTACCGCCCCGCCCGAGTGCTGATGCAAGACTTTACCGGCGTCCCCGCCGTGGTCGACCTGGCCGCCATGCGCGCTGCGGTGGCCAAGGCCGGTGGCGACCCGCAGCGTATCAACCCGCTGTCGCCGGTGGACCTGGTGATCGACCACTCGGTGATGGTCGACAAATTCGGCAACGCCGACGCCTTCGAACAGAACGTCGATATCGAAATGCAGCGCAACGGCGAACGCTACGCCTTCCTGCGCTGGGGCCAGAGCGCCTTCGACAACTTCAGCGTGGTGCCGCCAGGCACCGGCATCTGCCACCAGGTCAACCTCGAATACCTCGGCCGCACCGTGTGGACCAAGGACGAGGACGGCCGCACCTACGCCTTCCCCGACACCCTGGTCGGTACCGACTCCCACACCACCATGATCAACGGCCTCGGCGTCCTCGGCTGGGGTGTGGGCGGCATCGAAGCGGAAGCGGCGATGCTCGGCCAGCCGGTGTCGATGCTGATTCCGGAAGTGATCGGCTTCAAGCTCACCGGCAAGCTCAAGGAAGGCATCACCGCCACCGACCTGGTGCTGACCGTCACCCAGATGCTGCGCAAGAAAGGCGTGGTAGGCAAATTCGTCGAATTCTATGGCGACGGCCTGGCCGACCTGCCGTTGGCCGACCGCGCCACCATCGCCAACATGGCCCCGGAATATGGCGCCACGTGTGGCTTCTTCCCAGTGGATGAAGTGACGCTGGACTACTTGCGCCTGTCGGGCCGTCCGTCAGCCACCGTCAAGCTGGTCGAGGCCTACACCAAGGCCCAGGGCCTGTGGCGCCACGCCGGCCAGGAACCGGTGTTCACCGACAGCCTGGCCCTGGACATGGGCAGCGTCGAAGCCAGCCTGGCCGGGCCGAAACGCCCGCAGGACCGGGTGTCGCTGCCGAATGTCGGCCAGGCATTCAGCGACTTCCTCGACCTGCAATTCAAACCGGCCAGCAAAGAGGTCGGGCGCCTGGAAAGCGAAGGTGGCGGCGGCGTTGCCGTAGGCAATGCCGACTTGGTGGGTGAAGCCGATTACGACTTCGAAGGCCAGACCTATCGCCTGAAAAACGGCGCCGTGGTTATCGCCGCGATCACGTCGTGCACCAACACCTCCAACCCCAGCGTGATGATGGCCGCCGGTCTGGTGGCGAAAAAGGCCGTGGAAAAGGGCCTCACACGCAAACCCTGGGTCAAGACTTCCCTGGCGCCGGGTTCCAAAGTGGTCACCGACTACTACAAGGCGGCGGGCCTGACCCACTACCTCGACAAGCTCGGCTTTGACCTCGTGGGTTATGGCTGCACCACCTGCATCGGCAACTCCGGCCCGCTGCCCGAGCCGATTGAAAAAGCCATCCAGAAGGCCGACCTGGCCGTGGCCTCGGTGCTGTCCGGCAACCGCAACTTCGAAGGCCGCGTGCACCCGTTGGTGAAAACCAACTGGCTGGCCTCGCCGCCGCTGGTGGTCGCCTATGCATTGGCCGGCACGGTGCGCATCGACATCAGCCGCGAGCCGCTGGGCAACGACAGGGACGGCAAGCCGGTGTACCTCAAGGACATCTGGCCCAGCAGCAAAGAGATTGCCGACGCCGTGGCCCAGGTCAGCACCGGCATGTTCCACAAGGAATACGCCGAGGTGTTTGCCGGTGATGCGCAGTGGCAAGCCATTGAAGTGCCACAGGCCGCGACCTACGTGTGGCAGAAGGACTCGACCTACATCCAGCATCCGCCGTTCTTCGACGATATCGCCGGGCCGCTGCCGGTGATTGAGGACGTCCAGGGTGCCAATATCCTGGCCCTGCTGGGCGACTCGGTGACCACCGACCACATCTCCCCCGCCGGCAACATCAAGGCCGACAGCCCCGCCGGGCGCTACCTGCGCGAGCAAGGCGTGGAGCCGCGTGACTTCAACTCCTACGGCTCACGCCGGGGCAACCATGAAGTGATGATGCGCGGCACTTTTGCCAACATCCGCATCCGCAACGAAATGCTCGGCGGTGAGGAAGGCGGCAACACGCTGTATATCCCCACTGGCGAGAAAATGGCGATCTACGACGCGTCGATGCAGTACCAGGCGGCGGGTACGCCCTTGGTGGTGATTGCGGGACAGGAATACGGCACCGGCTCAAGCCGCGACTGGGCGGCCAAGGGTACGAACCTGCTGGGGGTGAAGGCGGTGATTGCCGAGAGTTTCGAGCGCATCCACCGTTCCAACCTGGTGGGCATGGGCGTGCTGCCGTTGCAGTTCAAGCTGGATCAGAACCGCAAGAGCCTCAAGCTCAGCGGCAAGGAGCAGATCGATATTCTCGGGCTGACGGGCGCAGAGATCGTGCCGCGGATGAACCTGACGCTGGTGATTACGCGGGAGGATGGCAGCAGCGAGAAAGTCGAGGTGTTGTGTCGGATTGATACGCTTAATGAAGTGGAATACTTCAAGGCGGGGGGGATCTTGCACTACGTCCTGCGCCAGCTGATCGCATCTTAAGCAACGCTGCAAAACCAAATGTGGGAGCTGGCTTGCCTGCGATAGCGGTGGGTCAGCTAATCAAATGTTGACTGGCCTGCCGCCATCGCAGGCAAGCCAGCTCCCACAGGTTTGACCGTATTTCAAATCAGCCGAACAACCACTTCCACAGCAGTACCAACACAACGACGGCCAACACCGGCCGCGCAATCCGGTAAGCCTTGGGATGCTTGCGCTTCCACTGCTTGACCACACCACTGAACTTGTCACTGAAGGTCTTGCTCCAGGCATACGCCTGGTTGATCCCGCCGACGCGCTCGTCATCCAGGTTCTGCGGCGCCGTGGCGCGGCCCAGTTGCTTGCTGACCCAACGGTTGACGCGGGTCATGAAGCCATTGCTCAGCGGCCGTTCGATGTCACAGAACAGGATCACGCGGGTGGTTTCTGTCTCGTTCTTCACCCAGTGCACGTAGGTTTCGTCGAACATCACGTCGTCGCCATCACGCCAGGCGTACTCCTGGCCGTCGACAAAGATGCGGCAGGCGTCGGAGTTCGGCGTGGACAGGCCCAGGTGATAACGCAACGAACCGGCAAACGGATCACGGTGCGGGTTGAGGTGGCTGCCGCCCGGCAACAGCGCGAACATCGCGCCCTTGACGTTGGGAATGCTGCTCACCAGCGCCACGGTTTTCGGGCACAGCGCCTCGGCCGAGGGCAGCGGTTTGTCGTACCACTTGAGGTAGAAACGCTTCCAGCCCTTCTTGAAGAACGAACCGAAACCGGCGTCGTTGTTCTTTTCGGCGGCGCGGATGTACCCCTCGTCGAACAGGTGCATGGCCTCTTCGCGGATCACTTCCCAGTTGTCCTTGAGCACGTCCAGTTCGGGGAACTTGCTGCGGTCCAGGTACGGCTTGGACGGCACGGCCGAGAACAGGTACATCAAGGCGTTATACGGCGCGAACAGCGCCGAATGGTTGACGAACTGGCGCAATAGCGGCAAACGCGCCTTGCCGCGCAGGTGCACATACAGCGTGCTGCCGATGAACAACAGCAACACCGACAGTTTGGCGGCCAAAGAAAAGGTCATGCAGCAACTCCTGAAAAAATGCGCCGGGCATCATAAACACTTGGGCCATTATGCAGAAGGGCCAAGGTATCGGCGCTGACACACATCAAGCCTGGTTTTCCTGATCGGTAAACAGATCGCTGAACAACATGCTCGACAGGTAGCGCTCACCGGAGTCCGGCAGGATCACCACGATGGTCTTGCCCTGCATCTCCGGCTTCTGCGCCAGGCGCACGGCCACGGCCATCGCCGCACCGCAGGAGATACCGCACAGAATCCCCTCTTCCTGCATCAGGCGCAGGGCCATGGCCTTGGATTCTTCATCACTGGCCAGTTCGACACGGTCAACCATCGACAGGTCGAGGTTTTTCGGCACAAAACCGGCGCCGATGCCCTGGATCTTGTGCGGGCTCGGCTTGATTTCTTCACCGGCCAGCGCCTGGGTGATGACCGGCGAGACGATCGGCTCTACGGCCACCGAGAGGATCTGCTTGCCCGCGATGTTCTTGATGTAGCGCGACACGCCGGTGATGGTGCCACCGGTGCCCACGCCGGCCACCAGCACATCCACGGCGCCGTCGGTGTCGTTCCAGATTTCCGGGCCGGTGGTTTTTTCATGGATTGCCGGGTTGGCCGGGTTTTCGAACTGGCCCGGCATAAAGTATTGGGCCGGGTCGCTGGCGACGATTTCAGCGGCTTTTTCAATCGCGCCCTTCATGCCCTTGGCCGGCTCGGTCAGCACCAGTTCGGCGCCGAGGGCCTTGAGCACCTTGCGACGCTCGATGCTCATGGACGCCGGCATGGTCAGCAGCAGCTTGTAGCCACGGGCGGCGGCGACAAACGCCAGGCCGATGCCGGTGTTGCCCGACGTCGGCTCGACAATGGTCATGCCCGGCTTGAGCTTGCCGGTGCTTTCCGCGTCCCAGATCATGTTCGCGCCAATGCGGCACTTCACCGAGTAACCGGGGTTACGCCCTTCGATCTTGGCCAGGATGGTCACGCCACGGGGGGCGATACGGTTGATCTGCACCAGGGGCGTGTTACCGATGGAGTGCGCGTTGTCTGCAAAGATGCGGCTCATGGCGGGTCCTATGTGGGCGGTATTCAGGAAGGCCCCAAGGGTATGCCTCGTGTCGCAACGCGTCCAGTCGAGGAACGTTGCGCGCCTCACAGGAGTCCATTTCCTACAGACATGGAGAACGCCCCAATGAAACGTCGCTACAGCTGGCTGCTATGGACCGTCGCCGGACTGGTGGTGCTGCTGGTCGCCCTGGACCTCGCCCTGCCCTACCTGGTGCGCAACTACCTGAACGACAAGCTCGCCGACATGGGCGACTACCGTGGCCAGGTCAGCGACGTGGACGTCGCCCTGTGGCGCGGCGCCTACAAGATCAATGGCCTGGAGATCATCAAGGTAGATGGCAAGGTGCCAGTGCCGCTGCTCAAGGCGCCGTTGATCGACTTGTCCGTCAGCTGGCCAGCGCTGTGGGCCGACCATGCGGTCGTGGCCAAGGTGCGGTTTATCAGGCCTGAGGTGAATTTCGTCGATGGCGGCGCCAACAAACAGGCGTCCCAGACCGGTAAAGGCACCGACTGGCGTGCACAGCTGAGCAAGCTGGCGCCGATCACCCTCGACGAAGTGCGCATCGAAGACGGCAAGATTGCCTTCCACAACTTCAGCTCCAAGCCGCCGGTGAACATCAACGCCACCGAGGTCAACGCCAGCTTCTACAACCTGACCAACATCGTCGACGTAAAAGGCAAGCGCGACGCCCGCTTCGAAGGCAAGGCCCTGCTGCAAGGCCAGGCGCCGCTGGAAGCCAGCGCGACCTTTGATCCGCTGAGCAATTTCGAAAACTTCGAATTCCGTTTCCGCGCCAAGGATTTGCAGCTCAAGCGCATGAACGCCTTCGCCTCCGCCTACGGCAAGTTCGACTTCAAGGCCGGCACCGGCGACGTGGTGATCGAGGCCCAGGCGGAAAAAGGCCAGCTGACCGGCTATATCAAGCCGCTGCTGCGCGACGTCGAAGTGTTCGACTGGCAGCAGGACGTGGAAAACAAGGACAAGAACATCTTCCGTTCGATCTGGGAAGCCGTGGTGGGTGCCAGCGAGACGGTGCTGAAGAACCAGCAGAAAAACCAGTTCGCCACGCGGGTGGAGCTGAGTGGTAGCGTGCATCAGCAGGATGTCAGCGCGTTCGGTGCGTTTTTGGCGATTTTGCGTAATGGTTTCATCCAGGCCTTTAATGCGCGCTACGAACAACCCAAGCCTAGCGCGGACTGACTGTGGGAACTGGTTTGTGTGGGAGCTGGCTTGCCTGCGATAGCGGTCTGTCAGTTACAGGTGTGTTGTCTGATCCGCCGCTATCGCAGGCAAGCCAGCTCCCACCTGGGTACGAGTACACACTTAGGTCGTGACCGCCCATTCAGAGACTGAATAACCCGTCTGCGTTCACAGTCGCCGGGGCTGCGCGGTATAGTCCGGGCATTGATGAATGCGAGGAAACACCCGATGAAGTTCGAAGGCACCCAGGCCTACGTTGCCACCGACGACCTGAAACTGGCCGTCAACGCCGCCATCACCCTGGAACGGCCGCTGCTGGTCAAGGGCGAGCCCGGCACCGGCAAGACCATGCTCGCCGAGCAACTGGCCGAATCCTTCGGCGCCAGGCTGATCACCTGGCACATCAAGTCCACCACCAAGGCCCATCAGGGCCTGTACGAGTACGACGCGGTGAGCCGCCTGCGCGACTCGCAACTGGGCGTGGACAAGGTCCACGACGTGCGCAACTACCTGAAAAAGGGCAAGCTCTGGGAAGCCTTCGAGTCCGAAGAGCGGGTGATCCTGCTGATCGATGAAATCGACAAGGCCGACATCGAGTTTCCCAACGACCTGCTGCAAGAACTCGACAAGATGGAGTTCTACGTCTACGAAATCGACGAGACCATCAAGGCGAAGAAACGCCCGATCATCATCATTACCTCCAACAACGAAAAAGAACTGCCGGACGCGTTCCTGCGCCGCTGCTTCTTCCACTACATCGCCTTCCCCGACCGCACCACCCTGCAAAAGATCGTCGATGTGCACTACCCCGACATCAAGAAGGACCTGGTCAGCGAAGCGCTGGACGTGTTCTTCGACGTGCGCAAGGTGCCAGG
This sequence comes from Pseudomonas sp. FP453, assembly GCF_030687495.1. NCBI lineage: Bacteria > Pseudomonadati > Pseudomonadota > Gammaproteobacteria > Pseudomonadales > Pseudomonadaceae > Pseudomonas > Pseudomonas sp. FP453. The sequence goes on along the minus strand of NZ_CP117435.1, from coordinate 1,737,535 downwards.
CCTGAAGAAGAAGCCGTCCACCTCCGAACTGGTGGACTGGCTCAAGCTGCTGATGGCCGACAATATCGGCGAAGCCGTGTTGCGCGAACGCGACCCGACCAAGGCGATCCCGCCGCTGGCCGGCGCCTTGGTGAAGAACGAGCAAGACGTGCAGTTGCTGGAGCGTCTGGCGTTCATGAGCCGTCGCGGTAACCGCTGATGCTGCTCAACCTGTTCAATGAAATGCGCGCCGCCAAGGTGCCGGTGTCGGTGCGCGAGCTGCTCGACCTGATCAACGCCCTGAAAATGCGCGTGACCTTCGCCGACATGGACGAGTTCTACTACTTGGCCCGGGCGATCCTGGTCAAGGACGAGCGGCACTTCGACAAGTTCGACCGGGCTTTCGGCGCCTATTTCAACGGCCTGGAAAAACTCGACGACCACCTGCAAGCGCTGATCCCCGAAGACTGGCTGCGCAAGGAATTCGAACGTTCGCTGAGCGATGAAGAACGCGCGCAAATCCAATCCCTCGGCGGCCTCGACAAGCTGATCGAAGAGTTCAAGAAACGCCTGGAAGAACAGAAAGAACGCCATGCCGGTGGCAACAAATGGATCGGCACTGGCGGCACCAGCCCGTTCGGTTCCGGCGGCTACAACCCGGAAGGCATTCGCGTCGGCGACGCGGGCAAGCGCCAGGGCAAGGCGGTGAAGGTCTGGGACCAGCGCGAGTACAAGAACCTCGACGACCAGGTAGAACTGGGCACGCGCAACATCAAGATCGCCCTGCGCCGCCTGCGCAAATTCGCGCGCCAGGGTGCGGCGGAAGAGCTGGACATCGACGGCACCATCGACCACACCGCCCGCGACGCCGGTTTGCTGAATATCCAGATGCGCCCGGAGCGGCGCAACACCATCAAGCTGCTGCTGTTGTTCGACATCGGCGGCTCGATGGATGCCCACGTGAAGATCTGCGAAGAGCTGTTCTCGGCGTGCAAGACCGAGTTCAAGCACCTGGAGTACTTCTACTTCCATAACTTCGTGTACGAGTCGGTGTGGAAGAACAATCAGCGCCGCACCTCGGAACGCACCTCCACCCAGGACCTGCTGCACAAGTACGGCGCGGACTACAAAGTGATCTTTATCGGCGATGCGTCGATGGCGCCGTATGAAATCACCCAGGCCGGCGGCAGTGTCGAGCATTGGAATGAAGAGCCGGGGTATGTGTGGATGCAGCGCTTCATGGCCAAGTACAAGAAGCTGATCTGGATTAACCCGTATCCGAAGGACACCTGGGGGTATACGGCGTCGACGGGGATTGTGCGGGAGTTGGTGGAGGATCAGATGTATCCGCTGACCCTTCGAGGGTTGGAAGAAGGGATGCGTTTTCTGTCCAAATAGGCGGTGTATTCGCTGGCGCTATCGCAGGCAAGCCAGCTCCCACAGGGGAATGCATTCCAGCTTTGAAATGCATTCAACTGTGGGAGCTGGCTTGCCTGCGATGCTTTTAGCCATTCAAAAACCGCTGCAAATAGTCGATGTGCTGCCGATGCGCCGTCTCCTGCACCACTGGCGCCAACCTGACCTTCTCCCCCGGCAAACACTGGGCCAGCCGCGCCAGCGCCAACGGCGTCAACGCGCCCAAGCGCGGGTAACCGCCAATCGTCTGCCGATCATTAAGCAACACAATTGGCTGCCCATCCGGCGGCACCTGGATCGCCCCCAACGGAATCCCTTCGGAAATCAGCGACGGCCCCTGGTACTGCAACGGCGTGCCCAGCAGGCGCATGCCCATGCGGTCGGCGCGGCTGTCCAGGGACCACTCGGTGTTGAACGCGTCGAACAGGCTCTGCCCGCTGAACTGGCCGATCTGCGCGCCGACGATCACATCCAACGGTTTATCGAATCGCAGATCCTGCGCACTCAGTTCCTTCATGGCGCCGCCTGTACCGGAATAGGCCAGGCGCCCGCCTTCGACCAATGCCTTGCCAAAACCATCCACACCGCCCAGTTCCTCACGCACAACCGTGGCGCAACTGCCCAGCACATCTGGCGCGTCAAACCCGCCCGGTGCAGCGAGATACGCCCGCGCACCGTTGCACGGCTGGGTAAAGCGCAAACGCTGACCCTTTTGCAGGATAAAACTGCGGCCGGGGCTGATGGCCCGTTCGTCGATGTATGCACCCAAATCCGCACCGGCCAACGCCAGCAAGCAATAGTCCTCGGCCTGCAGGGTGAAGCCGCCCAGGGTGATTTCCACCACCGGCGCGTCCAGCGGGTTGTCCAGCAGCCAGTTGGCCCAGGCCATCGACACCCAATCCAGCGCGCCGCCCTGGGTCACGCCGAGGTGGCGCACGCCAAAGCGTCCGGCGTCCTGCAACAGGCACAGCGGTGTGCTGGCCTCGATGATCAAGCGGCTCATGCCTGGGCCTCCAACGGGGTGTCGTCGCCACCCAGCCTGATGAATTCGGCGTGGTCGACGGGCGCGAAACGCACCGTGTCGCCGGGCTGCATCAGGCTGTAGCCATCGCGATCACGGTCGAACAGCTTGGCCGGGGTGCGGCCGATCAGGTTCCAGCCGCCGGGCGATACCACCGGATAGGCGGCGGTTTGCCGTTCGGCGATACCGACGCTACCCGCCGCCACGCGTTTGCGTGGCGTACTCAGGCGCGGCGTGGCGAGGATTTCGTCCACCAGCCCCATAAAGGCAAAACCGGGGGCGAAGCCAAGGGCAAACACCTGGTATTCGTGGGCACTGTGCTGGCGGATCACGGCATCGACACTCAAGCCGCTGCGCTGGCTGAGCAAGGTCAGCTCAGGGCCGACACTCAGGTCGTACCACACCGGCAGCACATGGCACTGGCCGCTGCCCTGGGCTTGCGGTTGCAGATCCGTCAGGGCTTGATCAATCAATGCCCGCGCCTGGGCCGGGCTCAACGCGGTGAGGTCGTAATGCACCATCAGCGTGGTGTAGGACGGCACCAGGTCCACCAGCGCCGCGCCAAAGCCCTCGCGCAAGCGCTGGGTGGCGGCGAGCATCCACGGCATATTGGCTTCGGCGATGGCGTCAAACAGACGCACCATCAGGCAGTCGATGGCCACTACTTCAATGCGTGGCTTCATGCGTTCTTCAATGCCTCGCGGATACGCTGCACGGCGGCGACCGAACTGGCGTTGTCCCCGTGGACGCACAGGGTATCGGCCTGCAACACCAGCGGGCTGCCGTCGCTGGCGATCAGCGCTTCGCCACGGGAAATGGTCAGGGACTGCTGCACGATGGTTTCGGCATCATGGTGCACGGCACCGGGCAACTGGCGCGAAACCAGATGGCCCTTGTTGTCGTAGGCACGGTCGGCGAACGCTTCGAACCACAAGGTCACGCCGTACTCATCGCCCAGGGCCTGCGCGGCGCTGTTGTCGCGGGTGGCCAGCAGCATCAGCGGCAGGTCGCCGTACGCGGCAACGGCCTGGATCACGGCGCGCAATTGCGTCGGGTTGGCCATCATGTCGTTGTACATCGCGCCGTGGGGTTTGACGTAGCTCACCCGCCCGCCTTGCGCCCGGCAGATGCCGTCGAGGGCGCCGATCTGGTAGTGCAGCAGGTCCTGGATTTCCTGCGGCGTGTAAGCCATGGAGCGGCGGCCGAAGCCTTGCAAATCCTGATAGGCGGGGTGTGCGCCCACTTGCACGCCGTGCTTGAGCGCCAGGCTGACAGTCTTGCGCATGATGCTCGGGTCGCCGGCATGGAAACCGCAGGCCACGTTGGCGCAATCGATGAACGGCATGACCTCGGCGTCCAGACCCAGGGTCCAGTTGCCAAAGCTTTCGCCGATGTCGCAATTCAGTAGCAGGCGGCTCACAGTGGTCGCTCCTGTAGGTTTTATTTTTTTGTAGTGTGGGATTTTTTACACAGAACTCGCAACTTGTCCTGACCCCCCTACGACGCTTATCGTGGAATAGCTCGATTTTTGGCGCTGGCCCGGTGCGGCGTCCAACTAATAAAAACCGATCCATGCATAAGAAAAAGTTGATCCCATGAATTTGAAGTTCCTCGAAACCTTCGTCTGGGTGGCCAAGCTCAAGAGCTTTCGCCTGACCGCCGAGAAGTTGTTCACCACCCAGGCCTCGATCTCCAGCCGCATCGCGGTGCTGGAGAGCGAACTGGGGGTGAAGTTGTTTCTGCGCGATTCACGCGGCGTGAGCCTGACCCCGGAAGGCGTGAAGGTGCTCGATTACGCCGAGCAGATGATGGTGACCATGCAGGGCTTGAAGCAGTCCCTGGAGACCACCAGCAGCAAGGTCGGGCGCATCCGCATCGGCGCGATGGACACGGTGATCCACACCTGGCTCAGCCCGTTGGTTGCGGAACTGATGGACCATTTCCCCCTGGTGGAAATCGAATTGGTCGCCGATACCGCATTGAACCTCAGCGATCAGCTGCAAAAAGGCTTCCTCGACCTGATCCTGCAAACCGACCTGCTACGCCTCGAAACCGTGCGCAGCCTGGAGCTGTGCAGCCACCCCATGGCCTGGATCGTCGCCAGCCAGTCGATCTACCACCGCGACTACGCGTCCCTCGCCGAACTGGCCCAGGAGCGCATCATCACCTACTCGAAAAACTCCCACCCGCACCAGGACGTGCTGCGCCTGATGCAGGCCAACGGCGTGGCCGCGCCACGGATGAACTGCGTGAATTCGGTGTCGGCGATTACCCGCTTGCTGCGCGATGGCTTCGGCATCGGCGCGCTGCCGCCGGTGCTGGTGATGGAAGAGCTGGCGCGGGGGGAATTGGTGATGTTGCCGATGGCGCAGAAACTGCCGAACTTGCAGGTGGTGGTGTCATGGCGCGTGGGGGTGGAGTTGGTGGAGGAGATTGTCGGGCTGTGCCAGAAGGTGGTGGCCCGCTATGCCGAGGAAGTCGGCCCAGAGCGGATGCAACTGGCAAAACCCGATTGAAAACTGTGGGAGCTGGCTTGCCTGCGATAGCGGTGGGTCAGCTTGCTTATCTGCCACTGATACACCGCTATCGCAGGCAAGCCAGCTCCCACATTTGACAGAGTTGAGCTTTAGAGACCTTTCAGGTCACGCTCTTCAATCGGCCGGCTCTGGCGCAAACGCTTGCCGCCCAACACTACCCAATCAATCAGCCGGAACAGGCATTCCAAACCGAAAGACAACAGCATCGCCCCGCCCAGCCCCCAGCCCATGGCCTCTGGCGTCAGCAGGATCTGGTAGCTGTAGCCGTTCCAGGTCTCCAGGCGGATATCCGGGTCAGCCGCCACCGCCACTTGCAGCACGCGGATGTACCACGGCCCTTGCATCGCCTGGAATTGCTTGTCCAACGCCACCTGGCGGTCAAGCATCGCGCCCAGGCTGTTGGCGTCGCTCTGGAACACCGGGTCATCACTGGCGCGGTAATGCGCCACCAGGGCCTGCAAGTCACCCTTGAAGAACTGCTGCGCGGTCGCGTCAAACCCGCGCAAGCCGGTCTGGGCCTCGATCAGGTGAGCTTCGACGCGCTTGGCGTAGTCGTTGATAAACCCCGGCACCTGTACGCCGACCAACAAACCGATGGCAAACAACACCAACCGCAGATAGCTGAGCAACATGGTCGATATCCTTACTCGGTGATGCCCTGGCTGACGCATTCACCGCGTCGCCACAGGCTCCATTGGCCCGGTTCGTAGCGGGTCCAGTTTTCGTTGTCGGTCAATGGCTCGGTGGCGATCACCGTGACCACGTCATTGGGCGTGGTTTCGGCCTGAAAATCGACGATCACGTCGACATCTTTCAAGCGCGCCGGGCCAAACGGCGCGCGACGGGTGATTTGTGCCAGCTTGGTCGAGCAGTAGCAAAACAGCCAGTCGCCGTCGCTGAGCAGGCAATTGAACACGCCTTTGCTGCGGTATTCGGCGCAGGCGGCGATGAGGTCGGGCAGCACCTGCTCGATGTCCACCGGCTCGGGGAAGGCTTCACGCACGCGGTTGAGCAGGTCGCAGAAGGCCGCTTCGCTGTCGGTATCGCCCACCGGCCGATAGAACGTGGCGCGCGGGTTGAAGTCCGCCAGTTGGCCGTTGTGGGCGAAACACCAGTTGCGCCCCCACAGCTCGCGCACGAACGGGTGGGTGTTGGACAGGCACACCTTGCCCACGTTGGCCTGGCGGATATGGCCAATCACCACTTCACTTTTGATCGGATAACGCTGCACCAGCAGCGCGACTTCCGACTCACTGCTCGCCGCCGGGTCCTGGAACAGACGCAGGCCACGGCCTTCATAAAAGGCAATGCCCCAACCGTCACGATGGGGGCCGGTGCGGCCACCACGCTGCATCAGCCCGGTAAAGCTGAACACGATGTCGGTGGGGACGTTGGCACTCATGCCCAATAATTCACACATGCCAGGGCTCTCGCTACAACGTTAAAGGCGCGGTTCGACGCGCATGCCGCTCACAGGGGCCGGGCGGCGGAAAGGTTCGTCATCATCCTCGGCCGGCTCGGCGGCCAGGGCGGCATCGGCGGCGGCGGCGGCCTTGCGCTCGCGGCGGGCCTTGGCGGCGCGCTCGATGGGCCAGCGGATCAGCACGATCACCAGGTACACGGCAAAGGCGATCATCGTGTACATGAACAAGTCGGAAATGGCCCGCCAGGCGTTGTTGCCGACCTTGAGCACCAGGTCCAGCGCGGTGATGGCCACGGCGGGGGCGAACTGGGTCTTGACCGGGTCGACGATGGTCGGGCTGAACAGCAACACCGCCATCAGCAATTGCAGCGGCTCGCGCAGCCAGCGCCAGATCCAGCGGGTCATGCGCCACCACACCAACAGGCAGCCCAAAGCGGCGAAGGCGTAGAGGCCCCAAGCGGTCAGATAGTCGTTCTCGGTCATGGTGTCCATGGCAACGTAGGCAAACAGGCGGCTATGATAACGGCTTTTGCGTGTCGCGGCTGTAAAGCCTGCCACCGTCCGCCAGATAGAGATTAATCCATGCCTACATCGCCCGCTCCGATTGCCCGCAAGGCCCCAGGCCAGGATCCTTACGCCTGGTTGCAGGAACGCGACAGCACTGAAGTCCTCGATTACCTCAAGGCCGAAAACGCCTGGCAGGAAGCCCAGCTCGCCGACCAGCAGGCCCTGCGTGAAACCCTGTTCGACGAGATCAAGGGCCGCATCCTCGAAACCGACCTTTCCCTGCCTTCACCGTGGGGGCCGTACCTGTATTACACGCGCACCACCGCCGGTGACGAATACGCCCGCCACTACCGCTGCCGCCGCCCGGCGGATGACAGCAACCAGGTGGACGACAGCAGCGAAGAGCTGCTGCTGGACCCGAACGTGCTGGCCAACGGCGGCTTTTTCTCCCTGGGTGCGTTCAGCATCAGCCCCGACCACCAGCGCCTGGCCTACAGCCTGGATACCAGTGGTGAAGAGATTTTCACCCTGTACGTGAAGGAATTGGCCACCGGCAAAGTCAGCGAACTGGAGTTCGAAGACTGCGACGGCAGCATGACCTGGGCCAATGACAGCCTGACCCTGTTCTTCGGCGAGCTGGACGATACCCATCGCCCGCACAAGCTGTATCGCTATCGCCTGGACGGCACGGCGGCGCAGGAAGTGTTCCACGAGCCCGACGGACGTTTCTTCCTGCATTGCTACCGTTCCAGCTCCGAACGCCAGTTGCTGCTGGCCCTGGGCAGCAAGACCACCAGCGAAATCTGGGCGCTGGACGCCGAGCAGCCACACCTCGACTTCACCTGCCTGGCACCACGGGTCGAGGACCATGAATACGACGTCGACCACGGCCAACTGAATGGCGCCTGGACCTGGTTTATCCGCAGCAACCGTGACGGCATCAACTACGCCTTGTTCACCGCGACCGACATTGGCGACGTGCCGACCGAGGCCGAGTGGCAGAACCTGATCCCCCACAGCGACGACGTGATGCTCGACGGCGTGAGTCTCAATGCCCACGCCATGACCTTGAGCCTGCGCATCGGTGGCCTGCCGGTGATCGAAGTGCATCCAGAGGGTCTGCCTGCCTATCGCGTGGAATTGCCCGACGCCGCCTACAGCCTCTACGTACAAAACAGCCTGGAATTTCCCAGCGACAAGATCCGCCTGCGCTACGAAGCCCTGAACCGTCCGGCCCAGGTACGCCAGTTGGAACTGGCCAGTGGCACGCAAGTCGTGCTCAAGGAAACCCCGGTACTGGGCGTGTTCAACGCCGACGACTATGTCAGCCAGCGCCTGTGGGCGACGTCCGCCGACGGTACCCAGGTACCCATCAGCCTGGTGGTCAAGCGTGACCAGCTGGGCAAGCCGACGCCGCTGTACCTGTACGGCTACGGCGCCTACGGTTCAAGCCTCGACCCGTGGTTCTCCCACGCGCGCCTGAGCCTGCTGGACCGCGGCGTGGCGTTTGCCATTGCCCACGTGCGCGGCGGCGGCGAGCTGGGTGAGGCCTGGTACCGCAACGGCAAGCAGGAACACAAGCAGAACACCTTCAGCGACTTTATCGCCTGCGCCGAACACCTGATCGCCGAAGGCTTGACCACCTCCAAGCAACTGGCCATCAGCGGCGGCAGCGCCGGCGGCCTGTTGATCGGTGCGGTGCTCAACCAGCGCCCGGAGCTGTTCCAGGCGGCGATTGCCGAAGTGCCGTTCGTCGACGTGCTCAACACCATGCTCGATCCGGACCTGCCGCTGACCATCACCGAGTACGACGAGTGGGGCAACCCGCAAGAGCCTGAAGTGTACGAGCGGATAAAAGCCTACGCGCCGTACGAAAACGTCCGCGCCCAGGCTTATCCGCACCTGCTGGTGATCGCCGGCTACAACGACAGCCGCGTGCAATACTGGGAAGCAGCCAAGTGGGTGGCCAAGCTGCGCGATACCAAGACCGACGACAACCTGCTGCTGCTCAAGACCGAACTCGGCGCCGGCCACGGGGGCATGAGCGGGCGCTACCAGGGATTACGTGACGTAGCACTCGAATATGCATTTGTGTTCAAGGCGCTGGGGCTGATTTAGGAACTATGCGCGGCGGTCCTGTCTGAACACAGGACCGCCCTACACGATTGACGGACCCAGATTGCCGCTATGCCAGAACCGACCTTACTCAATAACGAAATCCGCGACATGCTCATGGACTGCGGCCTGTTCGATGCCCTGCTGCCGGAAGATTTTCACATCGCCGCCGGCTACTTCAATATCAGCAGCATGGCCCGGGACGAAGTGATCTTCCTCGAAGGCGATGCCGGCACCTTTATGTGCATCCTCCACAGCGGCCAGGTGGCGGTGCAGAAAGCCAACCCCAGCGGCCAGCGCCTGACCATCGCCACCCTGCGCAGCGGGCGGGCGTTTGGCGAAATGGCGGTGCTCGATGGCGAGCGGCGCTCCGCCAGTTGCGTGGCCGCGTCGGATTGTGTGCTGTTGAACCTGGGCAAGGATTCCCTGGAAAAAATGCTCAACGACGCGCCCAGGGTCGCCGCGAAGATTATCCGTGCCATCGCCATTGCCCTGTCCAAGCGCCTGCGCATGGCCGACGGGCAATTGCTGTCCCAGCAGTTTTAACCGCCCGGGGTCTTCGGTTTGCTGTCGTTCTGCTGCAAGCCGGGCACGGTCTGGTCTTTCGGCGGCGTCGGCAACACGATCGGTACCAACGCGGGGGAACCGTTAGCCGTGGCCTTGGGCGCGATCGGCGGGGTGACCTGCGGGTACAACGTCGGCGTGGGCGTGCCCGGTGCACCGGGGGTTGGCGCCGGCGCGACCGGCACGGTTTGCAACTCCTGAGCCTGCGCCGCACCCAATGTGAGCGCGCTCAACACAATGACCGTTAGAATGCTGCACTTCATCGATGGCTCCATGGCCTGACCGGAATGTCGTAAGGCTACTCCCAACCGCGCAAGAATGCCCTTCCCAATGAGATTTCCATGAAACGTTTCGTTCTGCTGGACACCACCCCGATCCCCGACAACGGCGGTGCCTTGTGCCTGTTCGAATACGGCGAGGATTTTGTGATCAAGATCCAGGGCGGTGACGGCGGCCAATTGATGAACACGCGCATGCACGGCTCCGAAGACGCGCTGGCGGAGATCCCTTGCCGCAAGGTCGCCGGGCGCGCGGATTCGCGGGTGCTGATCGGCGGCCTGGGCATGGGCTTCACCCTGGCCTCGGCGCTCAAGCATCTGGGCAAGACCGCCGAAGTGGTGGTCGCCGAGTTGGTACCCGGCGTGGTGGAGTGGAACCGTGGCCCGCTGGGGGAAAAATCCGGCCGCCCGCTGCTGGACCCGCGCACGGTGATCCGCATGGAAGACGTGGCCAAGGTGCTGCAAGCCGAACCCCAGGGGTTTGACGCGATCATGCTCGACGTCGACAACGGCCCCGAAGGCCTCACGCAAAAAGCCAACAGCTGGCTGTACTCCGCCGGTGGCCTGGCCGCCTGCGCCAAGGCCCTGCGCCCCAAGGGCGTGCTGGCGGTGTGGTCGGCCAGTGCCGACAAGCTGTTCAGCGACAAACTGCGCAAGGCCGGCTTCAAGGCCGAAGAGGTGCAGGTGTTCGCCCACGGCAACAAAGGCACGCGCCACACCATCTGGATTGCCGAAAAGCTCAAGGGCTAACTGCGCCGAGAACGGCTAGAATCAAGCCTTACCGTGACCACCAAAATATAGGAGCCATGATGAGCTCAACCAACCCGCCCTCCCACACCGCCAAGCTGGACCGCATCCTCGCCGATGCCCAGCGCGACCGGGAAATGGGCTACCGCGACAAAGCGCTGAAGATGTACCCCCACGTGTGCGGCCGCTGCACCCGTGAGTTCTCCGGCAAGCGCCTGAGCGAACTGACCGTGCACCACCGCAACCATAACCATGATGACAATCCCCAGGATGGCTCCAACTGGGAGTTGCTGTGCCTGTATTGCCACGATAACGAGCACTCGCGGTATACCGACCAGCAGTACTTCAGCGAAGGCTCGACCAGCAGCCCGACGATTGCCAAGGCGACGCATAACCCGTTTGCGGCGTTGGCGGGGTTGATGAAGAAGGACGACTGATCGTTCTTTGTTGTCGGTACTGGCCTCATCGCAGGCAAGCCAGCTCCCACAGTTGACTGCATTTCAACGTTGGAATGCAGTCAACTGTGGGAGCTGGCTTGCCTGCGATAGCGATCCCCCAAGCGCCACAACCCTCAGCACCGTATAATCGCGTTTTTTCCGCCAAGGCACCCTTCCCCGTGGGCAATAAACGCTACAGCTGCATCGGTCTGTACAACCCCAAATCCCCCGAAAACGTCGGCTCGGTGATGCGCGCCGCCGGCTGCTACGGCGTGGCCTCGGTGTTCTACACCGGCGTGCGTTACGAGCGTGCGCGGGATTTCATCACCGACACCAAGAAGGTCCACCACGACATTCCGCTGATCGGCATCGATGACTTGAAAAAGATCCTGCCCCTGGGCTGCATCCCGGTCGCCGTGGAGCTGGTGGACGGCGCCCGCCCGCTGCCCGAATACACCCACCCCGACCGCGCGCTGTACATCTTCGGCCCCGAGGACGGCTCCCTCGACAAAGAGATCCGCGACTGGTGTGAAGACGTGGTCTACATCCCGACCACCGGCTGCATGAACCTCGCCGCCACCGTCAACGTGGTGCTCTACGACCGCCTGGCCAAGGGCAACAACACCCGTTCAGGCCCCAAGTACTGAGTTTGCGGGAACATCCGGCGCCTGCGGGCGGTCAGCTACGTATCACTCGCCTTGTTGGAGACAGATCATGAACGACAGCAAAAACGTGCACGGCTTGGAACGCATCGGCTCCGTGGCCGGTGGCGTGATGATGGTGGGCAAAGGCCTGCGCCGTGGTGGGATTTTCGGTTTGATCCAGGTGGCGATTGGCGGCGTGGTGCTGGCCCGCGGGCTCACGGGGCATAGCTCGCTCAAGGACAAGCTGGAACAGGGGCGCCAGGAGATGAACACGGTTCGCACGAAGATCGAGCGCGTGGGGGCTGAGCTGAAAAACCTGAAGACTCCGGCTGAAGTGGCTGCCGAAAAACCGGTTAAATCAATCGGCTAACCCCAATCCCATGTGGGAGCGGGCTTGCCCGCGATGGCAGTGTGTCAGCCTATACATCTGGCACAGGTCGACCGCTATCGCAGGCAAGCCAGCTCCCACATTGATCATTGCCACATTGGGTTTTGCGTCAACGCAGTAATTTGCTGTCCAGCACCACCGACCCTTCGCCGATCACGCTTTCTGCAAGCTGCACAAACTCGGCAGTGGTGATGCTATTGGCCCGCATCACCGCCTGCGCCAAGTCATCCAGCGAGCGCTTGTTGTGGGTCTTCACGCGAATCTCGCGGTCCAGCTCCTGCAACACCACCACCGCTCGCGACACCGTGGCGCCACTGACCTGCTCACCACGCAAGGTGGTCACGTCCTTGCCTTCCTTCACCAGCCGCGCCTGGATCGCCTGATAACGCTCATCGGTAATGCCGCCGGCACGCCGCACCAGCTCGATGGCGTAATACTCGGCCAGGCCTTCGCTGATCCAGTCACTGGTGTCATGGTCGTTGAAACGCCCGATCGCCTGCACCACTTCACGGATCAACGGGCTGCTGCCGTTTTCGCTGATCAGCGGCGTGCGGCTGTTGAGGTAGATCGAGTCGCGGGCCGAAAACGCGCCACGGCGCATCGGGTCGCTGGCGCCGACAATCAGCAACTTGGCCGGATGCCGTGGGAACGCGGCTTCCACCTGGGGCCAGACGAAGGTCAGCAACGTCAACACATCCATGCGGCGCATGGCCTGGCCCTTGGGCGAGGCCACGGTGACTTCGGTTTCGCCCAGGCGCACGCGGCGGCTGCCAAGGGTGCCGGCAAGCATCCAGCCGGTGGGTCGGTCGAACAGGCGCGAGACGTTGTCGATGCGGAACTTGTTCTTGCCGATGCGCGGCCAGGCGGTCTCGATGCTTTTCCAGCCGGCGGGCAACTCGAACACCAGCCGCGAGACCAACTCGACACCGTCCTGCTGGTCGAGCCGTGCGGTGGGCACCAGGTCTTCGCCGCGAAACAGCGCCCAGCTCGGCGTCATGCGTGCCTCATAGAGGCCCGCCTTGCGCGCGTGGGTGAGGCGTACGCGGTAGGTCAGGCTGGCCTTGTCGGCGCCGGGTTGCCACACGCCTCGGCGGTCCTTTACTTGCCACTGGCCGTCGGCCTTGAAGTCGCTGTAGTCGCCGTCATGGCCCAGGTCAAAGTCCAGGCTGCGCACTGCCGAACCCTGGGACAGGCTCACCCGCACTTCGGCCTGATCGCTCTGGGGCAGCAACTTGACGTGATAATCCAGATCGACTTTCTTCGCGCACCACCCCGGCCCGCTCAGCGCCAGCAACACCAGGGTGGTGGCCAGCTTGCCTGCCATCGTCATAGCGACTCCTTATCAGCCTGCGCGGAAGATCAGGTAATCCTCCCAGTCGTCTTCGGGCACGCTGCCTTCGGCGAGCATGCGCCCGGACTGGGAAATACGTTCGTGGTGCACGGCGTCGCGGTCGCCGCAGACCAGGTGGTGCCACAGCGGCAGGTCCTTGCGCTCGCTGACCAGGCGGTAGCCGCAGGTCGGCGGCAGCCATTTGAACTGGTCGGCCTGGCCGGGCGTGAGCTGGATGCAGTCGGGCACCGAGTCGCGGCGGTTGGGGTAGTCGGTGCACTGGCAGGTTTTCAGGTCGAGCAGTTTGCAGGCGATGCGCGTGTAATAGACGCTGTTGTCGTCTTCATCCTCAAGCTTTTGCAGGCAGCACAGGCCACAGCCGTCGCACAACGACTCCCACTCCTCCTGATCGAGGTGTTCAAGGGTTTTGCGTTTCCAGAAAGGTTCGACTATGGCGGCCATGGTTCTACATCAGTATCGGTCGGTGAAAAGGCCGCCAGTCTAGTGCCCAAGGCCCCGGGAACCAAGCGCTTACGACTGGCGGTGTAACAACACTTGTCAGTCTAGCGGGCGCGCAGTAGCTTTGAACGCCGAATTGACCCTCAGGAAGCGCCCATGACACGTGTTGCCGACTACCCGATCCACACCCAGTTCACCGAACGCTGGTCGCCCCGCGCCTTTACCGGCGAGAGCATCCCGCAGGAAACCCTGCTGAGTTTCTTCGAAGCCGCGCGCTGGGCGCCGTCGGCCTACAACTCGCAGCCATGGCGTTTTCTCTACGCGCGCCGCGACACGCCGGACTGGGAGCGTTTCCTCGGCCTGCTCAATGAATTCAACCGTGGCTGGGCGCAACACGCCTCGGCGCTGGTAATCATCGCCTCGAAGACCGACTTCACCGCCCCCGGCGCCAGCGAAGAAACCCCGGCGTTGTGGCACACCTTCGACACCGGTTCAGCCTGGGGCCACCTGGCGTTGCAAGCCAGCCTCAGCGGCTGGCACACCCACGGCATGGCCGGTTTCGATCAGGAACTGACCCGCAAAGAACTGAAAATCCCGGAAGGTTATGCCCTGCATGCCGCCGTTGCGGTGGGCAAGCTGGGGGACAAGTCGACCCTGCCGGAATACCTGCAAGGCCGTGAAGTGCCGAGCCCGCGTCGGCCGCTGAGCGAGCTGGTTTCCGAAGGCGACTTCAGCCTCTAAGCCAGACGCAATACCCAATGTGGGAGCTTCCACACAGGCCAGCTCCCACATTTCTTACTGTGCGGTGTCAGTAGCCGCGGGCGAAATCTACTTCGCCGCGCAGCGCTTGCTTGGCCTTGTATGCCTGCACATTCTGCAAGAACAACTCCACCATCATCGGCGGCGACGTCGGCGCCGAGCTGTGCCCGGTCAACAGCAAGCCCCAGGCGGTCCAGAACGGATGGCGCTGTGGCAGCGGCTCCTGACGGCATACGTCAATCACCGCGCCGGCCAAATGCCCTTCCTTCAAGGCTTCGACCAGATCAGCATCCACCACCGCCACCCCGCGCCCGACATTGATGAACAACCCGGTCGGCTTGAATTGCTTGAACAGCGCCGCGTCGTACAGGTCATGGGTGTTTGGTGTGTTCGGCAGCAGGTTGATCACGTAGTCCACCTCCCCCACCAAGCGGCCCAACTGATCCAGGCCGGCCACTTCGACAAACGGCGCCTGCTCGCGCACCGTGCTGGCGATGCCATACAGCTTGACGCCAAACGGCACCAGGAACTCGGCAACGCTCTGGCCGATATCGCCGCTGCCGACGATCAACACCTTGCGCCCCGCCAGGCTCTGGCCCATGCGGCTGTCCCACTTGCGCTCGACCTGGCTGACCAGCCGCGCCAGCACTTCGCGCTCGTGGCCGAGCATGTAGGTGAGCACAAACTCCGCCATGACCTGGCCGTAGATGCCCACCGCACGGGTCAGGCGATAGTTGCGCGGCAAGCCCTCGGCCAGCAGCGGCGTGATGCCCGCCCAGGTCGATTGCAGCCACTGCGGCTGATGGCCCTGGCGCAACAGGGTGGCCAGCAGGTCGGGCTGGCCCAGCCAGACCGGGCAATCGGCGGCCAGGCGGGACAATTCGGCCGAGTCGCCGCTGGTCAACACCTCAAGGTCCGGTGCCGCTTCGCCGAGCAATTGGGCGTAGAGCGGGTGATCCTGTTCAGCAATCAGAACACGCATGCTTAAAACCTTTCAAAAACAGTGCAGACGGCCGCCCGCATCCTTACGGCCACCGCCCACCAATACGATTGCATTGAAAAATGTGCCCCGGAGGGGGCACTGACCGATCACATCGGGTCGTTGCGGCGCAGCAATTCTTCGGGCAAGTGTTCGATGTACTCGTCCTCGGGCGGCGGCATTTGCAGGTGATAGCCCTGCTTGTCGAGGTTTTCCAGGACTTGCGCGATGTCTTCCTGTTGCAGCTTGCGCTCAGGCGTCAGCACCAGGTTGAACGCGAGCAGCGGTTTGCCGAATACAGCAAGCAGGCCTTCGGGCACCCGTTCCAGTTCGTCGCTTTTCAGCACGTAGAGGTACATGCCGGCGCGTTTGGAGCTGCGGTAGATGGAGCAAATACGTTTCAAGGCTGTTCTCCGGCAGTGGCCAGGCTGTCGAGCAGCGCCTGGCCCATCAACTCGCGGCGCCAGCCACGCAGCGAGTCTGGCAATTGGTAAGGCCCATCGGGGTAGCCACTTTTGACCAGGGCTTCGAGGGTTTTCTTGCGCAGCATCAGTTCCGGGGCCATGTCCAGGCGCTCGGCTTCGGCCTGGCCGAGGGCGCGCAGTTGCTTGATCAGCGTGGCGGCGTCCACCGGCAACGGCTCGGCCACGGCCGGCGGCCATTGGTCGATGGACACACTGCCGGCACGCTTGATCAGGTCCAGCAGGAACTGGCCGTCCTGACGCACGGTGCGCGGGTGCATGTCTTCGATCTTGCCCAGGGCGGCGAGGTTATCCGGCTGGGTCTTGGCCAGGGGCCACAACGAGTGTTCGCGAATGATGCGATTGCGCGGCAGGTCACGGGCACGGGCTTGCTGCTCGCGCCAGGCGCACAGTTCACGCAATACGGCGAGCTGGGCGCGGGACAGTTTCCACGCCAGCTTGGCGTCGCGGTACACCTCGTACGGGTCGGTTTCGCGGCGCAGGTTGGCCACCAGCTCCGCACCGTCTTCCAGCACCCAGGCGTATTTGTCGTCGGACAGCTGCGGGCGCAGGCGCACGTAGACTTCGGCCAGGTGCACCGCGTCTTCGGCGGCGTAGCTGATCTGCGTCTCGGACAATGGCCGCTGCAGCCAGTCCGAGCGGGTCTCGCCCTTGGGCAGCTCGATATCCAGCACCGCTTGCACCAGGCGCGAATAGCCCATGGAGAACCCGAGGTTCAGGTACGCGGCGGCCAATTGGGTATCGAACAGCGGCACCGGCAGGCTGCCGGTCAGGCGCAGCAACACTTCCAGGTCTTCGCTGCAGGCATGCACCACCTTGATCACCGCCGGGTTCTCCAGCAAAGCGGCCAAAGGTTGCCAGTTGTCGATGGTCAGGGGGTCGATCAGGTAAGCGCGCACGCCATCACCAATCTGGATCAGCCCGGCAATGGGATAAAAGGTGTCGACCCGCATGAATTCGGTGTCGAGGGCGACGAATGGCAACTGCTGCCATTCGGCGCAATGCTGGCCGAGGCTATCGTTGTCGCAGATCCAGTGAATATCGATGGCCACACGGCTCTCCCTTGAAGAATGGCGCGCAGTATATATCGCGAAAGGGCCTCGCGAGCACTCGCAATACCCCCGCCATCATGAAAACTCCGACAAGAGACGAAAGAATAGTCCGACAGGCGGCAGTTATCCTCTCTTACGCAGCACGTAGACCCGCCACAGCTTGGAGCCGGGCATGAATTCCTGGTGGTTGAGCACGCTGAAACCGGCCTGACGAAATTCGTCCTCCACGGCCACGGCCACCGCCGAATTGACCGAGACGATCACCGTGTCGCGGCTGACTCGATGAAACTCGCGCAGCAAGGCCAGGCGCCCTTCGCTGCTGGGCACATGGCGAAACAGCTCCAGGCAGAAAATGCAGTCCACGGCATTCGCCGACAGGCCGATGGAAAACGCCGAGCCCTGGAACGTCTTGATCCGCTTGAGCAGCGCCGCCGGGTGGTGGGTGCGGGCGTGGTCGAGCATGGCCTGGGAATTGTCCGAGGCCAGGATCACGCGGTTGACGTGCTCGGCCAACACCGGCCAGAAGCGCCCCGAGCCGCAGGCCAGGTCGAGGATCAACCCCGGCTCGCCCGCCACCTTCAGCGCGTGGCGCACCAACCGTTCATCACGCCACGCCGCCAGGCGCTGCAACAGCCCGGGCGGACGCGTGTCGCCGCAGACCCGTGCGTGCTCACGGTCACAGCGCTCGGCGTATTCGATCTCGATGGAGGATGGAGGTTGTGGCGACATCACGGGCCCATATGAAGGAAACGATAGTGAACGACCTTATGCCGCAGCTTAACCACTGCAACGTGAAAAAAAGGTCGAAGCCTTCACCACCGCAAACCCGATCAGGCTTGATGCAGATACCAACGCCAATCCTGCTCGCCGACCTCGCCCATGAACTGGCGGTATTCGGCGCGTTTGACCGCCAGGTAGACGTTGAGGAACTCGCGGCCAAACGCGTCCCGCGCCCAGCTGGAAGCTTCCAGCGCACGCAAGGTGGTCAGCCAGTCGGTGGGCAACAGCTCCTTGGCCTGGGCGTAGCCGTTGCCTTCCACCGGTGCGCCGGGGTCGCGGTGTTCGCGGATGCCGCGATGGATGCCGGCGAGGATCGCGGCGGCCGCCAGGTAAGGGTTGGCGTCGGCGCCGCAGATGCGGTGTTCGATGTGCCGGGAGTTGGCCGGCCCGCCGGGCACGCGCAGGCTGACGGTGCGGTTGTCCACGCCCCAGGTGGCGGCCAGCGGCGCGTAGCTATTGGTCTGGAAGCGCCGGTAGGAGTTGGCGTTGGGGCAGAACAGCAACAGCGAGTCGAACAAGGTGCTGAGCATGCCGCCCACTGCCTGGCGCAGCAGCGGCGTGCCATCGGCGGCCTCGCTGGCGAACAGGTTGCGGCCCTCGGCGTCCGCCAGGCTCACGTGCATGTGCATGCCGGTGCCGGCCAAGTCGTCGAACGGCTTGGCCATGAAGCAGGCGGTCATCCCGTGTTTGTGCGCCACGCCCTTGACCAGGCGCTTGTAGCGCACGGCTTCGTCCATCGCTTGCAGGGCGTCGGAGCGGTGTTCCAGGGTGATTTCCACCTGGCCCGGGGCGTATTCGGAGATCGCCGTCCGCGCCGGGATGCCTTGCAGTTTGCAGGCACTGTAGAGGTCGGCGAGGAACGGCTCGATCTGCTCCAGCTCACGCAGGCCGTAAACCTGGGTGGAACGCGGGCGCCCGCCGTCCACATCCCGCGCCGGTTGCGGGCGGCCATGGCTGTCGGGCTTCTGGTCCAGCAGGTAGAACTCCAGTTCGGCCGCCATCACCGGGTAATACCCGTCGGCCTTGAGCCCGTCGATCACCCTCGCCAGCAAATGCCGGGGATCGGCCACGGTAGCGGGTAATCCTTCTGTCGGATGCATGCTGACTTGCACCGCCGCCGTCGGAATCAAGCGCCACGGCATGCGCTGCAAACTGCCGCTGATCGGGTAGGCGCGGCAGTCGATGTCGCCCACATCCCAGACCAGCCCGGAGTCTTCCACGTCATCGCCATTGATGGTCAAGCCGAGGATGGTGCTGGGCAACGGCCGGCCGCTTTCGTACACCGCCAACAGCTCATCGCGGTGCAGGAGTTTGCCCCGTGGCACGCCGTTGTTGTCGAGGATAAACAGCTCGAACATCTCGATGTCCGGGTGTTGCGCAAGAAAGGTGTGGGCTTCGTGCAGGCAGGCAAAGTCACTCATGGGAATTCTCATACGTGTGCGTCAGGCAGGCGCGCAAGTGCACGCCCTACGGGGGGCGGATCAACGTAGGAGAATGGCGTCTGGTGGGCGCGCGTGCCGGCAGTGGAACAGTGCCCAGAAAGCCAGCTCGGGAAGCGTGTCGGGGGAACCGTCCATGGGGGATCACAGTGAGGTCGATGCCCGGCAGCGTCACACGCCCGGATAGTTGGTTAAATTCAGGGTTGACGGAGTTTGGTTGCAGCTTGGCTAAACATTCGGCATGGCCTTGATCAGTTCGACAAACGCCGTGCACGCGGCGCTGCGATAGGCGCCCTGGCGACTCAACAGGGCCACCGTGCGCTGCGGCAACGCGGGGGTGATCGTCACCGCGTGCAACCCCGGATGGGCCGAGGCAATCGCGCTGGGCAGGATGGTGGCCAACGCGGTATTACGCACGATTTCAATGATCGCGCTGATGGAATTGGCCTCCATGGCGATGGGCGGTTTCACCCCCTGCTGGCGGCAATAATCATCGATATAGCGGCGGGTCGCGAAGCCAGGGTTCAACAGCACCATGGGCTGTTCCAGCCACGACGGCGCCTGCAACGCCGGGTGGCTGGCGCTGACGACCACGCTGAGCGCCTCGACGAACAGCGCCTCACACGCGATATCCGGCAGGTGTTCGCCGGTAAAGCCGATGCCGATGTCCAGCACGTCCTCGGTCAGCGCGGCTTCCATGCGGTCCTGGGTCAGCTCTTCGACACTGACCGTGATCCCCGGATACAGGGCGTTGAAGCGCGCCAGCAGCGGGCCGATCAGGTAGGCGGTAAAGGTCGGTGTCATCGCCAGGCGCAGGTGGCCGCGGCTCAGGTCCTGCACGTCATGCATGGCGCGGGTGCCGGCCTGCAGGTCCTGCAAGGCCAGGCGCGCAAAACGCACATAGGCCTCACCGGCGTCGGTCAGGCTGATGCTGCGCCCGGAGCGGTCCAGCAGCGGCGCACCCAGGGTTTCTTCGAGCTGCTTGATCTGTTGCGACAAGGTCGGCTGCGACACATGCAGCGCCTCGGCAGCCCGGGTGAAATTGCGATGCTCGGCAACGGCCAGCAGGTAACGGATATGGCGCAACAACATCAACGGCACTCCAACTATAGGCATGACTTATAGAAACTATAATAAGCCGGTCTTGGACGCTATAGCTGAAAACTTCCATCCTTGCCCCATCAGCGACGCAAGGAGAATCACCATGCAGCATCTCATCGACGGCTTCCGCAAATTCCAGAGCGAAGCCTTTGCCCAACGCAGCGACCTGTTCAAACACCTGGCGACCACCCAAAGCCCCGGCACCTTGTTTGTGTCCTGCTCCGACAGCCGTGTCGTCCCGGAGCTGCTGACCCAGCAGGAACCTGGCGATCTATTCGTCATCCGCAACGCCGGCAACATTGTGCCGTCCTACGGACCGGAGCCTGGCGGCGTGTCGGCCACCGTCGAATACGCGGTAGCGGTGCTGGGGGTCAGCGACATTGTGATCTGCGGCCACTCGGACTGCGGCGCGATGACCGCGATCTCCACCTGCAAATGCCTGGATCACCTGCCGGCCGTGGCCAATTGGTTGCGCCACGCCGAGTCGGCCAAGGTGATCAACGCCGCCCGTGACCACCTCTCGGACGCCGCCCGCCTGAACGCCTTGGTGCGCGAAAACGTGGTGGCACAACTGGCCAACCTCAAGACCCACCCCTCCGTCGCCCTGGCGCTGGAACAAGGCCGGCTGACCCTGCACGGCTGGGTGTACGACATCGAAACCGGCGCCATCGACGCCCTCGACCACCGCAGCGGGCGCTTCGTCGCGCTGCTGGATCAACCCCAGGTTCACGCCTGAACCCCCTTTCCAAACCCAGAGGACATCACCATGTTGCAAGCTCAATTCGCGCAAACCCCACGCCTGGCCCTGGCCGATACCGTGATCGACCTCAAGGCGCGCAAGAACCTGTCCTGGCAGGACCTCACCGACGGCACCGGCCTGAGCCTGGCGTTTGTCACCGCCGCCCTGCTCGGCCAGCACCCGTTGCCTAAAGAAGCCGCCGACGTGGTCTGCGACAAGCTCGGCCTCGACCAGGACGCCAGCCGCCTGCTGCAAAGCGTGCCCCTGCGCGGCAGCTTCCCCGCTGGCGTGCCGACCGACCCGACGATGTACCGTTTCTACGAAATGCTGCAGGTCTACGGCTCCACCCTCAAGGCCCTGGTGCACGAGCAATTTGGCGACGGCATCATCAGCGCGATCAACTTCAAGCTGGACATCAAGAAAGTCGCAGACCCGGACGGTGGCTCCCGCGCGGTGATCACCCTGGATGGCAAGTACCTGCCCACCAAACCCTTCTGAATCGGCGCCGACCGTCTACGCTCTTGGCACACAGACAAGAACGAGGGACGGACCATGAAGGCAATGCTGCGCATCACCTGGCTGCTGCTGTTGTGTTGCAGCCAGGTACACGCCGCAACCGTTGAGGAAGCGGACGCGCAAGCCGCCAAGGCTTTGCTGGAAAAAGCCTTGGCGTATTACCAGACCCAGGGCGACAAGGCGTTCGCCGCCTTCAGTCGCCAGGGCGAATTCATCGACCAGGACCGCTATGTATTCGTGGTCGATACCCAGGGCGTGCTGCTGGCCAGCGGCGGGCCCTCTTCCGCCTTGATCGGGCGTGAGGTGAGCGAAGTGCTCGGGCCGGATCTGCGCCAGTCATTCAAGGACGCACTCAAGGTGCCGGAAGGCCAAGGCATCCAGCAGGCCGACTACCGCTGGCAAAACTGGAACGACGGCAAGGTCGAACACAAACACGTGTTCTACCAGCGCGTCGACGAACGCATCCTCGCTGTGGGTTACTACTTGCCCCGGGCCACCCCGGAACAGGCGCGGGCGCTGCGCAACAAGGCGGTGGACGCGCTGGTCAAGGATGAGGCCGGCACGCTCAAGGCGATCAATTCCTTGCAGGGCGGCTTCCTCCAGGATGACCTGTATGTGTTTGTGGTCGATCTCAACACCGGGCGCTACGTGGCCCATGGCACCAACCTGCGGCTGATCAACACCGACTTCAGCAAGATCAAGGACCCCGACGGCAAGCCGGTGGGCGAACCGATCCTCAAGCTGATGGCCGAGCAGGACCAGGGGGAATACAAATACCGCTGGAAGAACCCGGTGACGGGCAAGGTGGAGAACAAGCATGCGTATTTGCGCAAGAGCGGGCATTTCATGGTGGCGGTCGGGTACTACAGCCCTTAAGCAAGATTGAAATGCGGTCAAAAACTGTGGGAGCTGGCTTGTGTGGGAGCTGGCTTGCCTGCGATGCAGACACCTCGGTACATCAGGCAAACCCAGTTGATGCCATCGCAGGCAAGCCAGCTCCCACAGGGGCCATGTTCCTACAGTTGAATCTTCGTTATGCCTATTATTCGATGGCTTCGTAGGGCAGTCCGACGTAGTTCTCGGCAATGGTCCTACGCCCCGCCTCGGAATGAATGAAGTACTCCAGCTCACTCTCGGCAATCCGCTGGCTGAACCCATCCGCCTCGGGAAACTGATGCAACATTGACGTCATCCACCAGGAAAACCGCTCCGCCTTCCACACCCGCCGCAGGCAGATCGCCGAGTATTTCTCCAACAGATCCACACGCCCCTCGCCATACACCTTGAGCAAAATCCGGTACAAGGTACTTACATCACTCGCCGCCAGGTTCAAGCCCTTGGCCCCGGTGGGCGGCACGATGTGCGCCGCATCGCCGAGCAGGAACAGGCGCCCGTGCTGCATCGGTTCCACCACAAAGCTGCGCAAGGGCGCGATGCTTTTCTCGATGGACGGCCCGGTCACCAACTGCTCAGCCAATTCGCCAGGCAGGCGGGTTTTCAGTTCATCCCAAAAGCGTGCGTCCGACCATTCATCCAGCGGTTCCTCCACCGGCACTTGCAGGTAGTAGCGGCTGCGGGTCGGCGAACGCATGCTGCACAGGGCAAAGCCGCGCGGGTGTTTGGCGTAGACCAGTTCAGCGTGCACCGGCGGGGTGTCGGCGAGGATGCCGAGCCAGCCGAAGGGGTACACGCGCTCGAAGATTTTCAGTGATTCCTGCGGAATCGACTGACGGGCAACGCCGTGGAATCCATCACAACCGGCGATGTAATCGCACTCCAGGCGATAGGTTTCGCCCTGGTGTTCGAAGGTGAGCCACGGCCGATCACTTTTCACATCGTGGGGCTGCACGTTGCGTGCTTCGTAGAACGTGCTGGCACCGGCTGCGGCGCGGGCGCTCATCAGGTCGCGGGTGACTTCGGTCTGGCCGTAGATCATCACCGACTGGCCGCCGGTCAAGGCCTTGAGGTCGATATGGGTAAGTTGGCCGTTCAGGGCCAGCTCAAAGCCATCGTGCACCAGCCCCTCGCGGTCCATGCGCTGGCTCACACCTGCCTCGCGCAGCAGATCGACCATGCCTTGTTCCAGCACCCCGGCGCGGATGCGGCCTTGCACGTAATCGGCGCTCTGGCGTTCCAGGATCAGGGTCTGGATACCGGCGTTATGCAGCAGTTGGCCGAGCAACAGCCCGGAGGGGCCGGCGCCGATGATGGCGACTTGGGTTTTCAGGGTTTTCATTATTTTTATCGCCTGTCCATTCAACCCGAACGGATTGAGTGAAAGAGTTGTCATTGGTCTTGTGGCTGACATTTTTCACTTGAGTGGCCGGCATAAGAAGGTGAAAACTGAGCCAAAGCCTGCGCTTTTTGCCAATCGGGGCGATTACCGCACCACTCTCCTGGGTATCGGATTGAAACCATGACCAAAACCGCGATTCCGGTCTTCAAGCTTTACGGGGAGGATCAGCAATGGCCGACCCCCGATTTGTTGCACTGCGAAACCATTTCCCGGCGCAGTCGGGAATACCAGTGGGAAATCCAGCCCCACCGGCACGCGGATCTGTGCCAGTTGTTGTATGTGCACAAAGGCCAGGCTCACCTGGAAATCGAAGGCCAACGCACCACGATCAACGAAGCGACGCTGCAAGTGCTGCCGCCGCTGTGCGTGCATGGGTTTCGGTTTGCCGAAGACGTCGAGGGTTATGTGGTGACACTGGCGGCGCCACTGGTCAGCCACTTGCAGGCGCAACTGGGGGCCACGGTAGACGGCCTGCAGGCACTGGGAAATTATCCGGCGGGCAAGGACAGCGACTACCTCAACCACCAGTTCGCCCGCCTGCAGGACGAATACGCCGATGAACAACCGGCGCGGGACATGATGATGCACGCCCTGGTCAGCGTGCTGCTGGTATGGATCAGCCGCCAGGCGATCCAGCGCCGCCACCCACGGGCACCGCGCGGGCGCGAGTATTTCCGGCGGTTTACCCAACTGGTCGAACAGCATTACCGCGAGCATCCGAAGATCGAGGATCTGGCCCACAAGCTGGGGATCTCGGTCTCACACCTGAACGGCACGTGTCGGGAGTTGGGTGGGCAACCGGCGTTGCAGATCATGCATGACCGCCAGTTGCTGGAAGCCAAGCGCCTGCTGACTTACACCAGCATGAGTATCAATGAGATGTCCGAAGTGCTGGGTTTCTCCGACCCGACCAACTTCTCGCGACTGTTTCGCCGACGGGTGGGGTTTTCGCCGAAGGCGTTTCGTGAGCAATTGAAGGCCGAAGTAACACCGAGCTAAAAGGTGGGCACTGGCTTGTGTGGGAGCGGGCCTGCCCGCGATAGCGGTGGTTCAGTTGAAACAGCTTTTGCTGGCACACCGCAATCGCGGGCAAGCCCGCTCCCACATTTAGATCTTCATCGCCACAATTTCTAGCGCAACGCGCTGAAACTGCCGGTATGCGGTACACACTGGTCCTGATGACAGCTGATCGCAAAGCTCGGCTGCATGCGGGTTTGCTCGACGCGGTAGGCGGCAGTGCCGTACAGCGCACTGGCAACCGCGCAGAGGGAGAAAATCATCAGGTACTTTCTGGTTTTAATGCTCATGGCACAGACCTCTGAGCGGGACTACAGGGTGCTGTTTAAAGCATAGGCCAGCCAGGGCGAGTTGCCATTATTGGCCCCTATTCAATCTGCTTATATTGGCTCAGAGACCGACGTCCCACGCAGGCTCCTGCGGAAACCTCTCCACCAGAAAATCCAACAGGCTGCGCAACGCCGACGGCATGTGCTTGCGCGAGGCGTATACCGCGTAGATGTTCATCTGCCGGGGCTCGGCCGCGGGCAGCAGGCGCACCAGTTCGCCACGGCGGATGTGATCACCCGCCTGATAACTGGGCAGCATGCCGATGCCGGCCCCGGCCAGCGTCACGCGCAACAGGGTGCTGGCCTCGTTGGCGGTGATATTGCCGTGCACCGGCACCGACACGTGCTCACCGCCCTCTTCGAAATGCCACAGGCTTTTGCCGAAATAGGAGTGGGTGAGGCAGTTGTGCCGCGCGAGGTCCTCGACTTTCTGCGGCGCCGGATGCTCCAGCAGATACGCAGGGCTGGCGCACACCACCGAACGACAGACGGTCAGGCGCCGGGCGATCAGGTTGGGGTCCAGGTCTGTGCTGGTGCGGATGGCCAGGTCGATGCGTTCATCCACCAGGTTCACCGTGCGGTCGAGCATTTGCATGTCCACCGTCACCAGCGGGTAGCGCTTGACGTAGTCGGCGATGGCGTCGGCCAACTGCGCCTGGCCGAACGAGGTGCTCACGCTCAGGCGCAACAGGCCACGGGGCGCGTCATCCGGTTCGCTGACGGCGGCCTGCATGTCGCAGCTCAGTTCCAGCAGTTGCCGGCAACGCGGCAGGGTTTCGCTGCCGGCGGCGGTCAGGCTGAGCTTGCGCGTGGTGCGGTGCAGCAGGCGCGCGCCGACCCAGTCTTCCAGCTCCGCCAGGTAGCGCGAGACCACCGGGCGCGACAGGTCCAGATGATCGGCGGCGGCGGACTGGCTGCCCAGGTCCACCACAGTGACAAACACGCGCATTGCTTGAAGACGATCCATGATCTGCCCGATTTCAGAAACAAACTATGTCCCAGCATCGCATTTTTAGTTGCGTTTGGTGCAACTAAGCTCTGTGCATCCTTTGAATCGACTGCTGGAGCTGCCCGATGCTGTCCACCCTCAAACGCTTGACCCTGGCCACCGCCGCCCTGGCGTTCGCCGCCCATGCGGCCGCGGCCGACCTGACCCTCGACGTGTACAACCCCGGCGAAGCCGCGATCTTCCCGGTCAGCTCGGTGCTGGTCAGCGGCGCGAAAGACGCGATCCTGGTGGACGCGCAATTCGGCAAGGCCCAGGCCGAACAGCTGGTGCAGAAGATCCGCGCCAGCGGCAAGCACCTGACCACCATCTACATCAGCCACGGCGACCCGGACTACTACTTCGGCCTCGACACCCTCACCGCCGCGTTCCCCGACGCCAAGGTGCTGGCACCACAACCGGTGGTCGATCACATCAAGGCCACCGTCGCCGGAAAACTGCAATTCTGGGGCCCGAAAATGGGCGCCGACAAGCCGGCCAAAACCATCGTGCCGGACGTGCTGCCCGGCCACAGTCTGAGCCTCGAAGGCCAGCAACTGGAGGTCATCGGCCTCGACGGCGCGCAGCCGGACCGCAGCTTTGTGTGGATTCCGTCGATCAAGGCCGTGATCGGTGGCGTGGTCGTCGCCGAGAACATCCACCTGTGGATGGCCGACACCCAGGGCGCGCAGTCCCATAAAGACTGGCTGGCGACACTGCAACGCATCCAACAGCTGAAACCAAAGACCGTGATCCCGGGCCACTACCTCGGCACCCCGACGCTGCAATCGGTGGCCTTTACCGCCGGCTACATCAAGGCCTTCGACATCGAGACGGCCAAAGCGAAGGATTCCGCGGCCCTGATCGCGGCCATGAAAAAGCGTTACCCGACCCTCGCCGACGAAAGCTCGCTGGAACTCAGCGCCAAAGTCGCCAAGGGCGAAATGAAGTGGTGAATGGTTTTAAACCCTTAACGAACTGGAGAACGTCATGAGCAAGATTGCAATCATTGGTGCCACCGGCCGTGCCGGTAGCCAACTGCTGGAAGAAGCGCTGCGTCGTGGGCATACCGTCACCGCCATCGCCCGCAATACCGACAAGCTCGCCCCACGCCCGGGCGTCACCGTCAAACAGGTCGACGCGCTGGACGCCGAGGCCCTGCAACACGCGGTCAGCGGCAACGATGTGGTGATCAGCGCCGCACACTTCGCCACCCTGCCCGCCAGCGCCGTGATCGGCCCGGTGAAAAAAGCCGGGGTGAAACGCCTGCTGGTGGTGGGCGGCGCGGGTTCGCTGTTGCTGCCAGATGGCAGCCGTGTGATTGACAGCCCGGGCTTTCCGCCGGAGTACAAGGCGGAAGCCAGTGCGGGTGCTGACTTCCTCGCAGCGCTGCGCCAGGAGCAGGAACTGGATTGGACCTTCCTGTCGCCGTCGGCGGAGTTTGTGGAGACCGAGCGCACGGGCACATTCCGCGTGGGCCAGGATGATTTGCTGGTGAGCAGTGAAGGCCGCAGCTGGATCAGCTTTGCGGACTATGCGATTGCGTTGATCGACGAAGTGGAATCGCCGAAGCACTCGCGCCAGCGTTTCACTGTGGGCTACTGACACAACGCGGTAAAAACCTGTGGGAGCTGGTGTGACTGATTTATCGCCATCGCGGGCAAGCCCGCTCCCACAGGGGATTGGGTTTGCACGCCAGATCAGGTTTGCACCGGTCAAACTGTGGGAGCTGGCTTGCCTGCGATGGCGGTGGGTCAGCTGCCTCTGTGTTGACTGACAGGCCGCTATCGCAGGCAAGCCAGCTCCCACACTTGGATGCTCAGTGTTGTGAAGATTGTGCCTCGCTGACCAACCAATCCATTAAAGCCTCAAGCCCCTCCGACGGCGCCGTCCCCGGCGGGTGCACCAGGTAGTACCCCATCCCCGTCGGCACCCGCAGCGCAAACGGCATCACCAACCGCCCCGCCTTCACATCCTCGCCAATCAGCGCACTGTCGCCAATCGCCACGCCCGAGCCCTGGGATGCCACCGTCATCGCCAGATCCAGGGTTTCAAAATGATGCCCCTGGGCCAGGTTGCTCAAGTGCGTGTTCGCGGCTTTCAGCCACAACGCCCAATCGCGCTCGTCGCGCGTGGGGTGCAGCAGCACCTGTTGCTGCAAATCCAGTGGGCGCTGCAACTCGCCGAGCAGCGCGGGGGCGCAGACCGGGGTGAGTTGCTCATCGAACAAATGCCGCGCCTCGGCCGGTTGTTCGGCGATGGGCGCGTAGATCAGTGCCGCGTCGAATTGTTCGCGGCGAAAATCCACGCTGTAGGCCACGGTGGTGGTGAGTTCCACCGGCACGTCCGGGCGTTCCTTTTGCCATTGCATCAGGCGCGGCAGCAGCCAGCGCATCACGCAGGTGGAGGCCTTGAGTTGCAGGGTCTGGCGGCGACGGCCGATCTGTTCCACGGCGTCACCGATCAGGCCGAATACCTGCTGCGCGCGCAGTGACCATTCGCGGCCTTCGTCGGTGAGGCTCAAGCCGCGCGCCTGGCGTTGGAACAGGGCGTAGCCCAAATGGCTTTCCAGCCCGGCGATCTGCCGGCTCACCGCACCTTGGGTGATGTGCAGTTGCTCGGCGGCGCGGGTGAAATTGCAGCACTGCGCGGTAACCCAGAACGTGTGCAGCGCGGGCAGCGGTGGAAGGCGTTTCATCGCGGTTCAGCCATGACGTGGGGACATGGCTAGTATGACTTTTTATCGATTGTTGCCGCTACCGGCCAACCGCTCCAATACCGCCTCGAATCCCTAACAAGAGCGACCTCAATGGCGACCTGCGGCGAAGTATTGGTCAACCTCCTCGAAGGCTACGGCGTGGACCAGGTGTTTGGCATCCCTGGCGTGCACACCGTGGAGTTGTATCGCGGCCTGGCCCGCTCGGGCATCCGTCACGTCACCCCGCGCCACGAACAGGGCGCCGGTTTTATGGCCGACGGCTACGCGCGCACCAGCGGCAAACCCGGCGTGTGTTTCATCATCACCGGCCCGGGCATGACCAATATCACCACGGCCATGGGCCAGGCCTATGCCGACTCGATCCCGATGCTGGTGATTTCCAGCGTGCAATCGCGCAGCCAATTGGGCGGCGGGCGGGGCAAGTTGCATGAGCTGCCGAACCAGGGCGCGATGATGGCCGGGGTGGCGGCGTTCTCCCATACGTTGATGTCGGCAGCGGAGTTGCCCGGTGTGTTGGCGCGGGCGTTTGCGCTGTTCCAGGCTGGGCGACCGCGACCGGTGCACATCGAGATTCCACTGGATGTGCTGGTGGAAAACGCCGATGCGCTGCTGGGCAGTGAGCCGGTCAGCGTGGCGCGCGCAGGGGCCGCGCCGGCGGCGGTGAAGCAGATGAGCCAGTTGCTGGCGGCGGCCAAGCGGCCATTGATTTTGGCCGGTGGCGGCGCCATCGATGCAGCGCCCGCGTTGACCCAGCTTGCAGATGCGCTTGGCGCGCCGGTCGCGCTGACGATCAACGCCAAGGGCATGTTGCCGTCGACCCATCCGTTGCTGATCGGCTCGACCCAAACCCTGGTCGCCACCCGCGCCCTGGTGGCCGAAGCGGACGTGGTGCTGGCCATCGGCACCGAGCTGGCCGAGACCGACTATGACGTCACCTTTGCCGGCGGCTTCAAGATCCCCGGCGCCTTGCTGCGTATCGATATCGACGCCGACCAGACCGTGCGCAACTACCCGCCGCAGGTGGCGTTGGTGGCCGACGCGCAGATCGCCGCCGAGGCGCTGCTACAGGCATTGAGCAGCCAGCCATTGGCACCGCGCGAAACCCACTGGGGCGCGCAGCGTGTCGCGCAATTGTGGACCGAACTGGCGCCCACCTGGGACGCCGCCACCCGCGCGCAAACCCTGTTCCTCGACACCGTCCTGCAAGAGCTGCCCGCCGCCGTCATCGTCGGCGACTCCACCCAACCGGTGTACAGCGCCAACCTCACGCTGAACCTCGACCACCCGCGCCGCTGGTTCAACTCGTCCACCGGCTACGGCACCCTGGGCTACGCATTGCCCGCCGCCATCGGCGCGTGGCTGGGGCGTGGCGACGGGCAACCGGTGGTGTGCCTGATCGGCGACGGCGGCCTGCAATTCACCCTGGCGGAACTGGCCAGCGCCGTGGAAGCGCGCACGCCGATCATCGTGCTGCTGTGGAATAACCAGGGCTACGAAGAGATCAAGAAATACATGGTCAACCGCGCCATCGAACCGGTCGGCGTGGACATCTACACCCCGGACTTTATCGGCGTGGCCAAGGCACTCGGTTGCACCGCCGAACGCATCCAGGGCATTGAGCATTTGCGCAGCGCCTTGCGCGCCGCCACGGATCGCCAGGGGCCGACGCTGATTGAAATCGACCAGACACTTTGGATGCAGGCGGTGGCGCAATGAACGGTGTGTATATCAACGGTGAGTGGCGTGAAGGCAACCAGGTGCTGGAGGTGATCAACCCGGCCACCGAAGCGCTGCTCGCGCACGTCAGCGGGGGCGACGCCGCAGCGGTGACACTGGCGGTGGATGCCGCCAGTGCCGCCTTTGCCGACTGGTCGAAAAGCACCGGGCGTGATCGCGCCGCGCTGTTGCGCAAGATCGCCGAGGGCGTTGGCGCGCAGCGTGAACAACTGATGCACCTGCAATCGAGCAACAACGGCAAGCCGCTGTTCGAAGCGGGTATCGATGTGGATGACGTGATCGCCACCTTCGAGTACTACGCCGCTATCGCCGAAGACATGGATGCCGAGCAAGACCGCCCAGTGGAACTGCCCAGTGCGGATTTCAGCGCACGTCTGCGCCGTGAACCCTGCGGCGTGGTCGGGCTGATCGTGCCGTGGAATTTCCCGATGGTGACCACCGCCTGGAAACTGGCACCGGCCCTCGCCGCCGGTTGCTGCGTGGTGCTCAAGCCGTCGGAAGTCACGCCGCTGGCCGAACTGCAACTGGCGCGGATCATCGCCGACGCGGGCTTGCCGGCGGGCGTGTTCAACCTGGTATGCGGCACTGGCCTGGCGGTGGGCGCACCGCTGGCGGCGGACCCTCGGGTGGCGAAGATTTCCTTCACCGGCAGCAACGCGGTGGGCGTGCAGGTGATGCAACGCGCGGCCGAAACCATCAAGGGCGTGAGCCTGGAATTGGGCGGTAAATCTTCGCTACTGGTATTGGCCGATGCCGACCTCGACCTGGCCGTGGAGCTGGCGTGTGGCGGGGGCTTTTTCAATGCCGGGCAGATGTGTTCGGCGACCAGTCGTGTGTTGGTGGCTGACAATTTGGCGGACGAATTCCTACTGCGCTTGCAGCTTCGGGCTGAAGGCATTCGTGTCGCCGATCCCTTTGCCGACGACGTGGAAATGGGCGCGCTGATCAACCGCGCGCAGTACCAGCGGGTGCTCGGGCATGTCCAGCGCGGCATCAAGGACGGCGCACGGTTGCTGTGTGGCGGGGAGCGTCCGGCGGGGCTGGAGAAAGGCTTTTTCATTCGGCCGACGGTGTTCACCGAGGTGCCGCTGGACAGTGCGTTGTGGAACGAAGAAATCTTTGGCCCGGTGTTGTGTGTCAGACGTTTTGCCACTGAGGACGAGGCTGTTGCCTTGGCCAACGACAGCGATTTCGGCCTGGTGGCCAGCGTGGTCAGTAGCGATGCCGACACCGCCGAGCGCGTGGCCAATGCCTTGCAAGCCGGGCTGGTGTGGATCAACGCGCCGCAGGTGATCTTCCCGCAGACGGCGTGGGGCGGCTACAAGCAGA
The DNA here is from genome assembly GCF_030687495.1 of Pseudomonas sp. FP453. NCBI lineage: Bacteria > Pseudomonadati > Pseudomonadota > Gammaproteobacteria > Pseudomonadales > Pseudomonadaceae > Pseudomonas > Pseudomonas sp. FP453. Next base: position 1,705,431 of record NZ_CP117435.1, on the reverse strand, counting down.
GCAGCATCGGGAGAGAGCTGGGGCCGTGGGGGTTGGCGGCGTTTCAGGAGGTCAAGCATGTGATCAGATCCATCTGACACCGAAAATCCCCCTGTGAAATGAGGAACAACTGTGGGAGCTGGCTTGCCTGCGATAGCGGTGTATCAGTCGCTGGAGATGTTGACTGATGGACCGCTATCGCAGGCAAGCCAGCTCCCACATAAACTAGTTTCCACATTTAGAGAGGTGGTGTTTCAGAGACCCGCATTTTTTCAATAGTGCCTGCGACTTTCTCATTTGCCCCCCTGCCTCGCCCATGGCCTGATTCGCCCTCGCTCATTCAAGGCAGGCCCATGGAAAACGTTCAGGCAAAACCCACCACCGCCGTTTGGCTGATGATCAGCGTGGTGCTGGTCGCCCTTAACCTGCGTCCGTCGATGGCGGCCGTGGGCCCGTTGCTGTCGTCGATTCGCGGCGACGTGCCGCTGAGTTTCAGCAGCGCCGCGTTGCTGACCATGTTGCCGGTGATGGCCATGGGGCTGGCGATGTTTTTTGGCATGGGCGTGGCCAGGCGCCTCGGTGAGCACCGCAGCATTGTGCTGTCGCTGGTGGTGATTGGCGTGGCGACGCTGTCGCGGCTGTTCCTGGATTCGGCGCTGGAGCTGATCGTCAGCGCGATTGCCGCCGGGGTCGGGATTGCCTTGATCCAGGCGTTGATGCCGGCGCTGATCAAGTCGCGGTTCAGCGCCAACGTTTCGCTGTTCATGGGTTTGTACGTGACCGCCATCATGGGCGGCGCGGCGCTGGCGGCGTCGTTCGCGCCGTTCGTGCAGGTGCAGACCGGCAGTTGGCGGATCGGCCTGGCGGTGTGGGCGGTGCTCGCCGGGTTGGCGCTGGTGTTCTGGTACGCGCAACGCGCGGCATTGCCGCCGTTGCCACAGGCCGGTTCCGCTCAGCAGGAGTCGTTTTTCGGCAACCGGCGCGCCTGGCTGCTGGCGATCTTTTTTGGTCTCGGTACGGCGTCCTACACCTGCGTACTCGCCTGGCTGGCGCCGTACTACGTGGAGCAAGGCTGGAGTGAACAGAACGCCGGTTTGCTGCTGGGCTTTTTGACCGCGATGGAAGTGGTCTCCGGCCTGGTCACCCCGGCCATCGCCAACCGCCGCCAGGATAAACGCGGCGTGGTCGCGGTGCTGCTGGTGTTGATCATCCTCGGCTTCTGCGGCCTGATCCTCAGCCCGCAACACCTCAGCCTGTTGTGGCCTTGCCTGCTGGGCCTGGGCATTGGTGGCCTGTTCCCGATGAGCCTGATCCTGTCCCTCGACCACCTGGACAACCCGCGCCGCGCCGGCGGCCTCACGGCCTTTGTGCAAGGCATCGGCTACCTGATCGCGGGCTTGTCACCGCTGATCGCCGGGATGATCCGTGACCAGTTGGGCAGCTTCGAATGGGCCTGGTGGGCGCTGACGGCGGTGGTGGTGGTGATGCTGCTGATCGTCACACGCTTCAATCCCCAGCATTACGCGCGGCATATCCGCTGAGGTCGTGTTGCTAACAGTATTTGTCCCACGCCAAACATAGAATCGCCCTACAGAGCTTTCTAATGGCACGACCGTTCCGTTAAGCTTTTGCGCTGTCTTGTACTGAGTTCGGTACAACGGGTTTACGGACGAAACCGATGTTAAACAGTAACTTGCTCAGAAAGCTCGATATGCAGGACCTGATGGTGTTTATCGCCGTCTACGACCAGAGCAGCGTTACCGATGTGTCCGAAACGTTGTTCGTCAGCCAGTCCACCGTGAGCTACAGCCTGAAGAAACTGCGCACCAGTTTTGAAGATGAGTTGTTTATCAACACGCGGGCGGGCATGCGTCCGACGTACAAGGCCACCAGCATGTATGGCCATGTGCAGAAGATCCTCGAAAGCATCAACCTGTGCCACGCCGGTGGCCAGGCGTTCGATCCGACGCAAAAGGCGATGACCTTCAATGTGTGCGCGCCGGAATACTTCGAACAGTTGATCCTGCCGCGCCTGCTGAAGACCTTCGACCGTGCCGACCTGCCGGTGATCGTCAATGTGCAGAAGCTGGAAACCGACATCCCCGCCGACGACCTGCGTGAAGGCCGCCTGGACCTGGTGATCTGCTTCGGCCCGCACTTTCATCGCGCCCATAAAGACTTCAAGACGCAGATGCTGCTGGAAGACGACCTGGTATGCGTGTTCGACAAGCGCTCAGCGCCGAGGGAGCCGGCGTTCAGCCTGCAATCCTTTGTCGAACGGCGCCATGTGTTTCCCACGCCGTGGACGTCCGACACCAACATGATCGACGGCTGGCTGGGGCGCCAGGCCCACAAGCGCCAGGTGATCGCCCGCGCCAACAGCTACGGCGCGGCGCTGAAGATGATCACCGGCACTGACTTCATCGTGACCCTGCCGCGCCGCGTGCAAAAACTGCTGGCACCGGCCAGCGTGTTTGGCCATTGCGAAGCGCCCAACGGGTTGCCGGGGTTCACCCTGGACATGCAGTGGAATGAAACCAGTGAACAGGACAGTGCCAATACCTGGTTTCGTGAGCAGGTGGTGAAGGTGTGCGCGGATCAGGGCTTGTTGTAATCCATCAGCCGATGGCGACTTTGCTGTAGGAATCGCGATCCATGTCTACCAGCAGGACACTCAGCTGAACCTGGATACCCTCTGGCCAGTCGCCCAGATCCTGCAAGGCTGCCAGCAGGCTTTCCGACAACTGCTTCTTGACCTGCGGCGAGCGACCGCTGAGCAGTGACAACTTCACCGCGACAAAGCCGCGTGGATCGAGGGACGTGCCCACCTGGAACGTCTCGACCTTGACCGCTCGACTTTTGATATCGAATTCGGACCCGAACTGGCCAGACACCATCAGCACGTTATTGAGCCGCAACAGGGTTTTCTCAACGGCAAGGCCTGTCAGGTTGGCGGTGTATTCCAGGTGCAGGTGTGGCATGGGTGGCTCCGAGACAAACGTGGGAAGATTCCTAGATATATCACGGATAAAACCCTCAGGCTTGGCTTGCCTGCCCCCGGTCACTCATAAACGCTTCCAGCCGTGAGCGCACCCAGCGCTCGGCCGGGTCGGTGTCCACATGGCTGAGCCAGACCATGGACAAATCCAGGGTCGGCGTCTCGAACGGAAACGGCTCACAAAACAAGTGGCCCGACACGGCCATAGCCTCGGCGGTGTAGTCCGGCAGGCTGGCGATCAGGTCGGTGCCGGCCAGCAGCGCCGGCAACGCGCTGTATTGCGGCACCGACAACACCACCTGGCGCTTGCGACCGATTTCCGCCAGCCACTCATCGGCAAAACCCGACACGTTGGCGGTGTGGGACACCAGCACATGGGGGCGTGAGCAATATTCATCGAGGGTCAGCGGTGTGTCGGACGCGTCGGCACGCAGGATGCGCGGGAGGATATGGCGCAGCAGCTTGCGCTTGGCATTCGCCGGCAGGCCACGGGTCTGGGTGATGCCCACGGTGATGTCACCGGACGCGAGCAGATCGGGAATGCGCCAGTAGTCCACATGCTGCACCACGAACACCACATTCGGCGCTTCCTGGCGCAAGCTGCGCAGCAACGGTGGCAACAGGCCAAACTCGACATCATCGGAGAGGCCGATGCGAAAGGTCATGGTGCTGATGGACGGGTCGAAGTCGTGGGTCAGGCTCAAGGCCGACGACAGCGAATCCAGGGCCGGCGACAGGTGCTGGATGATTTCCTCGGCGCGCGCCGTGGGTTCCATGCGGTGGCCGACGCGAATGAACAGCGGGTCGTTGAACAAGGTGCGCAAACGGTTGAGCGCCGAACTGATGGTGGGCTGGCCGAGAAACAGCTTTTCGGCGACCCGCGTGACGTTGCGCTCCAGCATCAGTGCTTCGAAGACCACCATCAGGTTGATGTCGGCCTTGCGTAATTCATTGCGATTCATCGGCGCCTGCCCCTTCCCCAAGACAAGCCGCAGTTTAGAAAGCCCGTGGGGCTGCGTCTATGTGCACACTGTTCATCGGAGGGCTTTGGGACTATAAATCAGCTTTCCCGGGTCACAGGAACACCATCGTGCTGGTCATTATTGCCTTGGCCATTGTCGTGGCCGGGTTCTGCCTGTGGGTTATCCGATTTGTCGCACACCCCACGGTGAGGACATTGCTGCGGGTATTTGTCGGTTTGTGCCTGGCGGCACTGTTAGCTTTCCTGGTGCTGGCCTGGGGGTTTCCCATTGCGCTGTTGGTCTCATAACCCAACTTACTGTCACTCTTTGAGCAAGGAACGCTGAATCATGAAATTTGCCTACACCATCCTCTACGTGCCCGACGTGGCCGCCTCCCTGGAATTTTTCGAAAAGGCCTTCGGTTTCAGTCGCCGTTTCCTGCATGAGTCGGGGACGTACGGTGAGCTGGAAACCGGTGAGACCACCCTTTCGTTTGCCGCGCATGAACTGGGCGAGATGAATTTCAAGGGCGGGCATGTGCAGGCGCATGCGTCCAAACAACCCTTGGGCATGGAGGTGGGGTTTGTGACTGAAGATGTGCTTGTCGCCCATGCCAACGCTCTTGCGCAGGGCGCCACCGAGTTGTCGGCCCCGAGCGCCAAGCCTTGGGGGCAAGTGGTGTCTTATGTGCGTTGCCCGGATGGCACATTGGTGGAGCTGTGTACCCCGATCCAGGGTTGAACATAGAGCCCCTGTGGGAGCTGGCTTGCCTGCGATGGCGGCGGGTCAGCCAATGAATTCACAGCTGACCCTCCGCTATCGCGGGCAAGCCCGCTCCCACATAAGCCAGCTCCCACAGGTTTGACCTTCGCTGTCTGACGGATCAGGGCTTGAGCGGCCGCTCCTGATCCCGTTCGGAAAGTTCTGTACCGTCATCCGGATGCTTCCAGGTCTGTGGCTTTTCTTCCTCTCGTCGCCGAGGCTGCTCAGCCTTTGGCGCTTCCCGTGGTTTCTGTTCGTCAGTCATGTCCATCTCCCGTCCTTAAGAATGGGTCGCACCTTCAAGCATAGAACAGGGCCGGCCTTTTCGACGGGCCTGGCGATTGATAGCCAATGCGCATTAATCCATCCAAATTTGTCACTTATCATTTCTAAATGTGTCAGCCACTATCCTAGGTCTTAGGCGAAACAAGCACTTCAAAAAGAACGCTGGAGACACAAAACCATGACTAGCCCTACCAGGCCCGACGCTGCCCGCTCGAAAGTTGGCGCGGTATTTCGCGTTACTTCGGGCAACTTCCTCGAACAGTTCGACTTCTTCCTGTTCGGTTTCTACGCCACCTACATCGCTGCCGCGTTCTTCCCCGCCGCTAATGAGTTTGCGTCATTAATGATGACCTTCGCCGTGTTCGGCGCGGGCTTCCTGATGCGTCCGCTGGGCGCGATCATTCTGGGTGCCTACATCGATGACGTCGGCCGCCGCAAAGGGTTGATCGTGACCCTGTCGATCATGGCCAGCGGTACGCTGCTGATCGTGCTGGTGCCGGGTTATCACACCATTGGCTTGTGGGCCCCGCTGCTGGTGCTGCTGGGCCGCCTGCTGCAAGGCTTCTCGGCCGGTGCGGAACTCGGCGGTGTGTCGGTGTACCTGGCGGAAATGGCCACCCCGGGCCGCAAAGGCTTCTACACCAGCTGGCAATCGGGCAGCCAACAGATCTCCATCGTGGTCGCCGCCGCACTGGGTTATGGCTTGAACGTGTGGATGGAACCGGCCGTGGTGGCCGATTGGGGCTGGCGCATTCCGTTTGCCGTCGGTTGCGTGATCATTCCGTTTATCTTTGTGCTGCGCCGCAACCTGCAGGAAACCGAAGAGTTCGCCAACCGCAAGCATCGCCCGACCATGCGCGAAGTGCTGGCCACCCTGGTGACGAACTGGACCGTGGTCATCGGCGGCATGCTCATGGTGGCGATGACCACCACCGCGTTCTACCTGATCACCGTGTACGCGCCGACCTTCGGCAAGACCGTGCTGCAACTGAGTACCTCCGATGCGTTGCTGGTGACGTTGTTGGTGGCCGTGTCGAACTTTGTCTGGCTGCCCATCGGCGGCACCCTGAGCGACCGTTTCGGCCGCAAGCCGGTGCTGATCGCCATGACCACGCTGACTGTTCTGACGGCTTATCCAGCGCTGTCCTACGTGGTCAACGCGCCCAGCTTTGCCCATATGCTGGAGACCCTGCTGTGGTTCTCCTTCCTCTATGGCATGTACAACGGCGCGATGATCCCGGCGCTCACCGAGATCATGCCGGTGGAAGTGCGGGTGGCGGGCTTCTCCCTGGCCTATAGCCTGGCGACCGCGATCTTTGGCGGCTTCACCCCGGCGATCTCCACCTGGTTCATCCACATCACCGCAGACAAGGCCTCGCCGGCCTACTGGATGATGTTCGCGGCAGCCTGCGCCCTGTGCTCGACCCTGGCGTTGTATCGCCGCGCCAACACGCGCGGGCAGGTGATGCAGGAGGCTTCGTAATGAAGCTTATGCCCCTGATGGCCCTGGCTTTCGGCGCGCTGGCGCTGACGGCCCAGGCCGAAGAGCTCAAGGTGATGACCTCCGGCGGCTTCACCGCTGCCTATAAACTGCTGGGCCCGCAGTATGCCCAGCAGAGCGGCGACACCCTGGACACCATCCTCGGCCCGTCGATGGGCAAGGCGCCGGAAGCGATTCCCAACCGCCTGGCCCGTGGCGAACATGCGGACGTGGTGATCATGGTCGGCTATGCCCTCGATGAGTTGATCAAACAAGGCAAGGTTGACAAGGCCTCCCGCGTGGAACTGGCGGACTCGCGCATCGGCCTGGTGGTGAAGGCCGGCGCGGCCAAACCGGCGATCGGCACCGATGCCGAACTCAAGGCCGTGCTCAGCCAGGCCAAGTCGGTGGCGTATTCCGACAGCGCCAGCGGCGTGTATGTGCAGAAGGAGTTGTTCCACAAACTCGGCATGCCGGCCAAGGGCAACATGATCGAACGCATCCCGGTGGCCTCCGTGGTGGCCAAGGGGGACTACGACGTCGGTCTGCAACAGGTCGCGGAATTGTTACCGGTGCCGGGGGTGACTTACGTCGGCAAGATCCCGGAAGACGTGCAATCGGTAACGCGTTTTGCGGCGGGCATTCCGGTGAATGCCGAACATCCGGCCGAGGCCAAGGCGCTGCTGCAATTCCTCGCCTCGCCCGCAGCGCAACCGGTGGTGCAGTCCACCGGGCTGGACTCGGTGTCACGCTGACCGGAACGGCATCTCCCGCACCAACCGCTCCAACTCCAGCGCCGCCGGTGGCAATGTCCGCCCGCGGCGTTTGATCAAGCCCACATTGCGCATCACCTGCGGCTCCACCAGCGGCACGCTGACCAGAATCGGATGCTCGTTCGCCGGCATGGCAATCGATGGCACCATCGCCACCCCAAGCCCCGCCTCCACCAGGCCGATCATGGTGGTCACGTGGTGCGTCTCGCAGATGCTCGGCTTTTTCACCCGCACGCCACGCAGCGCCTGATCCAGCAGGAAACGGTTGCCGGAGGTCTTGTCCACGGTGATGTAGTCGTGCTCGTAGGCTTCGGCCCAAGGCACGCTCTCGCGCCCCGCCAGCGGATGATCGCGACGACAGGCCAGCACATAGCGCTCCTGCAACAGCAACTCGAACTCCACTTCGTCGGCCAGGCTGCCGCTGAAACTCACGCCGAAATCCGCCTCGCCACTTTCCACCGCATTGCACACCTCGCCGGCACTGGCATCCAGCACACGCAGGCGAATCTTCGGATACAGCTTGTGGAATTCGGAGATCACGTGGGGCATGAAGTAGTACGCGGTAGACGGCACACAGGCGATGGTGACGTTGCCCATGCGCGTCGAGGCCACGTTGCTGATGCCCATCAGCGCGATGTCGAGGTCGTCGAGCATGCGCTCCACCTGCGGCAGGAACGCGCGCCCGACCATGGTCAGGCTGACTCGCCGCGTGGTGCGTTCGAACAGCTTGACGTCGAGGGCGGACTCCAGTTTTTCGATGCGCCGGCTGAGGGCTGGCTGCGAAATCCGGATGGCCTCGGCGGCGCCGCGAAAACTGCCCTTGTCCACCACGGCGCGAAAGGCTTGGAGATCGTTGAGGTCGAAGTTGATGATCACGAGGAGGGGCCAGTGAGGTCGATTTGCCGGACAGTATCGTACGAATATCCCGACAACAGGCCTACGCGCATTTAAAAAAACCCCTCACCTGCGTAGTCTGCATGCCGAATCCAATTGACTGAGCGATCAATGACCACCGCATCCAATAACAAAAACCCATTGCGTCTCTGGCGACGCGGGGCCTGTCTTGCAGGTGCTCCAGTGATCGCCGCCCTCGGTTTCTTCGCCTGGCAAAGCTTCTACCCCGTGAGTGCGGCGGCCGGTTGGAACGTGCAAGTGGTACATCGCGACGTGGCGAAAGCGGCATCGCTGATGCCGTTGTCGGACGGTTCGCTGGTGGTCAGCCAGGAACTCGACAAGGGCAAGGGCAGCATCGTGCGCATCCACCCCGACGGCTCGCGTGAAGTGGTGGTGGCCAACCTGTCGAAACCCGACGGCATGGTGCCAACCCGTGGCGGTTGGGTGTTCAGCCAGGAGTCCGCCGACTTGCCCGTCAGCTTCTACAAGGACGGCGTGGTCACCGAACTGTTCAAGGGTGACAGCGTGCAAGGCTTGTGGGTTGAGGGCGATGACCTCTATGCCATCGAAGACCGCAAGCCGGCCGGGCGCCTGCTGCGCTACCGCTGGAGCGACCAGTCGCTGACCGTAGTGCGCGACCAGGTGCAGGAAGGCGAAGCCATCGTGCGCTGCACGGACGGGCGCCTGCTCTACAACGAGAAGAGCAAGGGCGTGGTGCGCGAACTGACTGCCGACGGCAGCGACCCGGTGGTGCTGAGCAACTTGAACCAGCCGACCTTCCTGATGTGCGACGAGCGCGGGCTGTGGATCAACGAAGATGCCACGCACCGGGCGCGGTTGCTGCTGATTGATAAGCAGGGGCGCCAGCAGACCATTCTGTCTTTCCTCAAAGCCCCCCAGTCGATTGTGCCGAGCGGGCGCGGGACGTATCTGGTGGCTGAGGGTGGGAGAAGTCGGGTGTTGGAGCTGACGCCTGAGTAGCGTCTGTCTCGACGCAGATCACGGCGGCTGAAATCGTGACGCTGGCCAGGTACCAGGGCTTCGGTGGCGCAAGTGGGAAATGAGTAGTCATAAATATCAATAGGTTATTTGTGCTACTCACGAGCACAACACCAGCGAACGACAATACTGAGAACGTCGAAAACTTCCCCCCCAAGTCGGTTTGAAATGGAAAAAACTCTACTCGCCTTTGTAGTGATCACCTGCCTGGCTGGCTGTGTCGGTGCGCAACTTTCAGTCCCCGATGAAAAAAACGAAGCCGTTCCAGATCACCGGGAATCATCCGCGAAAGAAACCGAGCGCGAATGGTGTGGGATGACGCTTTGGGTTGGGTTGCCACTGCCGCTGAAACTGCCCGTTTGCCAGTCACGACCGCCTCCGTCATACCTGTACGCATGCGGCCCTTTCATGTTCCTGGGGCCGATCATGCATAGCTACGAGGGAAATTTCTTCTGTGGAAAATTTCTTTGATAGCTACAGGCGACAAGAAAAAAATGGTTGTACTAGCCCCCCCGCTTGCACAAGTCCCATCGCGGGACTAGGATCCTCCCATGAGAATTATCGCGATCAGCCAACTCAAGGCGTTTTGGCAGAAGTACCCTGATTCTGAACAGCCACTACTCGCCTGGATAGACGAAGCAAAAAACGCCGACTGGTCCAACCCGACAGACATCAAGGAGCAGTTTCGAAACGTCAGCATTCTCAAGAGCCGAAGGGTCGTCTTCAATATCAAAGGCAACGATTACCGGCTCGTGGTCGCTGTGGCTTACCGCTACGGCGCTCTCTATATCAAGTTTGTCGGCACGCATAAGCAGTACGACACGATAGACGCCGATACCGTTGAAACGGAGTAACCCATGAATATCCGACCTATCCACACTGAGCAGGACTACAAAGACGCGCTCAAGTCTGTTTCCCCGCTATTCGACAATGAGCCCGAACCCGGCACGCCGGAAGGTGATTATTTTGATGTGATGATCACCTTGATCGAGGCCTATGAAGCGAAGCACTTCCCCGTGGACCTGCCTAATCCGGTCGATGCCATTCGTTTCAGAATGGAACAGTCCGGGCTATCGGCAGCCGAATCTAGTGCCTGCGATTGGTCGCCAAAATCGGGTTTATGAGGTGCTGAATGGCAAACGAGCGCTGACATTGCCAATGATCTGGAAGCTGCATGAAATGTTTGGAATTCCTGCCGAAAGTCTGATCAAGCCGGTAAAACACGTCCCAGGTTAGATGTGAAAACGATGCCCCCGGTTTGTATTGGGTCAAGTCCCCTCCCCAATTACCCATCCAACAATTGGCGCACTTTGCAAGTCAACTGGCCCCCTCTTGCTAGTGTAGAAGCCCCCTCCATCGACCATCCTTCGTGCGCTGGCTAACTCAAGCGTCCCCCACGAAGAGGTGTTCACATGTCCAAGATCTGGTTTATCACCGGCAGTTCCCGTGGCCTTGGCCGCGCCATTACCGAGGCGGCGTTGCGCGACGGTGATCGCGTGGTTGCCACTGCGCGCAATCTGCGCCAACTGGATGATTTGGTAGCCGAGTACGGCACGGCGATTTTCCCCGTGCAATTGGACGTGACCGACAACCAACAGGTCTTGCACGCGGTCGACGCTGCGGTGTCACGTTTCGGCCGCCTGGATGTGGTGGTCAACAACGCAGGCTATGGCGATTTAGCGTCGGTTGAAGATGTGACGCTGGATGATTTCAAGGCGCAGATCGATACCAACCTGTATGGCGTGGTACACGTGACCAAGGCCGTGGTGCCAGTATTGCGCGGCCAGGGCAGTGGGCACATCTTTCAGGTATCGTCCGTGGGCGGGCGTATTGGCATGGCGGGGCTCGCGGCTTACCAGAGCGCGAAGTGGGCCGTCAGCGGTTTTTCGACCGTGCTGGCGCAAGAGGTAAGCCCGCTGGGGGTTCAAGTGACGGTGTTGGAGCCGGGCGGCATGCGCACAGACTGGGCAGGTTCGTCCATGACCATCCGACCGATCAGCGAGCCTTACCAGCAAAGCGTCGGCTTCCTGGTTGACCTGCTCAACTCCCCTGGCATTTTACCGACCAGCCCGGCGCGGGTTGCCGAGATCGTGATTGAATTGGCGCTGAGCAAAGACGCCCCGCTACGCCTGCTGATCGGCAGCGACGCCGTGCACTACGCCGCCATAGCGGCGGAAGACTTGGCCGCCTCCGACGAAAAATGGCGTGACCTCAGCGTGTCAGCCTCTGACTGATTTGATTGTTTGCAACAAAAGGTGACCCATGCCTGACGCACGCCAATCGCGCTTCACTATTTCCGATGTCTTTTGGCAGGCCCTGAAAGCCATCGACCTCGAACCAGCGATGGTGTTGCGTCAGGCGCGGCTGCCCGGCACGCTCAACTTGCATGCACACAGGGAACGTCGCCAGGTCAGTACCGAGGAGTTTTTCCGTCTGTGGGAAGCGGTCGCGACGCTCAATGCGAACCCGGCCGCCGCGATCCTGATGGTCACCCAACTGGATAGCGCCACACTGCCACCCTCCAGTTTTGTGGCATTTATCGCCCGCGATTTTCGCGATGGCTTGCACCGCCTCGCACGCTTCAAACAGCTGTGCACACTTGAACGCTTACAGGTCACAGAAACAGGCACCACCTGCACCGTCACTATCGATTGGCTGCGCACCCAAGCCCCGCCTCCTGCGCTATTGATCGACGCGGCATTTGCCACATTCGTCGAGTTGGGCAGACGAGGCTCCAGGGTGCATATCATCCCGCGCCGTGTCGAACTGGCTCGACCGTACAGCGGCGATAACGCGTTGGCCGATTTTTATGGCTGCACCGTACGCTACGGCGCCGAACGCAACGCCCTGATATTTGACGCCGCCGATCTGAACCGCCCCTTCCCCAGTCATAACCCCGAACTGCTCGACATGCTCAATCCGGCCCTGGTCGCCGCGTTGGCCGAAGCCACCGCGCCGTCCACGATCAGCCTTCAAGTGAAAAGCGCCCTCAAGCGCACCCTTGCCAGTGGTCGCCCGGAAATGGCCGAGGTGGCGCGGGAAATCGGCATGAGCGAGCGCACCTTGCAACGGCGTATGACCGAAGAAGGCACGAGCTTCCGCCAACTGATGCTGGAGACACGCCAAGAGATGGTGCGCCACCTGCTCAGTGAACCCTTGGTTGACATCGACGAGATTGCCTGCCTGCTGGGCTACGAAGACACCAACTCGTTTTATCGCGCGTTTCGCGCCTGGGAGGGCACGACTCCGGCGCGCTGGCGGGCGGAACACCTCGCGACGCCCCACTGAATCAGCCCGCGCGAACACAAAAGCGCCTGGCCAGACGCTTCGCATCGATAGCACTGATGATTACTATCGAAACGAGCGCCTGCTCGATATTCGCAACCGATTCATATAATCCTCGCCTGACTCCCTCCCCTCGCCTGGCTTCAGGCGACATGCACCCTGGAACCCCGACACCATGCCAAGCGCCAGCCAGGCCCCTAGCGGCCTTCCCGAACATAATCAACAAAGCGTCAAACAGCAGTGGCTGGCCATTCTCTCGGTGGCCGTGGGCGCCTTCGCCCTGGTCACCAGTGAGTTTCTGCCGGTAGGCGTGCTCAACGACGTCGCCAGCGACCTCGGCATCAGCGCCGGCCACGCCGGCCTGATGGTGACCCTGCCGGGCATCATGGCTGCCCTCGCCGCGCCTTTGCTGTCGGTGTTTATTGGCACCATGGACCGTCGCTACCTGCTGATCGGCCTGACGCTGATCATGATCATTGCCAACTCGGTCGTGGCGTTCGCCAGTGACTTCAACCTGCTGCTGTTCGGACGCGTGCTGCTGGGCATCAGCATCGGCGGCTTCTGGGCCACGGCGATCGCCCTCAGCGGCCGCCTGGCGCCCAAGGGGGTAGGCGTTGCGAAGGCCACCTCGATCATCATGATGGGCGTGACCTTGGCCACCGTGCTGGGCGTACCCGTCGGCACCTGGCTGAGTGGCCTGATGGGCTGGCGCATGACCTTCCTGGTCACCGCATTGGTGGGCGTGCCGGTGCTGCTGGCACAGGTGTTCCTGCTGCCCCGGCTGACCCCGGAAAAGGCCATTCGCGTCAGCGACCTGCCGGCGTTGTTTATCAACCCACAAGCGCGAGTTGGATTGATCGCGGTATTGCTGATCGGCCTGGCGCACTTTGCCGCCTACACCTACGTCGCACCTTTCTTCAAACAGAGCGCCGGGTTCGATGGGCCGACGATTGGTTCGCTGTTGCTGCTCTACGGTGTGGCCGGGGTATTCGGTAATATTTTTGCCGGCTTCGCCGCCAACCGCAGCGTGCGCAACACCTTGCTGCTGGTGGCGCTGATGATTGGCACCAGCACAGCGTTGTTCCCCCACTTCGCCACCGGCATGACCGGCGCCGCAATGCTGATCGCGCTCTGGGGCTTCGCCTTCGGCGCCTTCCCGGCGTGCGCCAGCATCTGGATGTTTGTCGTCGCGCCCAAGGATGTCGAACGCGGCATGCCACTGTTCGTCGCCCTGTTCCAGGTGATTATCGCCTTGGGCTCGTTCTTTGGCGGGCGCATCGTCGACCAGATGGGCAGCGCGGTGCTGCTGAGCCTGGCCACCGCGTTGGTGGGGGCGGGTTTTGTGACCGTGTTGGTGTTGGGGCGCAAGGTGAGTAATAGCTTGGTGGCTCAGCCGGCCTAAGTAGAAAGTTACCCACTAAAAAGCCTGCTGAGCATTGAGCCCAGCAGGCTTTTTCGGTTTTAGGCCGAAGCAGCATTGCGGCAATCGCGGCTTTGGCAAATCTTCGTAATGAGCCCTCACACAATGGAACGTGTAAGCCCAAGCGCCTGAACTAGCCTTGAAAGAGTCGCCGACGTGGCGACAGGCTGATAAGGAGCTTATATGCCAACGAAGTATCGTGATGCGGTCACCGGCGAGTACGTGACAGAGGATGAAGCAAAGAAAAGACCGAGGGAGACGGTAAGGGAGACGGATAAAAAACCTTCACCAAAGCCGAAGGATAAGAAGTAGGTTTGCGCGGGAGGCGTGGACGCCATATGTCGAATCAGACTTGAAACCCTGACACTCTTGATCCAATGTAATGACAAACGTCATTACATGAGGAGTCTTCCATGGCATCCATAAACATTCGAATCGACGACGACCTGAAAGCTCGCGCCTATCTGGAGCTTGAGAGACTCGGCGTCACGCCTTCCGAACTGATGCGCCAGGCCCTGCAATACGTGGCAGATCGCGGTCAATTGCCTTTCAAGCCGGTCCTCATGACTGAAGACGATGAAGCCTTGATGGCCACCGTGCGGGAACGTTTGGCATCCCCCCAACGAGTAAGGGTTTCGATAGATGACCTATAGCCTTGATTTTGATGCGCGCGCATTGAAGGAATGGCAAAAACTCGGCAACACCATCCGTCAGCAGTTGAAGAAGAAGTTAGTGGAGATACTGAACAATCCACGGATTGAAGCCAATCGCCTGCATGGGCTGCCGGACTGCTACAAGATCAAGCTGCGCAGCAGCGGTTACCGGTTGGTCTATCAAGTCATTGATCAGGAAATCACGGTGGTAGTGGTGGCCGTTGATAAGCGCGAGCGTGATCAGGCTTATCAAAAGGCGGCAGATCGTTTGAGCTAGTCATGCAATGGGTGGCCAATTACAAAAATCACCAAAACAAAAAAGCCCCGTAGCTTATTCAGCTACGGGGCTTTTTCTATGTAATGGCGGAGAGATAGGGATTCGAACCCTAGGTACCGGTGAAGGTACAACGGATTTCGAATCCGTCCCATTCGGCCACTCTGGCATCTCTCCAACGGCGCGCATCATAACAGCGTGGTTCAGGAAAGCAAAGCTCGAAAGGAGATTTTTTTCCGTGCTATCAGATGCTTGCGTCGATTAAAGCGGTACGCCGAGACGATTGGCGACTTCTTCGTAAGCTTCGATGACGTCACCGAGGCCCTGACGGAAGCGGTCTTTGTCCATCTTCTTCTTGGTGTCCTTGTCCCACAGGCGGCAGCCGTCCGGGCTGAATTCGTCGCCCAGGACGATGGAGCCGTCGTGGAATACGCCGAATTCGAGTTTGAAGTCCACCAGCAGCAGGCCGGCGTCGTCGAACAGCTTGTTCAGCACGTCGTTGACCTTGAGGGACAATTCCTTCATGCGCGCCAGTTGCTCAGCGGTGCCCCAACCGAACGCCACGACGTGGGATTCGTTGATGAACGGGTCGCCCTTGGCGTCGTCCTTCAGGAACAGTTCGAACGTGTAAGGATTGAGCTTGAGGCCCTCTTCCACGCCCAGGCGCTTGACCAGGCTGCCGGCGGCGTAGTTACGCACGACGCATTCGACCGGGATCATGTCGAGCTTTTTCACCAGGCACTCGTTGTCGCCCAGCAGTTTGTCGAATTGGGTCGGAATACCGGCCTCTTCAAGTTTCTGCATGATGAAGGCGTTGAACTTGTTGTTCACCATGCCCTTGCGATCCAGCTGTTCGATGCGCTTGCCGTCGAACGCCGAGGTGTCGTTGCGAAACAGCAGGATCAGGCGGTTGGCGTCGTCGGTCTTGTACACCGACTTGGCTTTGCCGCGGTAGAGTTCTTCACGTTTTTCCATGATGGGCTCCGCTTTGAGTGAGGTGGGCTAGGCGATGTGTCGCCAGTCGAGCCCTGAATCTTGATCGGCCAGTTGCAGCCAGTCCGGGTCGCACCCGAGGGTGTCGACAAAACATTGCCGGGCAAGCGTCGGCAGGTTGTTCTTGCTGCTCAAGTGGGCCAGGACCAGGTGTTGCAGGTCTTGCCAGCCCAACTCATACACCAGGTATGCCGCCTGGTGGTTGTTCAAATGTCCCAGTTCGCCGCCAACCCGTTGCTTGAGAAAGCGCGGGTAATGACCACGAGCCAGCAGGTCTCGGCAGTGGTTGGACTCGATCATCAACGCATCGAGGTCGCGGTAGCCGTCCAGTACCTTGGCGCAGTAGGAGCCCAGGTCGGTGAGCACGCCGAAACGTCGCTCTCCGCCGCTGAATACATACTGCGTCGGTTCATGGGCGTCATGGGCGACGGCAATCACATCGATGCCCAGGGCGCCAATTTGCAGTTGCTCGCCACCGGCCAGGAAACCTGTGGGTTCAATGGGTTTGCGCATCCCGCGCAAGGTGCCGCGACTGAGGTACACCGGAAGATTGTAGCGCCGAGACAGCAAACCCACGCCATGCACGTGGTCGGCATGTTCGTGGGTTACCAGGATCGCGCTCAGCTGCGCGGGGTGAACCCCCAGGCGCAGCAGGCGTCGCTCGGTCTCTTTCAAGGAGAAACCACAATCCACCAGCACATACGTGTCGTCATGTGCGACCAGCGTGCCGTTCCCTTGGCTACCGCTGCCGAGAACGGCAAAACGCATCGGATCAGCCCAGGTTGTCCTGAATCACGCCCAACACTTTGCGCGCCGTTTCAGCTGGCGCAACGGTGTTGATGTTTTTCTCGACGGTAACTTGCACGCTTTCGCCAACCTTGCTCAAACGAACCTGGTAACGCTCGGCGCGGGTCTCGACTTCTTCCTTGGTCGGCTTGCTGCCGAACAGCTTGCCGAAGAAACCTGGCTCGTCGTCTTTACGCTCGGCCTTTTCAGCCACGTTGATGTAGTAGAGACCCAGGCTGCGGTTGATGTCTTCAACACGCCAAGGGCCCTGCTCCAGGGCGCGACCTACGCTGGCCCAGGCACGGTCGAGGTCTTCGCCGAGGTTCAGCACCACGTTGCCGCTGCCGTCTTCGGTGAGGCTGACACGGCTCGGGGTGTCGTAGTCACGCGCGGCGAGCAGGGAAACCGAACCGCCCTTCTCGGAGATACGGCTCATGCTGGCCAGCATCTCGTCGACCAATGCCGAGTCGACACCGGTGTTGACCGAACGGTTGGTGAAATCAACATTGGCGGTGCTGCCGGCAGGACGCTCGGCGCTGACCACATAGACTTCACTGGTATTACGCTGCACGCCTGGCTCGATGCGCACACGCACACGGGCTTCGCTGTCGGCGGCTACACCACCGGCTTGCAGGCGCTTGGCCATGGTGGCGGACAGTTCGCTGCCCTGCTGCCATGCCGTGGTGAACTCGCCGGTCTGCGGGCGCTGCTGGTCGATGCGGAAACCGTTGTCCTGGAAGAACTGCACGGCCACCGGCCAGACTTCGGCAGGTGGGCGCTGCGCGACGATCCAGCGCGAATCACCGCTCTTTTGCAGGCTGTAGTCGCTGGCATCCGCCACGGCCGAGATCGGCTGTGGACGTGGCACGACGTACTCACCCTTGGTGGTGTCGTCGGCAACGTTGCGCGGGATCGGCAGCAACGGGTCAAGGCGCTTGGCGACGTTGACGTCCGGCGGCAGTTGCATCGGTTTGGTTGCTTGTGCTTCCAGGTAATCGCTGCCGCGGTCACGGAAGTAGCCTTCCGGGCCCCAGATCCAACCGCAGCCACTGGTGCTGGAGATAATCAAGGCAAGTGCGGAAAGTCCGGCCAATCGCTTCATGCGTAGTGCTTCCTCAATTAAACCAGGACGCCGGACTGGCGCAGGGCCTGTCGCAGCGGTTCGTGACAGGCTTCGCTGAGACGGGTGAGCGGCAGACGGATACCGTCCGGCATCAGGCCCATTTCAGTCAGCGCCCATTTCACGGGAATAGGGTTGGATTCGATAAACAGGGTCTTGTTGAGCGGCATCAGCTTCTCGTGGATCGCACGCGCGGTCACGGCGTCGCCGGCGATGGCGGCGGCGCACATTTCGCTCATGGCACGCGGGGCCACGTTGGCGGTCACGGAGATGTTGCCCTTGCCGCCCAGCAGGATCAGCTCGACCGCAGTGGCGTCGTCACCGGAATACAGCAGGAAATCGCTGCTCACGCCGGCCAGGATGTCCTTGGCGCGCTGCAGGTCGCCGGTGGCTTCCTTGATACCGATGATGTTCGGCACGGTGGACAGGCGGATCACGGTCGCAGCCTGCATGTCGCAAGCGGTGCGGCCTGGCACGTTGTAGAGGATCTGCGGGATATCAACGGCTTCGGCAATGGTGCGGAAGTGTTGGTACAGGCCTTCCTGGGTCGGCTTGTTGTAGTACGGGGTCACCAGCAGGCAGGCATCGGCGCCGGCCTTCTTGGCGTTTTTGGTCAGCTCGATCGCTTCACGCGTCGAGTTGGCGCCCGTACCGGCGATCACGGCAATACGGCCCGCAACGCGCTTGACCACGAATTCGATGACCTGGATGTGTTCTTCCACATCGAGGGTGGCCGATTCACCTGTGGTGCCGACGGCCACAATGGCGTTGGTGCCTTCTTGCAGGTGGAAGTCCACCAGTTTGCCCAGGCTGTCCCAGTCGAGATGACCTTGTGCATCCATGGGTGTGACCAGTGCCACCATACTGCCCGCAATCATGCAACCGCTCCTGCCGGAAAAAGAGAGCCGTAATGGTACTGGCGCCAAGATGCTTGCACAAGCGAAGTACCGCCTGAGGATGCGTTCTGGCGCAACTAAACGACGGGCAATGCCATCATTGGGCCAAAGCCTGCCTTTAAGAGAGTCAAAAACCAGCCGTTCACGCAATGAAAACGCCACCTCCTAGCCCTTGGCTGCGCTTTTCGCTACCCTTCAGCCTTTGATCGATACAGCCCACGCGGTATCGACCGCTCATCGCTTTAGGAAGGCTGCATGTCCACCCCCACAGTTCGCGAACAATTCCTTGTTATCAGTGCCCTCGGCGCCAACCCCATGGAGCTGACCAACGTCCTGTGCCGCGCCAGCCATGAGAACCGCTGCGCCGTCGTGACCTCCCGCCTGACCCGCCACGGCGAGTGCAGTGCACTGGTCTTGCAGATCTCCGGTTCCTGGGACGCCCTGGCGCGCCTGGAAACCGGCCTGCCTGGCCTGGCCAAGAAACACGATTTCACCGTCAACGTGGTGCGCAGCGCCGCCCTGGAAAACCGCCCGCAGGCCCTGCCCTATGTGGCCTATGTCAGCTCGGCCTACCGCTCGGACATCGTCAACGAGCTGTGCCAGTTCTTTATCGACCACAACGTCGAGCTGGAGAACCTGACCTGCGACACCTACCAGGCACCACAGACCGGCGGCACCATGCTCAACGCCACGTTCACCGTGACCTTGCCGGCCGGCGTGCAGATCAGCTGGTTGCGCGACCAGTTCCTGGACTTCGCCGATGCGTTGAACCTCGACGCACTGATCGAGCCGTGGCGCCCACAGAACCCAATGTAAGGAACGCTCCATGCCGGTTGTCATCGACACACCCGTAGCCGATTTCGAAGCCCAGGCCACCAGCGGCCAGACCTTCAGCCTCGCCGCCCTCAAGGGCAAGCAAGTGGTGATCTACTTCTACCCGAAGGACAGCACGCCGGGTTGCACCACCGAAGGCCAGGGCTTCCGCGACCAGTACGCGGCATTCAAGGCGGCCAATACCGAAGTGTTTGGCGTATCGCGGGACAGCGTGAAGTCCCACGAGAACTTCAAGGCCAAGCAGGAATTCCCCTTCGAGCTGATCAGCGACAAGGACGAGGCGGTTTGCCAGCTGTTTGATGTGATCAAGCTGAAGAAACTGTATGGCAAGGAATACCTGGGCGTGGACCGCAGCACGTTCCTGATCGACAAGGACGGTGTGCTGCGTCAGGAATGGCGCGGTGTGAAAGTGCCCGGGCATGTGGATGCCGTTTTGGCAGCAGCCCAGGCATTGAACAAGGCATAAATTGTGGCGAGGGAGCTTGCTCCCTCGCCACAATGGTTACAACATTGGCGCTACCACCGGCTCTTGCCGAGGCCACGCATCCAGCACCGCCTTGAACAGCGTCGCCAGGGGAATCGCAAAGAACACCCCCCAGAACCCCCACAACCCGCCAAACAACAACACCGCGCAAATGATCGCTACCGGATGCAGGTTGACCGCCTCCGAGAACAGCAACGGCACGAGCACGTTGCCGTCCAGGGTCTGGATAATCCCGTAGACCGCCATCAGGTAGATGAACTGGTCGCTCCAGCCCCACTGGAACAACGCGATCAACGTCACCGGCACCGTCACCACCACGGCGCCGACATAGGGCACCACCACCGACAACCCCACCAGCAAGGCCAGCAGCGCGGCGTAGTTCAGGTCCAGGGCGATGAAGGCGATGTAGGTCACGCCGCCACAGATAATGATCTCGATGACCTTGCCGCGGATGTAGTTGGCAATCTGCCGATTCATTTCCTCAGCCACACGGGTGATCAACGCCCGTTCGCGCGGCAGGTAGCCACGCACCCAGCGCCCGATCATGGCGCGGTCCTTGAGGAAGAAAAACACCAGGATCGGCACCAGCACCAGGTAGATCATGATGTTCACCAGCAACGGCAGGCTGGACAGGGAAAAGGTCAGCGCCCATTGCCCGAATTTTCCGATCTCGCCGCGTGCCACCTCAATGGCCTGCAACACCTGCTCGTCCGACACCAGGTGCGGGTAACGCTCCGGCAACAGCAGCAGCAACGACTGCCACTTGGCGAGCATGCCGGGCAGTTCGTTGAACAGGGTGATCAACTGGTGCCACAGCAACGGCAGCACCACCACGATAAACAGCACCAGCAGCCCCATGAACAAGGCGAACACCAGCCCCACCGCCGCGCCGCCCGGCAAGCGCAAACGCTCCAGGGTGGTGACCAGGCCCTGCATCAGGTAAGCCAACACCATGCCCGCCAATACCGGCGCCAGCATGCCGCCCAAGGTGAGCACCGCCGTAAAGGCGAGGAACAGCAGGACCGCCAGCACCACCGCTTCTTCATCGGAGAAGTAGCGCTGAATCCAGTCTCGTAACACTTTGAACATCAATCAACCTCGGCGTGGTGGGGCTAGTTTTTCAGGCCTTGCGCAACCAGTAACGGTACACACCGGCGGCTTCTTCTTCGTGCAACAGGGTATGACCGGCCAACCTGGCAAACGTCCGGAAATCACGCTGGGAGCCCGCGTCCGTGGCGATGACCTTGAGCACGGCGCCGCTGGCCAAACGATTGAGTTCCAGCTTGGCCTTGAGCAAGGGCAACGGGCAATTGAGGCCGCTGGCATCGAGTTCGGCATCGAAGGCTACAGCGTCGGTCATGGTTTTACTCCGGGCATCCGTTTGGGCTGCTTAGAATATCTGGTCCGAAGCTCAGTGTCCGGCTACAGTAAGCTCTTTGTCGAAAGGCTCTGTGCATGACTTTTTTGCGCCCCACCCTGCTGACGCTGGCTTGCCTGCTGGCCTCCCCAGGCTTCGCTGACGACCTGCCGTCACTTGGCGACGCCAGTTCTGCCATTGTCTCGCCTCAACAGGAATACCAACTGGGCCGCGCGTGGCTGGCCTACCTGCGTGGCCAGGTCTCACAGCTCAATGATCCGCAGCTCAAGGATTACGTCGAAACCAGCGTCTACAAATTGGTGGAGACCAGCCAGGTCAACGACCGGCGCCTGGAGTTCATCCTGATCAACAGCCCGCAGCTCAACGCCTTTGCCGCGCCCGGCGGCATCGTCGGGGTCAACGGCGGCCTGTTCCTCAACGCGCAGACCGAAGGCGAGTACGCCTCGGTACTGGCCCACGAATTGGCGCACTTGTCGCAACGCCACTTCGCACGTGGCGTTGAAGCCCAGCAGCGCATGCAGATCCCGATGATGGCCGCCCTGCTCGGCGGCATCATCGCCGCTGCCGCCGGTGCAGGCGACGCCGGCATTGCCGCGATTGCCGGCACCCAGGCCGCCGCCATCCAGGAGCAACGCCGCTTTTCGCGCCAGAACGAACAAGAGTCAGACCGCATCGGCATCCTCAACCTGGAAAAAGCCGGCTACGACCCCCGCTCCATGCCGTCCATGTTCGAACGATTGGGACGCCAATACCGCTTTGACGCCAAGCCGCCGGAATTCCTGCTGACGCACCCGGTGACCGAATCGCGGATCGCCGATACCCGCAACCGTGCCGAGCAAGCCAAGCCTGGCGGCAAGGAAGACAGCCTGCGCTATCAACTGATTCGTGCACGGGTGCAACTGCAATACGAAGACACCTCAGGTCTCGCCGCCAAACGGTTCCAGGCGCAATTGGACGAGAACCCGAAAAACGATGTGGCGCGCTACGGCCTGGCCATTGCTCAGATCAAAGGCTCCCAGTTCAAACAAGCGCGGGAGAACCTCACGGCACTGCTTGCCAAGGCGCCGAACGACATTACTTACAACCTGGCGCTGATCCAGTTGGAAATCGACAACAACCATCTGCCCGATGCCCAGCAGCGTACCGATCGAATGCTGACCCAGTATCCCGGCAATTACCCGCTGAATCAGATCCGGGTAGACCTGCTGCTCAAGCAAAACCGCACCGCCGAGGCGGAAAAGGCCTTGGACGGCCTGCTTAAATCCCGCCCTGATGATCCCGACGTCTGGTATCAGGTTGCCGAAACGCGCGGCCTGTCCGGCAATATCATCGGCCTGCATCAGGCTCGCGCCGAGTACTTCGCACTGGTGGGCGACTTCCAGCAAGCCATTCAACAGCTGGACTTCGCCAAGCGCAGGGCGGGCAGCAACTTCCCGCTGTCGTCACGCATCGATGCGCGCCAGCGTGAGCTGATCGAACAGGAACGCCTGGTGAAAGGGATGATGAGCTAAACCCCCGCACGGTGAGTTTGATCGTTCCCATGCTCCACGTGGGAGCGATCTGAGCCAGCAAATTCCGCCCACAAAATAGCCCCGCCTTCGCTGACCGAAGGCGGGGCTTTTTATTGAGCTAGCGGATTACTCGGCCAGCTTGAAGGTAATGAAGCTGGCACGTCCCTGACGCAACACACGCATCGACACCGAGCGATTCTTCGGCAGCGCCTTGGCGATGTCGGTGAACTGCTTGGTGCTGTCGATCGCCTGATTGTTCAGGTGGGTGATGACATCACCTGGCTGCAGGCCGATCAGGGAAGCAGGACCGTCCTGCACTTCCTTGATCACCACGCCACTCTTGAGGTCGAAGCTTTTCTTCTGCTCATCGGTCAGCTCGACCACGGCAATGCCCAAACGATTGCTGCTGCGCTCGACACCCGGCTTGGCGTTGCCCAGGGCATCCAGCGTGGCGCCCTCTTCCGGGATGGCACCGACTGTCAGCTCAACGTTCTGGCGCTTGCCTTCACGGATCACTTCCAGCTTGGCCTTGCTGCCCGCCTTGAGCGCGCCGACCAGATGGGGCAGATCCGCCGACATGACGATCGGCTGGCCGTTCATGGTCAGGATCACGTCACCTACCTGCAAACCACCTTTGGCCGCAGGGCCATCGTCCTGGATCTGTGCAACCAGGGCACCCGCCGGTTTGTCGAGACCAAACGACTCAGCCAGGTCCTTGTTCACTTCCTGGATCACCACGCCCAACCAGCCACGGCTGACCTTGCCACCGCTTTTCAGCTGGTTGGAAACGTCCATGGCCACGTCGATCGGGATGGCGAACGACACGCCCATGAAACCACCGGAACGGGTGTAGATCTGCGAGTTGATACCCACCACTTCGCCGGCCAGGTTGAACAGCGGACCGCCGGAGTTGCCCGGGTTGATCGGCACGTCGGTCTGGATGAACGGCACGTAGTTCTCGTTCGGCAGGCTGCGGCCAATGGCGCTGACGATACCTTGGGTCACGGTGTGGTCAAAACCAAACGGCGAACCGATGGCGACCACCCACTGCCCGGCTTTCAAGTCCTGGGATTTACCCAGCTTCAGCACGGGCAGGTCTTTGCCTTCGATCTTCAGCAAGGCCACGTCGGAGCGCGGGTCAGTGCCCACCAGCTTGGCTTTCAGCTCGCTGCGATCCGCCAGGCGTACGAGGATCTCGTCAGCGTCGGCAATCACGTGGTTGTTGGTGAGGATGTAGCCATCCGGCGAAATGATGAAACCCGACCCCAAGGACTGGGCCTCACGCTGGCCACCGCCACCGCGCGGGGAACGCTGTTGCGGCATGCCGCGCTCGAAGAACTCGCGCAACATCGGCGGCAGGCCTTCCAGGTCTGGCATCTGCTGGTTGGAGACTTTGCGATCCGGCAGTTTCTGCGTGGTACTGATGTTCACCACCGCAGGCGAGGCCTGTTCAACCAATTGGGTGAAGTCAGGCAGCTCGGCCGCTTGCGCAGGCAAGGCCTGGCCCAGCACCAATACCGTGGCGACGATGGATAGGTAAGACTTCAAACGTGGTATCGACATACAGCTCCCGTTACGACGAGCAGGGTTGAGCGACAGGGTTCAAGAAACGCCGGAAACTGCGACCGACATTTTTGTTCCGCGAACAAAACATGGCCAGGGCCGACAAGCCCTGACCTATAAAAAACATGGGGGATTTTTGCAAGTGAAAATGCTGATCCATTCATTTCATGCTCTCGGCAACCGACCCGGCATGGGCTTCACAGTGAAAGCTCAAGATGAACATAGGATTAACAACTCACGGCTGGGCGGTGGTCTTTTTTTCACCGCGCACGGATAGCGCGATGCGTTCGGCGGTGCCGATGGGGATTTCGCCAACAACGGTCACCATCATCTCGCCATCCACCGTATTCAGGCGGCGCGATACGGCAACCGTAGGGCCCAGCTGGGTACGGGTCTCAGTCACGCTTGCGTCGTTGATCGGCTCAAGGAACACCGAGAAACGCGCCAGGCCGTCTTCATACATCAGGCTATCGACGGTGGCTTTTGTCTGGGTGTCTGTGCGGGCACTGCTGTTGGTCAGTTGAAAGCCTGGCGGCAACCATTCCATATGCCAGTGTTCGGTTGGCGCAACTTCTGACGCGTTACCGTTGGCTGCGGCAATGGGCGTGCATTCGCTGCTGGGTTGTAAATCCCGATCCTCAGGCACGGCCGACGTGTTCAAGCGCGTGAACTGGAAACGCTCCAGCAGCTGCCCTTGGTCATTGAGCAACAGGGACTTGAGCGGCAAGGCGGTTTCACGGTCCAGGTGCAGTTCAAAGCCGTACCGATATTGATCACGCGGCGTGATTGAAACGATCACCGCATTACGACCGGCCACACGGGATTTACCGATGACGGCCAGCTCATAGAATTCATTGAGTTTTTGCGGATCAAGCGCACGTGATGGTGCATCACGCGAATTACCAAGGCCTGCGACAAGGGCGCCGCTGACACACTGGGTACGGCCATCCAACCGCACGACTTCCTGGGCCGAACCATCGAGCTGCAAGAGCCGCTCACGGACCTGACCGTCCTGGACGCGATGCCAGATGTCATGGGTAGAAAAACTGCCATTACGCTCGTAGACGAACGTACCTTGAAAGCTTTGCTGCTGCTCTGCACGCCCAAGTCGAGTCAGCCAGTCTTGGGCTTCATCGGCGTGGGCGGGGAGTGCAAACCAACCACTGAGCAAAAGCGTAAGGAGCGGTATGGCGCGCATAGAGCTCCTTACGGATTAGCGGTTTTCCAGGCTTGCTGCGCGAGCATAGGGCAGAGCGGTTTCAGTGCCTTTCAGAGCTGATTCCTGAGCGTGTTGGCGCAGGTAGCCTGGAAGACGCTGGTCCTGCCAGCCGGATTGCCCTTGCAGAACACCATTGGCCATCGGACCGGTGGTGTCAGAGCTTTCCTTGTAGCCGGCCAGTACCGCTGGGCCTTTGACCTGAGGTCCAGCCATCACCGGTTGCTGAGTCTGCTGGGCCAGTTCGGCGCCGGCGATTTCGTCCTGGTTGTACAGGCGAACACCTGCCAATACCGCGACGGTCACCGAGGCAGCAACTGCCAGGCGACCCAGGCTACGCCATGGACCACGAGCAGCTTTTGCCGGAACGGCTTCATCAGCTAGTGCGGCAGAAACGGCCGCAGCAATATCCAGACGAGGGATTAGTAGATCCTTGTGCATCACCGCCCGAGCGACTTGGTAACGAGACCAGGTATCACGGGTTTCGGCATCATCAAATGCGTTGAGCACTCGACGAAGTTCCAGTTCATCCGCTTCGTTATCCATCACTGCGGACAGCGATTCCTGCAGGGCATCACGACTCATGGCGGTTCCTCTCTTGGCTGTCGCCGCTGTCTTTAGTTTTCCTGCAACAACGGTTGCAAGGCTTTATCGATGGCTTCCCGGGCCCGGAAGATCCGTGACCGTACAGTCCCCACCGGACACTGCATGACGCTCGCAATGTCTTCGTAACTCAGACCGTCGAATTCACGTAAAGTTAACGCCGTACGCAAATCTTCTGGCAGTTGCTGAATAGTGCGATGAACGGTGCCTTCGATCTCGTCGCGCAGCAATGCACGCTCCGGCGACTCGAGATCTTTGAGGCCGTGATCACCATCGTAGAATTCAGCATCTTCTGAACTAACATCGCTATCCGGTGGGCGGCGTCCGCGAGACACCAGATAGTTCTTCGCCGTGTTGATGGCGATGCGGTACAGCCACGTGTAAAACGCACTGTCACCGCGGAAATTGCCAAGTGCACGGTAGGCCTTGATAAAGGCTTCCTGTGCAACGTCCTGCGCTTCATGGGTGTCGTGCACAAACCGCACGATCAACCCGAGAATTTTGTGCTGGTATTTCAGCACTAGCAGATCAAATGCGCGCTTGTCGCCGCGTTGAACGCGCTCGACCAGCTGCTGATCCTCTTCCTGGGTTAGCATGAACACTCCTCGTTGTGCTTGAAGGAGGCTTGCATAACTAAACGATCAGGCTTGCAAACATAGACTAGGACTTTTCGCAAAAGTTCTCCCCCTCAAAGCAAGTTTCCGGCATGCACTGATTTGGCACACACGAAAAACGCAGCACGGGCAACGCCGACTGCGCGAATAATCTTGTCGCCGGTTTTCTGACGCGTCCAATGCACCCGACGGGCCAATAAACTCAACGTTTTCCCAGCTTTCGGGCAACCTGCTATTGAGTCGGGGCTTATGCAAAAAGTTCCCACTTCAATAACCGGCCGATTTTACCCACGCCGTGCACCGTAATCTCACATTGCCACGAATGCCCGGCTATTGTGCCGCTCAGCCCCTCTATATACTAGTAGCCCGTGTGACCCTTTGATTCGCCGATCCAGGCGTCCTGTTTGCGCCAGTCCTTTGGATCGCTTTTTGCGGAATCCTTCAAATGAGCCAACAGTTTCAACACGATGTTCTGGTGATCGGTAGCGGCGCGGCCGGCTTGAGCCTGGCGCTGACCCTCCCCAGCCACCTGCGAATTGCCGTACTGAGCAAAGGCAACCTGGCCAACGGCTCGACATTCTGGGCCCAGGGCGGCGTCGCCGCCGTGCTGGACGACACTGACACGGTGCAATCCCACGTCGAAGACACCCTCAACGCCGGCGGCGGCCTGTGCAACGAAGACGCCGTGCGCTTCACCGTCGAGCATAGCCGCGAAGCGATCCAATGGCTGATCGACCAAGGCGTGCCGTTCACCCGCGATGAACACGCGGGCAGCGACGATGGCGGTTTCGAGTTCCACCTGACCCGCGAGGGCGGCCACAGCCACCGGCGCATCATCCACGCCGCCGACGCCACCGGCGCCGCCATCTTCAAGACCCTGCTCGAACAAGCCCGCCAACGCCCCAACATCGAACTGCTGGAGCAACGCGTCGCCGTCGACCTGATCACCGAAAAACGCCTGGGCCTGGACGGCGAGCGCTGCCTCGGCGCCTACGTACTCAACCGCGCCAGCGGCGAAGTCGATACCTACGGCGCACGCTTCACCATCCTCGCCTCAGGCGGCGCCGCCAAGGTCTACCTCTATACCAGCAACCCCGACGGTGCTTGTGGCGACGGCATCGCCATGGCCTGGCGCTCGGGCTGCCGGGTGGCCAACCTGGAGTTCAACCAGTTCCACCCGACCTGCCTGTACCACCCGCAGGCCAAGAGTTTCCTCATCACCGAAGCGCTGCGCGGCGAAGGCGCCCACCTGAAGCTGCCGAACGGCGAGCGTTTCATGCAGCGCTTCGACCCCCGCGCCGAACTGGCGCCACGGGACATCGTCGCCCGCGCCATCGACCATGAAATGAAGCGCCTGGGCATCGACTGCGTGTACCTGGACATCAGCCACAAGCCCGAAGCCTTCATCAAGACGCACTTCCCGACCGTCTACGAGCGCTGCCTGACGTTCAACATCGACATCACCAAAGGCCCGATCCCCGTGGTCCCGGCCGCGCACTACACCTGCGGCGGCGTGATGGTCGACCAACACGGCCGCACCGACGTGCCCGGCCTGTATGCGATTGGCGAAACCAGCTTCACCGGCCTGCACGGCGCCAACCGCATGGCCAGCAATTCGCTGCTCGAATGCTTCGTCTACGCGCGCTCGGCGGCGGCGGACATCCTCGAACAACTGCCGCGCATCGCCGTGCCAGACGCCCTGCCCCGCTGGGACGCGAGCCAGGTCACCGATTCGGACGAAGACGTGATCATCGCCCACAACTGGGACGAGCTGCGGCGGTTCATGTGGGACTACGTGGGGATCGTGCGCACCAACAAGCGCCTGCAACGCGCGCAACATCGCGTGCGGCTGCTGCTGGATGAGATCGACGAGTTCTACAGCAACTATAAAGTCAGCCGCGACCTGATCGAGTTGCGCAACCTGGCCCAAGTGGCGGAACTGATGATTCGCTCCGCCATGGAACGCAAGGAAAGCCGCGGCCTGCATTACACCCTCGACTACCCCGACATGCTGCCCGAGGCCCGCGACACTATCCTGGTGCCAACCACCTACGGCGACTGAACTTCAAACGCACCCGCAGGCGCCGATGCAGATCGGCAGCCTGCGAATCGGCCGGCACACAGATCGAACGCACCCACCACTGCCCCGGCACGCGATAACGCAGCACCACGATCAACGGCAACGCCAGGCTGTCGGGACGCAACTGCACGCCATGCCAGCCACGCGCCGCGCTCCACAACTGCCAGCCGCTTTCATCGCGGCGCAGGCCACGAACAGACGAACGGTGAGTCAGCAGCACATGGCGCGGCAAAACCCAGGCGGCATGCGCCAGGCACACCAGCACGCCGAGGCTTGAATAAGGCAGGTCGAGGGACAACAGCGCACCCAGCGCGAACAGCTGGGCAAGGAGATACGCCGCCAGCAACAGCCGTGAGGCCTGCCAGCGGCATTCAAACGTATTACTTGGGCTGGACACGATCCAGGATCATCCGAACCATGCGCTGCAGCTCAGGGTCTTCCGATTCGGCGCGTTCCATGAACCAGCCGAACATGTCCTGGTCTTCGCACGTCAGCAGCCGGACGTAGAGGTCGCGGTCCACCTTGTCGAGCGTCGCGTAGACCTCCTTGGTGAAAGGCACCAGCAACACATCCAACTCCAGCATGCCGCGACGGCTGTGCCAGTAGAGGCGATTGATTTCTACATCTTCGACCATGGAGCGCTCCTCAAATAGGCGGCAAGTATACAGGCCCGGCCGCACCGGAACAGTCGGCTTTGGTCGCCCCATACGGAAACTATCCATTTGCCGGGCGCCCCTCTATGATGCACCCATGACTTTTTGACCTGCGATGACCCATGGCTGACTCCGCTTTCTTCTGCCCCCTGTCCCACGAAGGCGTTCTCGCCGTCCGCGGCGCCGACGCTGCCAAGTTCCTGCAAGGGCAACTGACCTGCAACCTCAATTACCTGAGCGACACCCAGGCCAGCCTCGGCGCGCGCTGCACGCAAAAAGGGCGCATGCAGTCGAGCTTCCGCATCCTGCTGCAAGGTGACGGCGTGTTACTGGCCATGGCCAGCGAGCTGCTGGAACCGCAACTGGCCGACCTGAAGAAATACGCGGTGTTCTCCAAATCCAAACTCACCGACGAAAGCGCCGCCTGGGTGCGTTTCGGCCTGATGGATGCGGATCAAGCGCTGGCCGGCCTGGGCCTTGAACTGCCCGCCGACACCGACAGCGTTGCCCGCACTGAACACCTGATCGCCATTCGGGTTTCCCCCGGCCGCGCCGAACTCTGGGTGCCCGTCGAACAGGCCGAGGCCGTACGCAGCCAATTGACTGCACAGCTTAAAGAAGCAGGTCTGAACGAATGGCTGCTGGGCCAGATCCGCGCCGGCATCGGCCAGGTCATGGCGCAAACCCGCGAGCTGTTCATCCCGCAAATGCTCAACCTGCAGGCCGTCGGCGGCGTCAGCTTCAAGAAAGGCTGCTACACCGGCCAGGAAATCGTCGCGCGCATGCAGTACCTGGGCAAGCTCAAGCGTCGCCTGTACCGCTTGCGCCTCGATGGCGCTGAAATGCCCGAGCCAGGCACCCCGCTGTTTTCCCCCAGCCATAACAGCTCGATCGGCGAAGTGGTGATTGCAGCAAAAGCTGACCAGGCGGTTGAACTTTTGGCCGTGTTGCAAGCCGAAGCAGCCGACAGTGGCGATGTGCACCTCGGCACCCTGGAAGGCCCCGGTCTGCACCTGCTTGACCTGCCTTACACACTCGACCGTGATCGAGAGATCCAGCGTTAGTCGCCGTACCTTTTTGCAACACCCTAGAGATCATGAATGAACAAGCTGGCGGAAAAAGTCCAACAGGCTTTGATTACGGCCATCGACAACGATGACCTGGTTCTGCCGACATTACCGGAAGTGGCGCTGAAGATTCGTCAGGCCGCTGAAGACCCGGACATCAGCATCAGCCACTTGAGCAAAGTGATCGGGCGCGACACCGCGCTGTCGGCACGCCTGATCAAAGTGGTCAACAGCCCGTTGTTGCGCGCGACCCAGGAAGTCACCGACCTGCACACCGCCATCACCCGGCTGGGCACCAACTACAGCAGCAACCTGGCCATCGGCCTGGTGATGGAACAGATCTTCCACGCCCGTTCCGAAGCGGTCGAACAGAAGATGCGCGATGTCTGGCGCCGTAGCCTGGAAGTGGCGGGCGTCAGCTATGCGTTGTGCCGCAGCCACAGCCAGCTCAAGCCGGACCAGGCTGCCCTGGGCGGCCTGGTGCATCAGATTGGCGTGCTGCCGATCCTGACCTATGCCGAAGACCACTACGAACTGCTGTCGGACCCGGTGGCACTCAACCATGTGATCGACAGCATCCACCCGCTGCTCGGCGACAAACTGCTACGCGGCTGGGATTTCCCGGAGATGCTCGCCAACCTGCCGGGGCAGTACCTGGATATGGAGCGCGACTCCCCTACCCTCGACTACATCGACCTGGTGCAAATCGCCGTGCTGTATTGCTATCGCGGAACCGACCACCCCTTGGCGAATGTCTCGGCCGCCACCCTGCCGGCCCTCAAGAAGCTGCGGGTCGACCCCTACAGCGAAGCCCTGCGCGCCGAGCTGGATGAAGCACGCTCGATGTTCTACTGATCAACCGGCGATAAAGCTCACCCGCACCTTCAGCCCCGCCCGTTCGCCATCGTGCAGGCTGATCTGCGCCAGGTGCGCGCGGCAGATCTCGCCGACAATCGCCAGCCCCAGGCCCGACCCCAGGCCCTGCTGGCTGCGCCGGTAGAAGCGCTCGAACACCCGGTCCCGCTCATCCAGCGGGATGCCCGGTCCATCATCTTCCACTTCCAGCACCGCCGGCGCTGTCACCCGCAAGATCACGTTGCCGCCCGGTGGCGTGTGCGCCAGGGCATTGTCCACCAGGTTGCTCAACAGCTCGTTCAACAACGTCGGTTCGCCGCGCAGCCACACCGGCTCGTCGGCTTCCAACGCCAACGCCACGCCACGCGCATGGGCCAAGGGCGCCATGGCCATGCCCAATTCCCGGGCCAACTGGCTGAGGTCGAGCAACTGCGCGCCGCCCTCGGCAATCGCCCGCGCGCCGTTTTCGATGCGCGCCAGGGACAGCAGTTGATTGGCCAGGTGGGTCAGGCGGTCGGTGCCCTGGGCGGCGCTTTCCAGGGTGCTGCGCCAGGTCGGCGGGTCTTCGGCACGCAGGCCCAGTTCGAGACGGGCCTTCAGCGCGGCCAACGGCGTGCGCAGTTCGTGGGCGGCGTCGGCAATAAACTGCGCCTGGCGCTCGAACTGCCCGCGCAGGCGTTCAGTGAAGTGATTGAGGGAACGCACCAGCGGGCCAAACTCATGCTGCACTTCCACCAGCGGCAACGGCCGCAGGTCGTCGGGCTGGCGCTCTTCCACGGCGGTGCGCAAGCGCTCCAGCGGGCGCAACGCCGCGCTCACGGCGAACCACACCAGCAGCAAGGCGCCCACCGCGAGCATGCCCAGGCGCAGCAAGGTGTCGGCCATCAGGCTGCGGGCCATGCTGACGCGCGCTTCATCGGTTTCGGCCACGCGGATTTCCGCCATGCCGTTCATGTTCGGTTCGGAGACGGCCTTGAGCAGGCTGACCACGCGCACCGGCTGGCCCTGATACACCGCGTCGTAAAAGCGCGCCAACGCTGGATAATCATCGGTGCGCGGCGTACCGGGCGGCGGGCCGGGGAGGTTTTCGTAACCGGAGATCAGCTTCTGATCAATGTCATTGACCTGGTAGTAAATGCGCCCGGCGCTGTCGTAGGCGAAGGTATCCAGCGCCACATACGGCACGTTGGCGCTGAGGGTGCCGTCGACCTGGGTCAACCCGGCGGCGATGGTCCGCGCCGAGGCGAGCAAGGTGCGGTCGTAGGCGGTGTCGGCCGCCTCGCGCCCGTTCCAGTAGGCACTCATGCCGCTGGCGAGCATCAGCAACACCAGCAACAGCGCCAGGTTCCACAACAGGCGCCAGCGCAGACTGCTGGGTTTATGCATCGCGCGCTTCCAGCAGATAACCGAGGCCACGGAAGGTCACGATGGCGATCGGTTGGCCATCGAGTTTCTTGCGCAGGCGGTGCACGTAGATTTCGATCGCATCGGGGCTGGCTTCTTCATCCAGGCCGAAGACCTGGGACGCCAGTTGCTCTTTGCTCATGACCCGCCCCGGCCGCGCAATCAGCGCTTCCAGCACGGCTTGCTCGCGGGACGTCAACGTCATCAGCTCGCCGCCCACGGTGAAACGGCGAGTGTCGAGGTCGTAGACCAGCACCCCGCACGTCTGCTGGCGCTCGCCGCCCAACACGCTGCGCCGCAGCAGGGCCTTGACCCGGGCTTCCAGTTCAGTCAGTTCAAAAGGCTTGGCCAGGTAATCGTCCGCACCGAGGTTCAGCCCGTGCACACGGTCTTTCACGTCGCTGCGCGCGGTCAGCATCAGCACCGGCAGATTTTTCCCACGCGCCCGCAAGCGCGCCAGCACCTCGAAACCGTCCATGCGCGGCAAGCCCACATCCAGGATCGCCGCAGCGTACTCCTCGCTGCTCAGGGCCAGGTCCGCGGCCACCCCATCGTGCAACACATCGACGGTCAAACCCGTGCTCTTGAGCGCCTGGGCGACACTTTCGGCGAGTTGCAGGTGGTCTTCAACCAACAGGACACGCATGGATTTGTACCTCGTTCAGGGGTGGGCGACGCCACGCTGTGGCGGGCAGTTTACAGGCGCAACCTGCCCTGTGAAGCCCGAAAACATTGAAAGGCCATTGAAAGGTTAGTGAAAGCTTCGCCCTTTAGCATCCCGTCACGGTGGTCTCTGCCCACCGCGCTGCCTGAGCCGCAGCACCCGAAAAACGCCTCGAAGCGTTTTCGTCAAATAAGAACAATAACGGAGTACACCACGATGCTGTCGACACAGCCCCAGGCTCTCACGCCTGTGCGTTTTTCCCGCCTGACCCAGACCGCCCTCGCCAGTGCCGCTGCCCTTGCCGGCTTTTCGCCGCTTAGCCAGGCTGCCTTCTTCGAAGACAGTAGCGGTACCCTGGAAACCCGCAACATGTACTTCAACCGCGACTTTCGCGACGGCACCAGCGCGCAGCAATCCAAGCGCGACGAATGGGCCCAGGGCTTCATGCTCAACCTGCAATCGGGCTACACCGACGGCACCGTCGGCTTTGGCGTGGATGCGCTGGGCATGCTCGGGGTCAAGCTCGACTCCAGCCCCGACCGCACCGGCACCGGCCTGCTGCCCACTCACGATGATGGCCGCGCCGCCAATGAGTACTCCAAGCTGGGCCTGACCGGCAAAGTGAAGATCTCCGCCACCGAGCTGAAGATCGGCTCACTGGCCCCCGAACTGCCGATCCTCAAGCCCAACGACGGGCGCATCCTGCCGCAGACCTTCAACGGCGGCCTGATCACCTCCAAGGAATTCAAGAACCTGGTGTTCACCGGTGGCCGCCTGGACAAAGCCAAGGACCGCGACGACACCAATTACGAAGACATCGCCCTCAACAACAAGAACAGCCGCTTCGTCAGCGGCGCCACCGGCAAGCACTTCAACTTCGGTGGCGTGGACTACAAGTTCGCCGACAAGATCACCGGCAGCTACCACTTCGCCCAGCTCGACGACGTGTACCGCCAGCACTTCCTCGGCCTCGTCGCCGCCCGCCCGATGGGCCCCGGCACCTTCGCCACCGACCTGCGCCTGGCCATCAGCGATGACACCGGCTCAGCCCGTGGCGGCAAGATCGACAACACATCCCTAAACGGCCTGTTCAGCTATGCCCTCAATGGCCATAAGCTCAGCGCCGGCTACCAGCACATGTCCGGCGACAATGCGTTTCCGTATGTGGATGGCAGCGACCCGTACCTGGTCAACTTCGTGCAGATCAACGACTTTGCCGGCGCCAAAGAACGCTCCTGGCAGGCGCGCTACGACTTCGATTTCGTCAAACTGGGCATCCCCGGCCTGAGTTTCATGAGCCGTTACATTTCGGGTGACAACATCCAGCTCAAAAACGGCGACACCGGCAAAGAGTGGGAGCGCAACAGCGAGATCAAGTACGTGGTGCAAAGCGGCACGTTCAAGGACGTGGCCGTGCGCCTGCGCAATGCCACCTACCGCTCCAACTACTCAGCCCGTGATGCAGATGAAATGCGCGTGCTGGTCAGCTACAGCGTCGCACTCTGGTAGTAGCAACTCATAACAACAATGAAGGAGAACACCATGACCCTTTCACTGCGTAAATTGGCCCTCGCCGCCGGCTGCGTACTGTTCGCCGGCCAACTGCTGGCCGCCGAAGAACCCAAGCGCCCGGAATGCATCGCCCCGGCCTCCCCCGGCGGCGGGTTTGACCTGACCTGCAAACTGGCGCAAAGCGCGCTGGTCAACGAGAAGCTGCTGAGCAAGCCGATGCGCGTGACCTACATGCCCGGCGGCGTCGGCGCGGTGGCCTACAACGCCGTGGTCGCCCAGCGCCCGGCGGATGCCGGCACCCTGGTGGCGTGGTCCAGCGGTTCGCTGCTGAACCTGGCCCAAGGCAAGTTCGGCCGCTTCGATGAGAGCGCCGTACGTTGGCTGGCAGCGGTCGGCACCAGCTACGGTGCCATCGCAGTGAAAAACGATTCGCCCTACAAGACCCTCGACGATCTCGTCAAAGCCCTGAAGAAAGATCCGGGCAGCGTCGTGATCGGTTCCGGCGGCACAGTCGGCAGCCAGGACTGGATGCAAACCGCACTGATCGCCAAGGCCGCCGGGATCAACCCGCGTGAGCTGCGCTACGTGGCCCTTGAAGGCGGCGGCGAAATCGCCACGGCCCTGCTCGGCGGCCACATCCAGGTGGGCAGTACCGACATCTCCGACTCCATGCCCCACATCCTCAGCGGTGACATGCGCCTGCTGGCGGTGTTCTCCGAAGAGCGCCTGGACGAGCCGGAAATGAAGAATATTCCGACCGCCAAAGAGCAAGGCTACGACATCGTCTGGCCCGTAGTACGTGGCTTCTACCTCGGGCCAAAAGTCAGCGATGCCGACTACGCCTGGTGGAAAGACGCGTTCGACAAACTGCTGGCTTCCGACGAGTTCGCCAAGCTGCGTGACCAGCGCGAGCTGTTCCCGTTCGCCATGACCGGCCCGGAGCTGGACACCTACGTGAAGAAACAAGTGGCTGACTACAAAGTGCTGGCCAAAGAGTTTGGCCTGATCCAGTAATCGCCCCTCTGTCTCAAGGCCATGCCTGTTGACTCAACGGGCGTGGCCCAGGAGTTTCACATGCTCTTACAACGCATTTTCGCCTCTGTGATGTTGCTGGTCTGTGCCGGTCTTGCGCTGATGGCGTGGCCGTACCAGGCCGCGTTTTCCTACGAGCCGGTCGGGCCGCGTGCCTACCCGTTGCTGATGCTCGGGCTGATGAGCCTGGGCCTGATCTACATGATCATCCGCCCACAGCCGACCAAACACACCGAAGAAGAACCGGCGCTGGACCGCGAAACCCTGATCAAGATCGCCATCTGCGTCGGCCTGTTGATCGTGTTCGCCGGCACCTTCGAGCCCCTGGGTTTCATCCTCAGCAGCATGCTGATCGGCATCCCCATGGCGCGCCTGTATGGCGGCCGCTGGTTGCCGAGCGTGGTGATCGTCAGCCTCATGGCCATCGGCCTGTACCTGCTGTTCGACAAAGCCATGGATGTACCGCTGCCCCTGGGCCTGCTCGACGTTCTGGAGAACTGATATGGATACTTTCGGCTATTTGGGCCAGGGCTTCGGCGTTGCACTGTCCCCGTACAACCTGGTGACCGCGTTGTGCGGCACCCTGATCGGCACCGTGGTCGGCCTGTTGCCGGGCCTGGGCCCGATCAACGGCGTGGCGTTGTTGATCCCCATCGCGTTTGCCCTGGGCTTGCCGCCGGAATCGGCGCTGATCCTGCTGGCGGCCGTGTACCTGGGCTGCGAATACGGCGGCCGGATCAGCTCGATCCTGCTCAACATCCCGGGCGAAGCCTCCACCGTGATGACCACCCTCGACGGTTACCCGATGGCCCGCAAAGGCCTGGCCGGTGTGGCGCTGTCGTTGTCGGCATGGAGTTCGTTCATCGGCGCGTTTATCGCCACCTGCGGCATGGTGCTGTTTGCGCCGTTGCTGGCCAAATGGGCAATTGCCTTCGGCCCGGCGGAATATTTCGTACTGATGGTGTTCGCGATTGTCTGTCTGGGCGGCATGGCCGGTGACAAGCCGTTGAAGACCTTTGTCGCGGCGCTGATCGGCCTGTTCCTCTCGGCGGTGGGCATCGACGCCAACAGCGGCGTGTACCGCTTTACCGGCGACAACATCCACCTCACCGACGGCATCCAGTTTGTCGTACTGGTGCTGGGTCTGTTCTCCATCAGCGAGATCCTGTTGCTCCTGGAAAAAACCCACCGTGGCCAGGAAGCGGTGAAAGCCACCGGACGGATGATGTTCAACCTGAAGGAAGCGTCCGCAGTCTTCGTGGTGAATATCCGTTGCGGCCTGCTCGGTTTCATCATGGGCGTATTGCCCGGCGCTGGCGCAACACTGGCCTCGGCCGTTGCCTACATGACCGAGAAACGCCTGGCCGGTGCCAGCGGTAAGTTCGGTCAGGGCGACATGCGCGGCCTCGCCGCCCCGGAAACCGCGATTGGTGCTTCTGCCTGCGGCGCCCTGGTGCCAATGCTGACCCTCGGCGTACCCGGTTCGGGCACCACGGCGGTGATGATCGGCGCGCTGTCGCTGTACAACATCACCCCCGGCCCGCTGCTGTTCCAACAGCAACCCGACATCGTCTGGGGCCTGATCGCGTCGTTGTTTATCGCCAACATCATGCTGGTGATCCTCAACATCCCGATGATCCGCATCTTCACGCGCATCCTTGCCGTGCCGAACTGGGCGCTGGTGCCGGTGATCGCCATCATCACCGCGATTGGTGTGTACGCCGTTCACGCCACCACCTTCGACCTGTTCCTGATGGTCGGCATCGGCATCTTCGGCTACATCCTGCGCAAGCTCGACTTCCCGCTGTCGCCGGTGCTGCTGGGCTTTATCCTCGGCGGCCTGATGGAGCAGAACCTGCGCCGGGCGCTGTCGATTTCCAACGGTGCGCTGGACATCCTCTGGTCGAGCCCGATCACCTTTGGTGTGTGGGTGCTGACCGCGCTGATGCTGGCCTTCCCGCTGGTGCGTATCTACCGCAAACGTGCCCTGCAGCGTCGTGCCGTGGCCGATGTCTGAGGTCACCTTTAAACATTGGTGGGGAACACCGCTGGTCGGCCTGGCCGGCGGTTACCTGGCCAGCCTTGTCGGCTGGCCTTTGCCGTACATGGTCGGCTCGTTGCTGGCGATTATCCTCGTGCGTTGCCTCACGCCGTGGCAGTTGGCGGAGATTCCCGGCGGGCGCAAATGCGGCCAATGGGTGGTCGGGATCGGCATCGGCCTGCACTTTACGCCGGTGGTGATCGAGCAAGTGATGAGCCACTTCGGGCTGATCTTCTTTGGCGCGCTGGTCACCAGTCTTTCCAGTGTCGTCGGCGTGTGGCTGATGCGGCGCAGCGGTGAAGACCGCGCCACCGCGTTTTTCTCCAGCATGCCGGGCGGTTCCGGCGAGATGGTCAACCTCGGCGCACGCAATGGCGCGGTGCTCAGCCGTGTCGCGGCGGGGCAGAGTCTGCGGGTGTTGGTGGTGGTGCTGTGTGTGCCGGCGATCTTCAAGTATGTGCTTGAGGGCGGCGCGCCGCAGTTTCATCCGGCGCCGGTGAGTTGGCCTTGGCTGTTGGCGTTGTTTCCGATGGGGGCGTTGGTGGCCTGGGGCTGGCAGCGCTTGCGTCAGCCGAATCCGTGGTTGTTCGGGCCGTTGCTGGTGAGTGCGACCGCCAGTGTTGTGTGGGATCTGCATATCGGTTTGCCCGACGGCGGCAGCCAGATTGGCCAATGGTTGATCGGCAGCGGTTTGGGTTGCCACTTCAACCGACAGTTCTTTCGCCGAGCGCCGTCGTTCATGGGCCGCACCTTGATCGGTACGGCGCTGACCATGGCGTTGGCGACGTTGGCGGCAGTCGGCCTGAGTGCCCTGACCCACCTGGACTTGCGCTCGCTGACATTGGGCATGATGCCCGGCGGGATTGCCGAGATGAGCCTGACGGCCGAGACCCTGCAATTGTCGGTGCCGTTGGTGACGGCGATGCAGGTGATGCGGTTGTTGTTTGTGTTGTTTTTGGCGGAGCCACTATTCCGACACTGGAACCGCCAGCCGGAAAAAACTTAACGCTTCAGCGCTCCCCAACTGTGGGAGCTGGCTTGCCTGCGATAGCGCAATGCCTGTGACAAAGATGCCAGCTGGCCCACCGCGATCGCGGGCAAGCCCGCTCCCACAATGTTTAGAGTGGCGGCAACCGCCACTCAATTGCCGTCTCGCCATTCTGCTCAAGAAACTTGTTGGTACGGCTGAAATGCCCGCACCCCAAAAACCCGCGATACGCCGACAACGGCGACGGGTGCACTGAGGTCAGCACCAGATGCTTGGTGGCATCGATCAGCTTCTGCTTGCCCTGGGCATGGGCGCCCCACAGCAAGAACACCAGATGCGGCTGGTGCTCACTGACCACCTCGATAATCCGATCCGTAAAGAACTGCCAGCCCTTGCCCGCATGCGCATTGGCGTTGGCGCGTTCCACGGTCATGGTGGTGTTCAACATCAGCACGCCCTGGTCGGCCCAGCTTTGCAGGCAGCCGTGGTTGGGGATGTCGATGTTCAGGTCGCGCTTGAGCTCTTTGTAGATATTGAGCAGCGACGGCGGCGTCGGTATGCCCGGTTGCACCGAGAAGCACAAACCATGGGCCTGGCCGGGGCCGTGGTACGGGTCTTGGCCAAGGATCACCACCTTGACCTTGTCCAGCGGCGTGGAGTTGAGCGCGTTGAAGATCAGCGGGCCGGGTGGATAAATCTCTTTGCCGGCCGCATGTTCCTCACGCAGGAACTCGCGCAACTGGGCCATGTAGGGCTGTTCGAACTCATCGCGCAGGGCGTGCTTCCAGGTGGGTTCGAGTTTGATACGGTCGCCTTCGGTCATGTTGGAATGGTCTTGTCAAAAAGAATGAGGCGAACCCTAGGAAAGCCGACCCCGCTTGTCAATTGATCTGACACACCACCGGCACTTTCCTACGAAGCGATCATACTGATCCTCTACCTTCCCGAATGAGGTCACGATGAACCTGCACTTCGAAGAGCTGACCGGCAGCGACGGTGCCCGCATCGGTATCGCCAGCCTGGACGCGGAAAAATCCCTCAACGCCCTCTCCCTGCCGATGATCCTGGCCCTGGGCGAGCGCCTGGACAGTTGGGCGAAAGACCCGAATATCGTTTGCGTGCTGCTGCGCGGCAATGGGCCCAAAGCCTTTTGCGCCGGCGGCGAAGTGCGCAGCCTCGCGATGGAATGCCGTGAACAGCCCGGCGTTGTTCCGGCGTTGGCCGCACAGTTTTTTGCAGCGGAATATCGCCTCGACTATCGCCTGCATACCTATCCAAAACCGCTGATCTGCTGGGGCCATGGCTACGTACTGGGCGGCGGCATGGGCCTGTTGCAAAGTGCGACAGTGCGCATCGTCACGCCGAGCAGCCGCCTGGCCATGCCCGAGATCAGCATCGGCCTGTACCCGGATGTGGGCGCCAGTTGGTTTTTGCCGCGCCTGCCGGGCAAGCTCGGGTTGTTCCTCGGCCTGACCGGCGCGCATATTAACGGTCGCGATGCGTTGGACCTGGGCCTGGCCGACCGCTTCCTGCGCGATGACCAGCAAGACGAACTGATCGACGGCTTGCTGCAATTGAACTGGCAGGAACAAACACCGATGCAGCTCAACAGCCTGCTCAAGGCCCTGGCCCAGGAAGCGCACAGCCAGCAACCCGAAGCGCAGTGGCTGCCGCGCCGGACGCAGATCGACGAATGGCTGGATGTCGGCGATGTACGCTGCGCCTGGCGCGCCTTGAGCCAGTTGCGCGACCACAGCGACCCGCTATTCAGCCGCGCCGGCAAGACCCTGAGTGAAGGCTGCCCGTTGACCGCGCATCTGGTGTGGGAACAGATCCAGCGCGGCCGTCATTTGTCCCTCGCCCAGGTGTTCCAGATGGAATACACCATGAGCCTTAACTGCTGCCGCCACCCGGAATTTGCCGAAGGGGTACGCGCGCGGCTGATCGACAAGGACCAGCAGCCCCATTGGCATTGGCCGGATGTGCATGCGGTGCCGGAGGCGGTGGTGCAGGCGCATTTCCACAAAGCGTGGGAAGGCCGGCACCCCCTGGCGGATTTGTCTGAGCGTTAACGGTGCCCGCGATGGCCGCCGTCACCCCGTCCGCCTCGGTCGTGACCACCGCGATTGTCCCAGCCCTGGTTCGGATAAGGCCGGTAGCCAGGCCTTGAGTAGTAACGCGGCGCTGGCTGGTAATAACGCGGTGCCGCCTGGTAGTAGCGTGGCGCAGGATAGTAGCGCGGTGCGGGCGCGTAATAGCTGCGCCCGTAGTAGGAAGAACCGCCGCCGTAGTAATACGCCGGTGCCGGGGTGGTGTAGACCTCGGAGCGATAGTAAGTGCCGCCACCGTCGTAATAGGGCACACACGCGGACAAGGTCAGGGCGAGCAAGGCAGTGAGTAGCAGTCGTCGATACATGGCGGCCTCCTGGACCGCGGAAGAGCTCCTCCAGCGACGCTGGGGGGCGGCATTCAGCTTTCACTGAATGACGAAACATCTGACATCAAAAACC
Source organism: Pseudomonas sp. FP453 (assembly GCF_030687495.1). Taxonomy (NCBI): domain Bacteria; kingdom Pseudomonadati; phylum Pseudomonadota; class Gammaproteobacteria; order Pseudomonadales; family Pseudomonadaceae; genus Pseudomonas; species Pseudomonas sp. FP453. The sequence continues at coordinate 1,663,863 of NZ_CP117435.1, read as the reverse complement.
GAATCTGGTGCGTTTTTGACACAGCTTGAAACACGTAGATCGGACGACCGGAGCGCCGGCATTTCCCAGTCTGTTTGGCACGGTCTGCGGCGACGCTGTATCGTGCCACCCCACCGAGATCCAGCCTGAACCGAGCCATGACCACGCCAACCCTCTGCCCCGCCTGCGGCGCCCGCAACGACTGCACCCTGGCCGACCCGCGCACGGCCGACCAAGCGTGCTGGTGCTACGGCGTCACCATCGACCCGGCCGTGCTTGAGGCGTTACCCGATGCACTGCGCAACCAGGCCTGCCTGTGCCCACGCTGCGCCCAGGTGGACGCGCAATTGCGCGGCGCTGAACAGCCGTAATGCGTGTAGATCGCTTCCTCAGCAACCTGCCGCGTTTCAATCGCCAGCAAGTACGCATATTGCTGGTCGAACGGCGTGTGACAGTGGATGACGTGGCAGTCAGCGATCCTCATCACGAGGTGCGCGAATTCAGCCGTGTGTGTGTCGACGATGAAGTGTTGCAGGCCGGCAAACCGGCGCGCTATTTCATGCTGCACAAGCCGCAGGGCTGTGTGAGCGCCACGTCGGACCCACAGCACCCAACCGTCCTCGACCTGCTGGATGTGCCCGGACAAAGGTGAGCTGCACATCGCCGGCCGTCTGGATTTCAACACCACCGGCCTGATGCTGATCACCAATGACGGCCAGTGGTCGCGGCGCCTGACGCAGCCGCAAACCAAGCTGCCCAAGGTGTACCTGGTGGAAACCGAGCAAGCGATCGGCCCCGAATACGCCACGACGTTTGCCGCCGGCCTGTACTTCGCCTTTGAAGACCTCACCACCCAACCTGCCACCCTGGAACTGCTGGGGCCGACGACGGCGCGATTGGGCATTGTCGAAGGGCGCTATCACCAGGTGAAACGCATGTTCGGGCATTTCGACAACAAGGTGATCGGCTTGCATCGCGAACGAATGGGCCCCTTTGGTGTTGGATGCGGACCTTGCGCCGGGGGAGTATCGGGCGCTGACCGACGACGAGATCGGACAGGTCTGACGACCGTTCAGCCGGTGATAGCAAAAAACCAGTTGGACGCCTTGCGAGGTGGCGCCTGTGCTGCTTGAATCAAACCGTCAGCCGAAATATGACTGGCGAGTCGCCCATAACCTCCAAGAAACACTTTGCCCCGCCCGCGCTTGATCTACGGGCCTTCCAGGCAAAACCGCCCGCCATAACAACACCCGTCGACCAGCCGTCATCGGATCGACATGGGCCTCCCTTTTCCAGGCGTATGCCTACCTGTCACAAAGCTCGTGCAGAGTGATCTGCGCGCCCTACCCGCTTGCCAGGAGTCTTACGACATGAGGCCAGAAATCGCTGTGTTGGATATACAGGGTCAGTATCGGGTTTACACGGAGTTCTATCGCGCGGACGCTGCTGCAAAGACCATCATCATGGTCAATGGCTCCATGGCCACCACGGCATCCTTCGCCCAAACCGTGAAAAGCCTGCACCCGCAATTCAACGTGGTTTTGTACGACCAGCCCTACGCCGGCCGTTCCAAAATCCATAACCGCCATGAGCAAATGCTGACGAAGGACGTCGAAGGCCAGATCCTCCTGGAACTCATCGACCACTTCGCCGCCGAACACGTGCTGTCGTTCTCCTGGGGCGGCGCCGCCACCCTGGTCGCCCTTGCCCACCGCCCGCGGCGCGTGGAGAAGGCGGTGATCAGCTCGTTCTCACCGGTGATCAACACGCCCATGCGCGACTACCTTGAACGTGGCGTTGACTACCTCGGCAACCTCGACCGCGACCGCGTCGGGCATCTCGTCAACAACACCATCGGCAAACACCTGCCGTCGTTGTTCAAACGCTTCAACTACAAGCATGTGAGCAGCCTGGCCGAGCACGAATATGGGCAGATGCACTTCCATATCAGCCAAGTGCTCAACAGCGACCGCCTGTGCTACCTCAAGGCGGCCAAACAGATCGACATTCCGGTGCTGTTCTTGAACGGCGAATGGGACGAATACACCAGCGCCCAGGACGCCAAGTTGTTCGGCCAGCATGTGGCCCACAGCAGCTTCAGCACCATCCAGGCAACGGGGCACTTCCTCGACATGGAGCACAAGGCCGCGTGCCGGGACAGCCGGGAGGCTGTCGTCGGGTTTCTGAAATCGGAGCGGCCGGTCAGTCGATTGCGTTATCACCAGGGTCAGACTCAACATGCCTTTGCGATTTGAAGCAGAATGCGGTCTATGTGGGAGCTGGCTTGCCTGCGATGGCATCACCTCGGAGTATCAGGCAAACCGAGGCGATGCCATCGCAGGCAAGCCAGCTCCCACATGCACATTTTTGAAGAAAAACTTCAAATCCGGGTGAACATCTGGTACAAAGTCAGCCGCTCTGAGCGGGTATAGTTTAATGGTAGAACAGTAGCTTCCCAAGCTTCCGACGAGGGTTCTTATAGGACATGTCGTTTTGTGAGCAAAGGAACGTGCAAAACGCGGGTATAGTTTAGTGGTAAAACGAAAGCTTCCCAAGCTTTAGTTGAGGGTTCGATTCCCTCTACCCGCTCCATAAAATTGCTCTCCCCCCCAGTAAACACGGGCTCTCCGCCCCCAGCCTCTCCGATCAGCGCTCTCGCTCATCTAGACCCGCCTTCCAATCAAGCAGTTCTTTCTCCGCGTAAATCAGCGACCACCTGCGCTCACATCAGTTTGTGAACAAAGAAAACCGAGCTTCAAAGCCAAACAGTCATCAACTGTTAGACGCGCTCAGAAGGTCTAAGGCAAGCAGGAATGCATTCGGTCGCGACTCACATAGAACGTCCGCTACGACAAACTTAAACAGCCTCTGCTGACGCACCGCGAGCCCCTAAGCCGAACTCAGCTCTCGCACTGCAGCATGTGCGATGGGTGCCTGGCTGGTCGCGCGAAGGAATCGGACAAGAGACTCGAAGAATGGTGCGGACTTGTCGCCGAGCAACCTGAGAGGTCAATAGGCATCCGCCCTGAACGCAGCGGACTAGGGCAAATCACCCACCATATTCCTGAAAAACATCAATGGATGACTTTTAATTTCGAAATGGAATTACACAACGCAAAATCTAAACGTGTAAAATCCGTCACGATTTTGTACACCATTTAGAAAAGAGTGTCAATACATGATTAAAGTTTTAACCAAGAATTGTCAGTCTTCTCTATCCCTAAAGACAGATGTTCGACTGCCAGCTTGGGGCTCCCAGGCCAGAAGGAAAAGCCTGTGAAGCATGTTTATCTCATTCAGATGGATACACCTCGCCTCTTCGAGACCGCCACAGGGCGTCCGATTGACGCCTTCAACAGGTATGCGGGATACAAAACGAAAGAAGTGGGCCATGCGTTTGGTGAGTCAGTGCCCTACCAGTATTGCAGCTCGGTAGCGCATTTCTTCGACTACTGCTACGAAACAGGTGTGATGGGAGGCACACCCATGCCGCCCGAGGTTGCCCAAAAGACCATCAACCTGTACTGGGAGTTTTTGACCAAAGGGATTAACAGCACTGACTTCATCGTACGCCGAGCTGCTAAAGCCCTGGGAAAGACGCCAGTAAAATCTGGGAGTGCCCAGACATATTTGGCCGGGGTCAATGACTTCCTTCGCACGAGCCAAATGAAGCTCAATGACTTGGCATCCCCCATGCGGATCCTGACCAAGAGTGACGCATTCTCCAATGTCATGTCCCTGCCCCAAACGCAGGACAGACGGCGTACCAAAGCTGAAATGGACAACATTCACAACAATACATTGACGTTCGGAAATACCCCCAAGGATGCCCACGCTTACGCCCCAGGTGGCATTCCTGGCGGTAAGGTCAAAGGCTCTCAGGTAAGTCGGAGCTTCCCCACTGAACATGTTCTGACACTACTCAATGACATTGAAGATCCTGAAAGCCGATGCGCCGCTGTCATGATTGCCGGAGGAGGATTGCGCCACTCCGAAGTTTGGGGGATCCGAAGGTCAGACGTCGATATTGATGCGAGGACAATCAAAATTGAAGATCCCAACTACCATCGCAACCCTGCGGCGGAGAAAGCAGCGCGAAAGCTGCCATTCAAAGGCAGGACACTTGCGTCCATTGTCATGTTTGAGCCTTTCAAAAACATGTTTTTTGAAGCCCTGGCCGACTATCTTAATATCCGCCCAACAACAGACAGTGACTATCTATTCGTTTCGAACGAAAAGCATACTTACGGGGAGCCCTTGCTTTTCTTGAGGAATATGAATTCGCTCAACAGAAGTCTGAATAGAGCCTTGAGGAAGGCGCAGGTGGATCTCGGCACTATGTCTCCTGCGACTGGTGCGCCCTATACCTCTCACAGCCTGAGACATTTTTACGGGGTATGGGCAAGAAACTTTGTTTACATCCCCGGTCGTAATCAGATGGGCCTTACTTTATCCGAGATAAAGCTTTTGATGGGCCACAAGGACATCAGGTCAACGGAAAAGTACGCTCGACTCAGCGAAGAGACTGTGATCGCCGAAATCGAGTCAGCAGAACGCATGAAAGCTTTGTGGGGTAGAAATCCTAACATTGACCAGATCAGATCCGCTGTATACGCAGAGCTTGCCTATGATCTTTCGGAGCGAATTGCCGCATGATTAATACCTCCGAAAAAGTAAACTTAGCACCGAATGTAAACATCCAGAAAGAGGTGCGAGAGGCCTTAAAAAAACTTTGCAAACAAATGCGAATGGAGTTTGGCCATAAAGTTGACCAAGCCTTGGACAGCTCTAGTCGCCAGGATCGGAGCAGGTTTTCGCTTTTCATTCTTAGAAGCTTAACTGGCTTCAAAAAAATCAACAGAACTCACCTTGACCTAATGTATGACTTGGCAATACTCAAAACAGAAGACAATGCCCTCGCGAGTTCGCTTTATGAGAAGATAACTGGATGCCTACCAGCCTTCTTAGAAGACGCTATGGGATTACGGGTATCGTTTCGGGCAATGTTTTTCATCTTGTGGTCGAAAGGCCTAGCGACCTTGCCTCACACATTCCAGCTCCAAGGTGTCTGGTCGAAATTCCCTCTGCTTGAATCATTAAGCAAAGGTTTTATCTATGAGCACTCAGAGGGCTTTCCAGAGACCACCAGAGCTTCAAGAGTTTTCCAATACAGAACTAGCTGGCTAAAAGCTGAGGACGTAAGCCTTGAAGAGCTTTGGGAAGCAGCACCAAGTGTTTGCGACAATAGGGTGCACGACCCAAATGTTTTCCGATATCTGCCATGGATCCAAACATTTGCCGCCAGGCACCCTAATATCATATCTCCTGGAGACGCCTATCATTTAGAGAAGTACCACCAGTATCTACAGGCAAAATCCACTTCGTCGTCTACAGCCCACGACTTTAAGATGACAATTGAAGAGTTCAAGGACTATTTCGCAGTTCCGTTCGAGGACGCCTTGGAGATGACTCCAAAGCAGCGCGAGCGCGCCAGACGACACTACCAATCTAATTGGGCGAGAGAAAAGACTGCGCTTAAAAAACGGGTTAGGGATAACGAGATTGCCAAACAGCTCGCCAATAATTCAGAGCTAAGCATTGAACAACGCTCAATACTCGCACCCAAACCTGATCGCGACACAAAAAATTTTTCTTGGCTAAAGAACAATTTTTATCCTGGTAGCGAGCACATAAACATCGAAAACCTCTCGAGGTTTTGGCTAGCAGCGGCAAACTATTACCTTGCATATCTTGAGCGACAAAGTCACTCGACCCGCTACCGCTCCAAAAAAATACAGGCGATCAATTTTCTTTTAGATTATGTATTTTTTTATCTCCCACTGTGGTTTGAAGAGAATCCTCGTTCGATTGTTCGTTTCCCCGAACGACCATCCGAATTTGAAAGAGTGATTTTCTGGAATAACACGATATCCAAAGAGGATCTCGAAGCCAATCTTTTTGGGGTAGGAAAAAAGCTCGATGGGATCACCGTCCCTTGTACACTGAGCCAGTATTATGACGCCGCATATTCCGCCAAAACAAAGGCAGCATTCGTAGCCAATATTCACGAGTTTTTCGAAGTAATTATTGTTGACAAGGCAGTCATAAAGGCCGAAGTAGAGTTTGCCGTTGAGGCAGGATTTGATAATCCAGTTAGCTTGAAGGTTGATCGCTCTGGAAGCGGCGCACGCGGAAGTACCGACAAGGTGGTTCTTCCTCTTGACTCAACCGTAATCGCTAAAGCATACGTCCAAGCCGTTGATAAAATCGGTCTATCTCTTCAACAGCAGATCCTCACGGGCAGACTCAGAGGCAATCAACTGGATGAAGTCCGACGAGCAGAGTGGATCAACCTACATGAACTTGGTTTGAGCCACGACATCCAGATTAGCAATCCTGACGACGAAGATGACGCGCTAGTTATTTCACTCACGCGTATCATTAACGTCTACTCCTGGTATCCGGGCCTGTATGGAGCCGCTACTACCGAAGTTTATATGCCTTGGATCAGCGTTACAAGGATGCTCTCCGTTGCCCTACATGGTGGATTGCGCCTTCAAAACTGCCAGTGGCTCGATATCAATACATTTGACAACTTACTTAGCAAGCCTGAGCATCGAATACTCAACTCCTGCATTCTTTATGTAAATACAGACAAAGACGGCCAAGATCGTCCAGTCGTAATTCCTGATGACGTCATGAACGCCTTAATCGCCGAACGACATTTTCAGCGCGAGGTGTTCCAACGCCCCCTCCCTCCGACATACTATGAAAATGACCCTACAGACCCTAAAGAGTACGGAAAAATCTACTCCCTATTCCGCAGCCCTTGGAATAGTCATGGGCTTCCCTTTTCTGACTCCAATTACTCCGAAAAATGGGCGCTATTACTTTATGGTGTACAGGACGTTTACAACACTCTAGTCCCCTCAGAGCGCCACCACCAATTCGTCACGTATAACAAACATGGGCAAATTAGGTCTGTCCATACTCCACACTCACTTAGAGCTACCTGGCTCACACACGCCCGGATTTATGGCCACCTTGACATTCGAGTTGCTCAGCAGCAAGTCGCCCATAAAAACGCTCACACCACAGATTACTACACCGTCCCGAATATCTCCGAGTCGATTAAGGCGATATCAGAATCTAATAAACTGATAATGCGTAGCGCTTGGGCGCAAATGACTCCTGCCGCAAGCAACGCCTATATGACGTCCAATGCTATTAGTGTCGGCTGGAGTACAAACCGAACCAAACTATCCCAAGATCAAAACTTCATTAGCGTAAGCTCAGCAGTTATCGAGCATGAAAAGACCGGTATGCAGATTATCGCTACCGACAAAAATCCGGATGTAGGCTTTTATACGAACTGTATTTGCCTTAAAAACGGGAATTGCCCTAAAGGCCTTATCGCCTTCACTGGCCGATCACGAGTATGTGGATTGTGCCCGATTGCCGTGTTCGGCATCGATCACTTGCCGGCGATAAACTGTTTGATCAGAAAACTGACCGGTGAATCGGAAAGTCTTGTGAGCAAATTAAAAACCCTAAAGGCAAGCAAAGCCAACAGACATGAAGTCGAGGCTATCCATCACGAACTGACCGTGGCGAAGCTTGAATTGGGGAGTTACCATTTGGTGAGGCAGGCTTTAAAAGATCGTCTCGACAAAGACGCTTCTGAACCGCGATTGATTACCAGAATGCGAGATCTTAAAGACTTCCAGTCTCATGAGATTGATATGAACAATCCTGCACAACGAGTGATAGCTCAGCTGCTTGACAGTCAGGACTACCCTCAATTCGCCTCACATAACTACCCATACATGATTGAAAAAATCGCAAAGAATCCCGACTTACTTAAGATGGCCATTGCTCAAGGCCCTGACCGGGACAAGTATGTTGGGCAAGTCCTTTCGATCATGGGAACTATGAACCTGTCCGTGGCTGACATTGCTGAACGCATCGACTCTAACTCTCTCTCAATCGGTAGCCAGCTTCAATGAAACGGAAACCAAACTGCGCTGCCTACCAGGCAAACCAGCTTGCCAACACCCTCCGAAGTATCGAGAGCTGTTTAATACTCCTTAAGAAGGGGAAGCCGTTCCCCTCGATTAACCGGCTAACGCTAGAGGTTGGCAGGCAGTTGGACATTGATCCGTCTATCTTTCGAAAGCCTACAAGCGAACATCGAAAGCTACTAAACAAATATATTAAAGATTTAGTTTCAAGAGCCACAAAGGAAACCGACGAGCCTTCAGTCGATGCGCTTAAGATTCGGAATATTGAGCTCACACGAAAGGTATCCATTTTAGAAAAAGAGCTGAAAAGCCCGCACAACAAACTAGCATTGGTGGCGCCTAAAATCGTAAAGTCCGATCCACGGTTATTCGACCTAGATAGCCTTTGCATGCTTATTGATGACATCTTGAAATGCCAGAGAAATCTACAATTCAAAGACGGCGCTCTATATAACTTAGAGACATTCTCGGAGGAAGATGAGCTAGTAACACCCAACAATAATTGCAAAGTCTACCTGGAGTGGAAAAATGGACGTTAAAACGCTTATCAAAACCATATTGAAAATGCCAATTGGCAACACAAAGGCTATAAAGCTCCAGAAGGCCGTAGTTGATATTTTACGCAGCGGCCAGAGCCTGACGCTGCATCATGGCGAAGTCAATCTTTCATCCCTAGCCGAGCTGGTGGGTTGTACGCGCCAATGTTTTTATCCAGGTCGAGGACATGATGATATGCGAGCGATTGTTAGTCTTCTAAACACTCATGCTTCGGTGTTGGCAAACTGCGCGTCATCCTCCACACCGCCAAAACTTGGAAAACTCAACGTTCCGCTCCACAAGGTTTTATCAGATAATGAAAAACTCAAGAGGGAACTACTAAAAAGCCAAGCTCGCTGGAAGGATCTTTACAACCAGCGATTGATAGTGGACTAACTAATGCCGACGTATTTGATCGTTAAAGTGATACACCGCCTTGACGGTACTATAGTTGTCAAAGGTGTATTACCTTGGAATCAACGGCGCGTGGTTCTCAGGCTTGAACGCGCTCCAACGACTGCAATCCTGCCAGGCAAAACATACAGCGTGCACCGTTCTCAAGGAAGGATGGATTTTACGCCTACGTCGATCTCAGCCGCTCATTGGCACCTGCTGGTCAAGCAACACTTCTACTTGCCAGAACTGAACTTACCAAGGCGCGAGCAAGTTAGGCTACTGGCTTTGAGTACCCAGGGTATCTCAGCCGCACTATTGGCGTTGGAACAGCAGGATCACAGAGCTCTGTGCATGTACATCTCTGAGCCGTATGCAAGTCAGCTGGCCTATTATTTCCATCGTCAATCTTGCCTCGTCGATGCAGCCAGCTTCATGCTTGAATCCGGTTTTTGTCACTATCAGGCGCTTAATATATGCCACCTCCATGGCCCCGAAGGCGCTCGTGCACTATTTGATACGCCCGCCAAAGCGTTTCCATTCCTGGGTATTAGACATTTTCAGGACAACTCCTCGACCGCCTGCCAGCTCGCGAGCACTCCCAGTTACCAGCTAATCGCCAAGATGCTCACCGAAGCCAAGCGGGGGGCAACGGTTTTGAATGTCTTAGATCTCCCGGCGTCTCTCAGGTCGGCGCTACCTGATTGCCTGGACAAGCATCTGGTTGTTGGACACCATGATGATTTTCAACTCATGGGCCATCACCTGATCCAGAGTTCAATACGCTCGCAACTCCAGAAGCTAACTCATGCCTTTTTTCCTACATACTCCGACCGCGAGATCGAGTATGCCTACGTCCGGTATTCCAGTTTATATGGAGCCCTAAATCACTCTGACCACGGCCAGCTTGTTGGCGACGCGATTAATTCGCGGTTTTCCATATTTACTTACTCATGTAACGAATCGGCTGCGTCGTTCTGTGACGAGTTTTCTTCCATTCTGCAGATTCTAGGAGGCTCTGAACCGGGTATTGTTCATCAGGGTCTAGCTGGGCGGTATGGCTCCGAAGCTCATCTGGTACATTGGGAATCTATACCTGCCGAACGAGGCGAGTACCGAACCTTTATTGTCTGGGACTTTCAATGTTACAGCGCGGTTGAAGTATCCCTGCTTCTAGGCCACTTCACCCCCCGTGACCGGGTCGCCTTTCTGTGCAACCAAAAAACTGCAGTTGAAGGCAGCTTGAATAGCCGCATTGTCAATCAGCTCCAAGGCTACTTCCCCAGTCACCACATTCAGCCGCCTCTTGACGCTATCTCGAGCCCACCTTCGGATCATTCGTCTCTGGATCGAGCAGTGGCTGGACTGAAGGCTGATCCCACCCTTGTCGCCATATGCGACAGCTACCAGCTGTGTGAGGTGATCAACGAGTTAGTGCGCAAGCGTGGTGAGCCTGCGGCCTTGGAAACGCAATGGGACACCTACTCGAAGGGAGATCGACTGCTCCTTAAACAGACGCTCCCCAAACGGGTTACTTACGCCAGGTTGGTCTCGACCGATGACCGTGGCTTGCGTGTCGAGACTCAGGGGAGGCACTGGAGGATCGACACGGAGACGGTGAGGGAATCTGTATGCGCCCTTGGAGCAGCCATGACTATTGATGATGCGCTGCACGCTGGGGTAAGGCGCGCTATGGTGGTTGCCGGCATGGCCAGAATGACGGGACTTGCTCAGGCTGTCGAAGAGTACGGTGTAGACTTGGTGGGGGCTTTCGCTCATAACTTGCCAGAAGCCGGCGCTTTAGTACCGGGCGTCTCAATGCAACGCATCACGCCAACTGTTGAGTAGGATGCGGCCCAACCTTGGGAGACTACCAAAGTAGCGCTCCTAGGGCTTTTCAAAGCGACAATTCGGCAAGCTTGAGCGACTATCTTAACCCTGCGCACGGTTGTTTCTAAAAGTTCAGCAAAGCTACCAAGTCTTGGCATATCCCTCGCACCGATTGCCGAGCACGCATCGTAGGAGCAATAAATTCAGTGAAAGAATTCACCAACCTGGTATCAAATATTGCCGTATTTCACGATGAGGAAAGACATTTCCTGGAGGCCTTGACACGTTGGAATTATTTTCCAAATCAAAAAGACTCCGCAACCGAATTACCCCCATGCTTTTCAACAAGTAGATTCACTCCAGAAATTGCTGAAGAGCTAGCAGCCATTAATTTGAGCCGAGAGAGAAAAACCTACTGGTTCGATCTTGTGGAATACAAGGCCACACGATTTAACAATGTTCCACGGGTGCTCAGCCTTATACATCCCCTCGCCTACGCAAGGATATATTCAAACCTGAAGAAAAACAGACTAGAAATATTCGAATCGATGAAAGATGAAAACAGCGTCATCACTGCCGAACAGCATAATGATGGCCGCATGTTTATCATGAATTATGAAGACCATGAAACAAAAACAAAAAACACTTTGGAAATTAGTTTTGGTGCGAGTTTTCGAGCTCATGCTGACGTAGCCAATTGCTTTGGCTCGATCTACACACATTCTCTAGAATGGGCCATTCAAGGTTATGAAAAGGCCAAAGAGCGGCTACAAGAACGTGGAGGAGAAAAGCACTGGAGCTCGACCCTCGACATATCGCTGCGCAACGCAAAACGCAACGAGACTTCCGGCCTACCTGTTGGCCCTAGCTCCTCAAGCATTGCGGTGGAAATAGTTCTGGCTGCGGTTGATAGAGAGCTCGCGGGAAAGTTTCGCTTTGTACGTTACATTGATGATTATACGGCCTATTGCGAAACACATATTCAGGCTCAGGAATTCATTCGTGCCCTGAGCATCGCTCTGTCTCGATACCGTTTAACGCTAAATCTCAGCAAAACAAAAATAACCGAGCTACCGGAACCGCTTGTGGAATCCTGGGTTACCAAATTAGCTAATGCCACCCCCTGGAGAACCGATTCCAACGGAGTCTTGACCCTCTTCACTCACGAGGCCATAAACTTTCTTGACTATGCCGTACATTTAAACCGGGCAGTGCCTGATGGCAGTGTATTGAAGCTAGCTGCAGGACTAATTTGCCACAGAGCTCAGGGTGATACAGCCGCCACAGTATTTCAATACATTCTCAGCCTAAGTTGGCACTACCCAATACTCCTGCCACTTCTTGAAAAGATCGACGCCACTTCGGACTACTACGACAAAGAGGCCGTCACTGCAAAACTCAATGGAATCCTCGAAACCAATGCGTTACATCGCCGTTCGGACGGCATGTGCTGGTCGCTATATTATTTGAAGCAGCTAAGCTCACACCCAACTACTGAAAACATCGGATTGGTTATTCAGACGGGTGATGCAACAGCGATTGCCCTGCTCAGTATCTTCGAATCCGCGACAGATGCTGTAGTTGCGTATGCTCGCCAGGTGATTGAAAACTGCACCCTGTACGAACTTGATCAAAACTGGATTCTGCTTTATCAGCTTTTCCTCCATGAAAAGATAGAGAATCCCTACGTGGATGAGCCTACCTTCGAAATCCTTAAAAAGCATGACGTCCAGTTCCTCAACCCACCTAAGAAAGCTTCCAAGGCTGAAGACTACTGTTTCTATTACTCGAACCCATTTAGAGAAGAAAATGAATCACCGGTAGGGTTCCAGGATTTCCTAGATGGGAAGTATTGACCGGCGGCTTTTTTCACAACCAAGGCACGCTTGCCGTGCCCCCTCTGCTGTCAGGCTTGAGCCCGAAGAGGCCTTAACACTCAAGGCTCATGCCAATCTGAGAAGCGCCCTCCCCTGTCGCTTCTCGCCCGACGTTGCCGAGCTGTTAGAGAATTCATCCAATATGGCTAATATTCAAGCTGTCACTCCTCCTCCTGATGACTCAAAAAATCAAAGGAGGTAAGCGTGTCACAGTTAAGGCAGTGGTACATGCTCGATGCGTCTTGAACGTGCATGCCGCAAAAGCTTCCGCAGAATGGACAGCACTCGTTCCACTCCAGGTTACCCCAGTTCCAAACGCCAAGGTACTCAGGCACACCATCCCGATCATGGCCGGTGACCTCAAAGGACTCCCCGGTCGTACCGACAAACCCATCGATGCCAAAGTGTTCGAGGATCGGCAAAATGTCCGACGGATCTAGATCGAACCATTCACCATTGCCACGCAGATGAGAGAAATGCTGATGAATCTCTTTTTCTAGCCGCACGTTATCATCTGTACGAATCCACCCCAGAAGTAAAAGCTTCCTGGGGTTGCCGGTTTGAAGCCCTTTCCTACGGCGCTCGATATCCTTGGCCCGACCTATCTTCACCTTTTCATTACTATCTTCGATGAAAAAATAGATCATTTCCGCTCCTTCCTTACGCCTGCGATTCCCTGCCTTTCAGCATCGGCAAAGAGATCGTATGCCCTGGTGATTTATTAGTGCATGCAGCAGGGCCATCGTCATTATTGGTCGCATTCCATTGCTCAGCGTAATGTACCCAAATAGGGCCATTAAGCCTAAAAATGGTGGTTAATGTGCCATATTGGGGACATTAAATATGTATCTCAGAGCAACGTCGCTCGATTCTAGAGGGCAGTTGATTCTCTGATTCGCTGGGCGAATGGCGAGCCCAGCGCAACGTAGCTATCGACATGAATTGCTTAATAGCCAACGCTCCCCGCTCATTTCTGGCTTTGGAGCCTGGCAAGGTCAAAGCTGCCTCAACCCTGGCACGACTTGCTTCGTACATTGCAAATGCGTTGAACTCTGAGTCAAGCAGCACCAAGAGCACACTATCGAAGGGTTGCCGTAGATCAATTGCGCCCATGCGGCCCGTAATCTTTAGCGGGTTCAAGATACAGCGGCCCTTGATCTGGATTCTCGCGATGCCATCTTCCAGCGTCTCTGTAGCGTCGTAACCGGCCTGCCTTGCAGGATGGAGTAGTAGGCCGAGTCTCAAAGCAGCTTCGTACTCTGCCACCTCGCCGGTCACGCCCAGCGGCTTTCCGGTCAGACGATAGAATCTACGCGCGAGCACCTTGGCTTCTTTCAGAATTTCCAGGATTTCATCCTGTATCAATGCAGCCTGGTGAGGTTCTTGGCCATGACCGAGTTCAGTCATCTGCAAACGCCTCGAGCGCAGCGAGCAGCTTGGCTAGCTCAGCAAGGTTGGCAGTGACGATGTCATATTCTCCTCGACTGCTCAGCCGATACACATCGCGCGCTTTTTTAACGCGTTCAAGAAGAGGGACGACGATGCCGGATGCCCGCTCTAGGAAGTCGTTGATGTCCGCACGTGTCTGGGGAATTTTGTAGCCCTTCGCCGCACTTGTGATGATGACGTCCGCATCGCGGAGTTTGGCAATGCCACTGGAGCGGATTCTCTGGCCGTTGACCTCTCCCAGTCCGCTATCTTTTAGATGGGCCATGATCTCCGTAGTCAGCACGTAATCCTTGGTGACGAATTCGCTCTGGAATCTCAAGAACCTCAAGATGCTTAGCTGCAGTCGCTCATCTTCATCGGGGTGCTTACCAACGCGTTCGCTAAAACGGTCGGCCTGGCGGAGAGCTTCTTGGTGTACTTGGTAGTCTGCATACCCAGATTCATCCGTCGGCGGTGGCAGAAGAGACTGGTACTTGGATGGCCACTCAAGCATTCCAAGAGTCAGGCTGCGTAGGATCTTTTTGTAGGCAAGAACTGCTGCTTCCGAAGCTTTCTCTTCGTAGATCTGAGCGACTGAGCCAGCAAAGAAATCTGCAACCTGAACCAACACGTTGTCCTTACTGGCCATCGTCTGGAAGGCATCCTTATCGCCAAATAGGTCGTCCACGAATCGTTCTGCAACGTAGCTTTTGAGGCTCTCCTGAAACTCCTGGCCACCATGCTCGTCTACGATCATCTGGAGGTCAGGGTATGCGCGGAACAAACGTTCGTAGAGCAACCCGTTCACGTATTTTATGAACGAGGTCTTGATACGGAGGCCGCCGTCTTTGTGAATTCGGGACTTATCAACGACGGTGAAATAGAGCTTGAATGGCAGCTCAGCTAGCTCGTTGAGGATTCGGGCACGGCGATCTGAATCCTTGGGCTTCAGATTGCTGGATTTGATCTCACCTGTTTGGAAATGACGCTTTCGGAGTTCTTCAGCTTGGACATAAGCAGCTTCCAGGTCTTTCTCTGCCACCAGAATGGAGCACACGATGAAGAAATCCGAGCTTCCACCTTTTGACGTGTCTAGGTCGGAATTCCCGGACTCATCCACGAAGGCATACGTTCTGTCCATGAGCTTGCTCCATCAACTACTTACTGAACGCGGTGGGTCGGCAAATAGCAAGGTGGCGACATCAGTTCGTCGCAGTGGTCGTACCAGGCGCAGGGCCCTCGCTGAATGTGTAGTTAATGACCACATCATTTCGGATCAAGACGTCGAGAGTTTTCTGAGTGCCCGTAGTCGTCACCTTCATGGTGACCACGTAGCTCTGGGCATGGGCTGAGCCGTTGGTGTAGGTGTAGATCCACTTCTCATCAGTCTCGCTGACGGCGCTCTTGGCGTAGGGCTCGCCAAATAGGGACTTCAGTTCTGAAGTGGTGGTTTTACCCTTGGTGATGCTCGCTACACTTGCCGAAGGAAAGTCTCGGCCTGCGGTGTAATGCGACGTAGCGCAGCCGCCAAGTGCGACACAGATCCCCATTACTGCGATGAGCTTCTTCATATCCTTCCTTGATCGTAGAAAGCTCCAAATCTAGCTGGCATCAAGGCCAAAAGCCATCGCCATCTTGATCATCTGAGCTTGTGCTCGTCGGCAGAGCACTACGCCTAAAGATAATGCTCTTATCCAAGGTGACCGCAGAGAAAGCCCAGACTATTGAGATCTAAAGCGAGCATGCAAACGTACTACCTACGCTCAGGTTCTTTGCAGGTGCGTATTGTCTGTTTTATCGCTACCTTCCATGGAATCACACGATAGGGATTACGCGCATGGATGTTGGAATGGCTCACGCAATCGAGGCCGCAGAAGCCGAGTATTTGTGCTCCCGCGTTGAGAGCTTGTCGCGGATAAGTGGAAACCCTTTCGGTGCTCGCGTGTTTTTAAACGAAGCTTTTCCATGCTTTCAAGTGAAGGCGTCTCCTAGCCCGATGTTCAATCGCATCTACGGCGACACCACTGGCAGCCCCCAGCCACTTTTGAACTTGCTTAAGAGTTCAACAGAATATTCGACCGTGACGCCTCTTATCGGAAAACCTTCGTCCCTGGAGCAGTTCGCTTTTGTGGGCGAGAGGCGACTAGAACGCCTGAGAGGTTGGACGCACCTGTAACTTGCGTGCGCCATCAAGGACGTGGTCTTGAGCCACAATTCGTTTGAGATCGAAGAGGCCACCTCACACACTCTTACTGAGTTCGCAACTGTTCATGCGAGTGGATTCCATACCAAGCCAGAGCATCGTCAGTTGAGCCAAGCCTCTTTTGCAGGGTTACTGTCAAATGATCGTCTGAAAATCTACGTCCTCAAAGCTAATGGACATGTAGTTGCAGGAGCATTGATGTATCTGGCCAATAATGGAGTCGCCTACCTCGGGACGGCTGCCACCCGAAAAGATGCACGAGGCTTGGGCTATCATGGAGCCCTGATATCTCACCGCATAGAGCAAGCAAAGAAATACGGCAGTTTGGTGATTGCCGCAACTGCGCTTCCCAGTTCGCAAAGTCGCCGTAACTTGCAGCGCGCGGGGCTTGCGACATCTCACGTCCAAGCGCTATATCGCTTGGCGGATAGTTGAGATATGTCGGCACAGGAGCCTCGGTTGGAGCCGATTGAGCCGCCGCGATGGAGCTCGTGTAACGGCTATTTTCGGCCTAGGCTCATCCACGCCTCGCTGCAGGATCCACCTGTTCCGGATGGGAACAGGCCATAGAAGGCCGTCATCCCTATCGTCTGGCTCATTGAGGGCTTCATCATTGGAGTGCTTTACCATCGAACCGGACTTGCTATTGATACGCAGCGAATGGGGCGTCTCCAAGCAATAGGTGAGAGTAGAAGCACCGCAATAAGAAACGCCACCTGCGACAGATAGAAGGACTCCAGCCACTGCTGTTTCAGTGCGACGTAATAGGTGTTATGTGCTACGTCAGCCAAAATAATTGCTGCGGTGAGGACTATTCCCATCCGTGGCTTTTTGAAAAGGAGCAGTACCGCCAGCGGGTCAAAAATAGTTAGTGCCGCCCAGAACACGCGGCTAGCCCAGTAGGCGCTGTCACCGTAGCCGTAGTCCCAGAACAACCCGTGCTGAAAGTCAGCTCGGATGTGATTGGCGGTCGCGATCAAAAGGCAAAAGGCAAACAAAGCTCGGATGGCGAATGACAACCTTGGCATAGCTTGGCCCGCTCTGGTGAAGTGATCCTATGATAGCGGGATCAACCGACGTGGACATTAATGCTCAATGGCGAAGGTGCGTTCGCCAGACGCTCGTCAACGTTCTACCTCATAAGCCAGCAGTCCTTTCTACATCGACTTAACCGAGACCACCTCCACATATTTGTACTTCTTCCTTGCAGACTTCACAGCCTCTTGCTCAGCCAGCAACGAGCTCAACGTGTCGGCGTCGTGGATGAGCTCGCGCATCTCCCCCTCGTATTCGTTTCCAACCCGAAGCGTGACCCTCAGCCTAGGCGTGAACGATTTCGCCGCTTTCTTCCTAGGCGAATGAGTTGATACCGACTTGGTAAAAACGACCTCTGGCGCCGGCTGGGGCGTTGGAGGCGTGAGAGCCTCTTCGGGCTCAGTCGCACCAAACAATGCACGACGCATTTCTTCTTCAGTTAAATCAGAGCTCATGGAAGATCTCAAAAGGGGTGCTAATTATCTCGACAAATTCCACTAGGGTTGTTGCCGACAGGTATCGTAGGGGAGCCTGCCTAGACGTCAAATCCCCAGTTCGATTTCAATACAAGAGCCGCGCAAGGCTCGCGAAAGCTGCACCTTTGGCAGGAGGGTAATGAGCCCATCAGCTAAGTTGCTAGCGTGACGAGCATACAGCGTGACTGTGCCCGCATCCGGCGTTCGACCTGGTACGACAGCACCTACCCTCTGCTGGGCAATTTTAAGAATATTCAAGACTTCCTGACTGACCTCATTGGTGGACAGATGCTCAACGAGTGGTCTGGGCGGAGGGGCGGAACGGCTCCACACATCTATAACCGCTTCGAGCAAGCCGTCTGAGCCCAAATGCTCCAGGGCCATCTCCCACAACTTCCCCTCCTGGGCGATATCCAGGCGTGACCTACTCATTGCGAAATCCTAAAAGCATCAAGCTCATTCCTGATTGCAAATTTTACCCAGCTGTCGGCGAAAGCGACGCTCATACAGCTGGGTTAGTCGCAGAGGACGGGGCGCGAATTCTACGTTGAACGGCAGGCTATTAGATATTCAGACTCGCGGAAGGGTGCTGACTCGGGCACGTAACATCAATCGCTCGCCGCCCCGATGGGAAACACGGCGATTGAACGCAGCCTATTTCGTAGGATGAAAGAAGCTACGAGGAGAAATAGAGCCATACCCACCACATCGGCCACGAAATGATCATACGCATTTATGAACGGAATTCCGTTGGTGGCAGGATCAACAAACATTTCATTTCCGATGGAAAAAAACAGCGTGATCGCAACGCCGATCCAAGGAGTCCAAGGGATCCCCTCGTTAACGTCTCTGACAATCGAGCGGCACAAAAGCCTGGCGAATGAAGAAGGCCACAACAGGAGTGGAATTTTCAGCACATTGCGAATGACTTGAGACAACTTGGGTCGCTGCAGCTTGGTGAGGGGGAATCCGAAGTAGCTGAGCGCGAGTGGGAATGCGAACCCGAACAACGCATGGCAGACATTGTAATTCCAGCCTATGACATCGAAAAGGCGGAGCTGGATGATCCAGAACGTTATGGATATCGCGGTGAATATCGCGATAGGAGTAAGGATTTGAAAGCGTTTTAGAAGCATGGATTTTCCATCATGCGGGCAGGATATCCATTCAGGTTACGACGCGGTCGACAGTCTTCTCAACCGAACCCTGCGCATTTACTCAATACGGAGATTAGCAAGGCTGTGTCGGGAATATTCACCTACCTGGAGTCTGCCTTGCGGCGAATCCCCTCCTCGTTCGCGCATGGTGGATTGACGGAGCTTTGCCTCTGGCTGATTGCTGGATTTTCTCGATCTCTGATCACACCAAATCTCGTACAAACTACAAAAAGTAAACTCAAATACTCGGCTTTTGTTAGCAAAACCGAGCCGGGGCCTACGGCCCCAAATTGACGAGTAGGTTACAAGGTGCGGAGGGGCAACCCTAAGCGATGGTATCTGCTTGAGAGTGAGCTTAAAAAAAGCTGTCAGGTCGAAGAAGTCATATCGAAAAAGCACCCGGCAAACCTGCCTAAGTCCTACAAGGAAAAATATGAAGGTGCAGGCACTGCTGCTTTTCTTTTGAGTTCAAAATATACATCTCCGGTTTTGAAAAACCGTTTCAAGGGCGGGCATTTCATGCTGTCGCATAATCGACACAAATGTCGCCCAAGCATAATTTTCTCTATGCCTGCATTGCGCCTATCGGAAATCTAGGCTCGTTGAGCGATGAGCCAGCCCGGTAGTAACGAAGGGCTTACTGGAGGCGATCAGGCGTTGGCAGATACGTGTCTCCCGCGATGCGCATGAACTCACGCAGGCTACGCCGTCCGACATCACGCCTAAACGTCGCAATGACGTACTTCGAGTTGACCGTATTGATCACCCAAAACCTACCTTCCTTCGTAACGGACTGAATGTCGGATGTCCGAATCAGCCGACCATCTGCAAATCGTTGGTACGGCCCAGGGCAAATGTGACTGAACACAACGCCAACGGCACTACATGCATGAATATGGACATTCACCAGGTAGGCCGTGACCAGCCCGTCGTAGTCTTGATTCACTGCTTTGGCGATGCGAAGGAGGTCGAAGTCCGAGTAACGCTTTACGTGTAAATCGACCGCAACGGTATTGATCTCCGCCATGGCTAGAAACCTCTCGATAGCGGAGTTACTGCAGTGTCTGAAGCAGTCCGGCGGTAGAGCTCCTTCAATCCAGTCAGAGACTCAACATCCAAGTATCGCTGATGAGTATTGAGATACACATCACCACTCTCGACCTCCAAGACGCAGATCGGCACCTCGGCCTGGTTGAATCCCATTGAGAGCGAAGTCAGCATCTCCATCCTCCAACTCGTCCCCTTATTCATCCAGCCTGGGGTGACGACTTGAACATCCTGAACAATCACGCTCTCACTTTGAGAGATCAACAACTCAACCAGACGAGGCTCGTCGTTCAACATCTCCTCGTAGGCCACATACCGGCCTTCGTGCCGGCGTTTCAGACTTACGTGATACCAATGGGTAGCTAGGGATCGCGACACTGCGTGGAAGTGAGCTAGGCCATCCCCGAACATTCCTACGGGGCCGGATTGGTCTTGCGTGCTAATACGGAACATCATGCATCTCGTATGAGGCAGGCCCGTTTGGTGGCACCTGCAATTAACATAAACCGAATATTGTCTTCAGCGAGGCTTTCATCTCGCGTCCCTGCCCCACCAAAACGTAGACCGTGTTTCGCGTCTCGAACAAGCAAACGCCATCGAATGACTTGCATAGGGTCGAGCGCACCCAACCTCCTGGCGGAAACCGGCCATGCCCGTCATGGATCACACAATGTGCATACATGAACATCGGCTCCAGGCCCGTAGCTCGTACTTTCGCGAGCGACTCATGTGATTCGTCAACGTGGAAGATCAGCCAATCCGCGACGGTGCAATACGCCTTGCGGGGGAAGCGCTCAGCCACCAAAGCCTCTATCTCTGTGGGAGACAGCGAAGTGCCTGCGGAGGAGATCCGGCCTTCCTGGAGCAACTCATGCTCAGGACAATTACCCATAAATTGATGATCCTCATATGGCGCTAACAAAAATTTCGGGCGCGCCGAACGCATGAATTGCTCGATGATAAAGCCATAAATCCCACGACAATGACTATATACATTTGAATGGGATCGATCAAACCCTGCATACCGTCTTCTTTTTGGAGAGGACTGCCTGGATGTCTTTGCGCAAGGCATACGCAGCAACATTGCAGTGGCTGAGGATGAGGCGGGGCTTATCGCAAGCAGAGCTCCAAACCCAAACCGACCAAGCTCACATCAGCAGATTGGAAGCATCGAGTAGATCTGCCAGCGTCGACCTCAGTGCCGACCTCGCTCAGGCTCTGGGCGTAACGCCACTGTCCTTTTTCACGTTGGTGGCTGCAGCCCATGAGGGAAAAACTGCGCGCGTAGCATTGAATGATGCGCTCGCCGAATTGGAGCGACTGGGAGTTTTGGACGATGAGCTCCCCGGCGAACCTCAACAGCTCATTCCGCCGAGAAAGCTTGCAGCGGATGAAAAGCTCAAGGCGATACGCAAACTGAGAGAAAAGGGGCTTACTCAAAAGGAAGTTTCCCGACAGTTGAAATTGCCGACAAGCACTGTTGGGCGACTTTGGCACCTTGAAGATTGATCAGAACGTATGCGGACTCTCTATGACATGGGCCGTACAAACTTCGCGGTCTATACCATTCGACGCATCACCCGCTGCAGCGGAAAGGACAGTCTTCGCGCTACCTCTACCGTGACTCGCGGTACGCCCTTGGTCAGGTCGTGTTTACGCCAAAACCGACCATCCTGCCGCAGCGAATCTTCTGTTTCGACGGGGCGCTGACCGTTCCCGCGTGGTGAGCATAGTAATGCTGCCGAAGGCAGCAGACGAAATCATCGGGAGCGGTCAGTGTGGACGTGATTTTTGAGTCAACCAAACGAGTTCCATATCAAATCTGCCTTCCCCCTATGAGTGGTAGGCACGCTTGCCTTCGCCCTGATCTTCGGCGCGGCCTTTTCAGGCTATCGAAAATCATAAGTGACCCAATCTGAAGCGACTAAGGGAAAGCAAAAGCCTTGATAGCCTACCAACTGGATGGTAGCCTTAATTTAATCGCCCGCACCTTCCGAGCTAACCTCGCTCAAGGCTAGGGGCCGCTAAAAAAGGTAGGAAGATTTCGCATGAACAAACAGAAGATCACGTTCCAAAATCCACAAGGGATCAGTCTATCTGGCCTCCTTGAAGCTCCCGAGGCTCCTAGCGCATACGCACTGTTCGCGCATTGCTTTACATGTGGAAAGGATATCAAGGCTGCTGCGCGAATTTCGAAAGCGTTGGTAGACAATAATGTAGCGGTGCTTCGTTTTGACTTCACAGGGCTGGGTAGTAGTGAAGGCGACTTCTCGAATAGCAACTTTTCATCTAACGTCGCCGACCTGGTAGCAGCTGCAGAATTTCTGCGTAATACATACCAAGCCCCCTCGATTTTGATTGGTCATAGCTTGGGCGGAGCCGCAGTGATAGCGGCAGCGAAGCACATCCCAGAAGCGAAGGGCGTCGTAACAATCGGCGCGCCCGCTGAAGCTGCCCACGTAATGAAACAGTTCAGAAGAGACGTTGACTCGATAAGAGATTTTGGCGAATTCAAGGTCATGCTTGCAGGCCGAGAATTCACGATAAAAAAGCAATTCCTCGATGACATCGAAGCTCAGCGGCAGGATGAAAACATCGCCAATCTGCAACGCGCATTGCTTATTTTTCACTCTCCTGTGGATAGCGTCGTGTCGATTGAACAAGCACAGAAAATTTATCTCCAGGCCAAGCATCCGAAAAGCTTCATCTCCTTGGACTCTGCAGACCATCTCCTGACCAACAACAAAGACGCAAGCTATGTCGCTTCATGCATTACAGCTTGGAGTTCCAGATACTTATAAGAAGTTTTAAGTAACCCTAAAGCTCACTATAGGCTCAAATCATATGCGGTACTGCTCGATATTGGCTCTCAAGGCCGCCAGAGAAAGGGAAAAGGATAAGCCGTTTTTTTGCGATAGTGAATTAGCGCGCCGACAGAAAAATGGGAACGGTACGAGTAAAACTCTTCCGATTGTTTTCTTGGTGATGATGGTAGCTTTCTTAGTGTCAGCATTATCAGGAACGCCATAGCATTAATTTAATAGCCCATGATTTTTCTAGCTTTAATAAAGTAAACCAGTACGTACGTTCAACCATGTACCGGTTCCAGCTCATCCGGAGATTAAAATGCCGTACGACTTTGACCTTTATGTAATTGGTGCAGGCTCCGGAGGTGTTCGGGCTGCCCGCTTTTCCGCAGGTTTTGGCGCTAAAGTGGCTGTGGCTGAAAGCCGCTACCTGGGAGGAACGTGTGTAAACGTAGGATGCGTGCCGAAAAAACTCCTGGTTTATGGAGCACACTTCGCCGACGACTTTGAGAATTCACGAGGTTTTGGTTGGACTCCGGGTGAGGCGAAGTTTGATTGGGCGACGCTGATTGCCAACAAGGATCGCGAGATCAATCGCCTGAATGACATCTACCGCAATTTGTTGGTCAACAGCGGTGTGACCCTCCATGAAGGTCACGCCAAGATCATTGATCCTCATACCGTGGAGGTCAACGGAGAGCGTCACACAGCTCAGAACATTCTGATCGCTACCGGCGGCTGGCCGCAGATTCCCGAGATACCGGGGCACGAACATGCGATCAGCTCCAACCAGGCATTCTTCCTCAAAGAGCTGCCCAAACGCGTTCTCGTGGTCGGCGGTGGTTACATTGCGGTGGAGTTCGCCGGCATCTTCCATGGCTTAGGTGCCAAGACCACACTACTGTATCGCGGTGATCTATTCCTGCGTGGTTTCGACGGTGCGGTACGTGAGCATTTGCAGGTAGAGCTGACTAGACGTGGCCTGGATCTGCAGTTCAATGCCGACATCGAGCGTATAGACAAACTAGCTGATGGCAGCCTGAAAGCTACTCTCAAGGATGGTCGTCAGCTTGACGCGGACTGCGTGTTCTACGCTACCGGTCGACGTCCGATGCTCGACAATCTCGGCTTGGAAAACACTGGCGTTAAGCTCAACAAAAAAGGCTTTATCGAAGTAGATGAGCTGTATCAAACGGCTGAGCCATCAGTTCTGGCCTTGGGGGACGTAATTGGCCGCGTACAGCTAACGCCTGTCGCACTGGCTGAAGGGATGGCAATTGCTCGTCGCTTGTTCAAGCCTGAGCAATATCGTCCGGTGGATTACAGAATGATCCCGACGGCAGTGTTCAGCCAACCTAACATCGGTACTGTCGGATTGACCGAAGAGGATGCGCGAGAATCCGGGCATGAGGTAGTGATCTTTGAAACCCGCTTCCGGCCCATGAAACTCTCCCTGACCGAATGCCAGGAGCGCACTTTGATGAAACTTGTGGTGGATGCCAAGACCGATAAGGTGTTGGGCTGCCACATGGTCGGCCCGGATGCAGGCGAGATCGTGCAAGGGCTGGCGATTGCGCTGAAGTCGGGTGCGACCAAGCGCGATTTCGACGAAACCATCGCCGTGCACCCGACGTCCGCTGAAGAGTTTGTAACCATGCGCACGCCCGTCGGGAGCTAATCGATCTTTTGGCACTGGGCGCCCGGCTCTGTCGTAACGGCAGACGCTGGGCGCTAGCGCAATTGCCAGCTTACCCACTTAAAGCAATTTACCCGTGCAGCGCTCTGCTCAGGCCAATTCAAGACCTGCAGCGCTGCATGACAAGGATTGACTCAGTCTGAGTCTAAACCAGACTTCGCAAATACTCCGCGCTGCATTCGAGTCTTGCCATTAGATTGCCTGATAATAATTCTCCTTGTGAAAGCCTACCTCTAGATAGGCAAGCAGCCATAGCTCAGCACCCGCGACCAAATTTTAATTAATGATGGCACATCAAAATTGTCATGCTCTCCATGCCGTAATGACATGAATTAGGCATGACCCCATTGCAAGCCTACCAACTAGATGGTAGTTTATATCTAGATTCAAAAAATCAACCCACACCTACGGGGCGTTAACGCCCATGTGAGAATCCCATGCAAGATTGGAAGCAAGCCCGTAAAGACATCAGCGCTCGTTTGGTAGAGCTCAATGGCCTCTCCCCGGAGACCATGAAAGGCATGGCTGCACTCGGTGCCGCCGGTAGCAAGACCAATCACTTGGATGCAAAGACTCGCGAGCTGATCTCCCTGGCGGTTGCTGTAACAACTCGCTGCGATGGCTGTATCGCCTTCCACGCAGCTGAAGCAAAGAAGCTCGGCGTCACCAGCGAAGAAGTGGCCGAGGCACTGGGTGTAGCCATCAACATGAACGCCGGTGCCGCACTGGTGTACAGCACCCATGTACTCGACGCGTTCGATAAGTCCTGAGCCAAAACTACGACTTTTCTCCTTAAACGATGTCGGGAGCAATCATGAATAAGCTTTTTACACCTTTCGATTTGGCCGGTACTTCGCTAAAGAAGAATCGCGTTGTCATGGCCCCTATGACGCGCACCCGAACCTTGAACAACATCCCAAATGAAGCCAACGCGCTGTACTACGCGCAACGTGCTTCTGCTGGTTTGCTGATCACCGAAGGTCTGCCTATTTCCGACGAGTCACGGGGCTATCTGTATACCCCTGGTATTTACGAAGATGTACATCTGCCCGGCTGGCGCAATGTCACTGACGCCGTACACGCCAAAGGCGGGAAGATCTTTGCGCAACTCTGGCACGTAGGCCGCATGTCTCATGTCTCAGTGCATGGCATCGTGCCGGTCTCCTCGGGCACAGTACCTGCGGTAGATACGACCGTGTATGCCTGGATCGAACCTGGCAAAGAAGGCCCTGTTCAACCTAGTGTTCCACGGGCTCTGGAAACTGAAGAAGTCAAACGAGTCATCGCAGATTTCGTTAAGTCTGCTCGAATGGCGATGGACGCTGGCTTTGATGGTATCGAAATCATGGCGGCCAACGGCTTCCTGTTCGACCAATTCCTGAGCAGCGCCCTGAACACTCGTACTGATCAGTATGGTGGCTCCATTGCCAACCGTCAGCGCTTCCTGCTGGAAACCATCGACGCGATTGCTGCTGAAATCGGCGGATCGAAGATTGGTGTGCGCTTCTCTCCGTTCGGTCGACTGTATGACTTCGGTGTGTACGAAGGCGAAGAAGAAACCTGGATGAGCATGGCTGCTGCCCTCAACGAACGAGAGCTGGCATTTGTTCACCTGAACTACCAGCCGACCATCCTGGCCGCGCAAACACCACCAGGTTTCGGCGCCGCGTTCCGTGAGGCGTACAAAGGCACCCTGATGGCTGCAGGCGGCTTCACCAAAGAGATCGCAGAGTCTGAACTGGCTAAGGGTGAGCTAGACCTAATTGCCTTCGGCACCGCCTACATTGCGAATCCAGATTTGGTCGAGCGTATGCAAAACAATTGGCCTCTGGCCGAGAGTGATCGCACTACCTATTACGGCGTGAGCGGTTCGATTGAGAAGGGTTACACCGACTACCCGGAATACGCAGCGGCTAAAGCCTAATTTCTTCTCACACATTCCGGAGAGCACCATGCCACTTGTAACTATTAAAGGCATCGAAGGCGTTTTTTCCGACGAACAAAAAGCTGAAGTCATACGTAAGGTGACCGACGCGATGGTATCGGTGGAAGGTGAAAACATGCGGGCCCTCACATGGGTCATCTTCGAAGAGGTCAAGAGCGGGGACTGGGGCATTGCCGGCAATCCTGTGACTGCGCAAGATGTGTTGAAGCTACAAAGCGGTCAATAAGGCTTCAACGTTCAGTTTTTAGCTCCCTGATGGTTGAGTGCATTTTTATGCTCAACGATCAGGGGGCTTTTTTCCGTTTTTAGTGAACGCCAGATCTGTGGGGTCTACTCCGTGATTCTGATCATTTATGCCCATCCCTACCCTGAGAAATCGAGGGTCAATAAACTGATGCTCAGGGTGGCCGCCAATTATCCCGAAGTCGTTATTCATTCCTTGTACGACCTATACCCAGATTTCAATATCAACGTTGAAGCCGAGCAGATGGCGGTGGAGAAAGCAGATCTGCTGGTTCTGCAGCACCCTCTGTACTGGTACAACTACCCGCCCCTTATGAAATTGTGGATCGATAAGGTTTTCACTCGTGGTTGGGCATACGGCATCGGTGCGACCGCCCTCAAAAATAAGCATCTACTATGGGTTGTAACCATGGGTGAAGAGCATGATCAATTTGAAGGCGGTGAGTACCCAGGCTTTCCGGTTCTTGCGCAACCTCTACAAGCAACGGCGCATTACTGCGGCATGCATTGGTTAAGTCCAGTCGCAGTTCACGGTGCATACCTAGCTAATCAATCGTCACTTATTAAGCAAATTCGCCGTTACGGCGAGCGCCTAGCCTGCTGGAGGGAAGTTTGAATGGATACTCACAGCCTGATTGAAATGCTCATCTACCTGGGCTCGGCTGCCTTGATAGTCCCAATCGCCGTTCGTTTAGGGCTCGGCCCGGTTCTGGGCTATCTGTTGGCAGGCTGCCTGATCGGCCCGTGGGGCCTGAAGCTGATAACGAATGTGGAGTCCATCCTGCATTTTGCTGAAATCGGCGTAGTTTTGATGTTGTTTATCATTGGGCTAGAACTTGATCCCAAACGCCTCTGGGCAATGCGTCGAATGGTATTCGGTGGCGGCGCATTACAGATGGTTGCGTGCGGAGCAGCCATCGCCGTGTTCTGCGCAGCACTTGGCTTGAACTGGACAGCCGCGCTGTTGGTTGGCTTGACGCTGAGCCTATCCTCGACAGCGATTGCTATGCAGGCAATGAACGAGCGAAACATGACGTCAACCGCCGTGGGTCGTAGTAGCTTTG
The DNA here is from genome assembly GCF_030687495.1 of Pseudomonas sp. FP453. Lineage (NCBI taxonomy): Bacteria > Pseudomonadati > Pseudomonadota > Gammaproteobacteria > Pseudomonadales > Pseudomonadaceae > Pseudomonas > Pseudomonas sp. FP453. The sequence continues at coordinate 1,636,125 of NZ_CP117435.1, read as the reverse complement.
CCGTGTTGTTATTTCAAGACATCGCAGCCATTCCGCTTGTGGCGATGATTCCACTGCTGGCCGCAAATGGTGGTACGCCTTCCGGTGCTGAGCTGGCACTGTCGATTGCGAAAATCGTTGGAGCCGTCGTCGCGGTGGTGCTTTTAGGTCGGTACGTTTCTCGGCCCGTCCTGCGCTTCGTCGCGCGATCCGGCCTACGCGAAATTTTCAGTGCCGTCGCACTCTTCCTAGTATTCGGGTTCGGCCTCTTACTCGAAGAGGCTGGCTTGTCCATGGCCATGGGCGCTTTTCTAGCAGGCGTTCTGTTGGCCAGCTCGGAATATCGGCATGCCCTAGAGAGCGATATCGAACCGTTCAAGGGGCTGTTGCTCGGCCTGTTCTTCATCGGCGTGGGTATGTCCATCGACTTCGGCACACTGATTGATGATCCACTGAGGGTGCTCACCCTGACCTTGGGTTTTATTGTGATCAAGCTGCTCATAATTAAGCTCCTAGGCCGCGTCCTGAACGTCCCAAGTGACCAGCGTTCATGGCAGGCAGTATTCCTCGGCCAGGGCAGCGAATTTGCTTTCGTGGTTTTTGGTGCTGCGACAATCGCTGGCATCTTGATCGAGCCTTGGGGTAAAAGCCTGACTCTGGCAGTGGCGCTTTCGATGTGTGTGACACCGCTGCTGATTCTGCTGCTCAATTATCTAGAGTCGTCGAAAAAACAGGACAGCAAGGAAGCGGACACCATCGATCAAAGCAATCCTCGAGTGGTCATTGCTGGCTTCGGAGATTTGGTCAGATCGCTGGGCGTCTACTGATGTCTTGTGGTTTTGAAGTCGTGGTATTGGATCACGACCCTGACCACATCGAGACACTGCGCAAATTCGGCGTGAAGGTGTTTTACGGTGATGCAACGCGCCTCGATTTGCTCCACGCTGCGGGTGCTGCACAAGCCGTGGTGCTGATCAACGCTATCGACAATCAGGACGACAACCTACTGCTGACCAAGCTGGCCCAGGAGCATTTTCCGTCTCTGAAGCTCGTGGTGCGCGCTCGTGATATGGGACACATCATTACCTTGCGTCAGATGGGCATTGAGGCCGTAGAAAGGGAAACCTTTTGAAAGCGCTTTATCTCTTGGGCGTCGTGCCTTGGAACATCTAGGCGTTGGGCGCTACGAGGCTCGTGAGCGTGCCGACACATTCCGTAGGCTGAACTTGGAGATGCTGGAGGAGATGGCCGCACAGCCGGTGGAAGATAAGGAATTCAGATATGACGCGTACAAACGGGCTAACGCCTTATTAACGGAACTCTTTAATGAAGATCGCGCCCATCCTATCGATGGTGAAGCCAAGAAAAATGATCCTACAACTCTGCGAAATCGATAGCTGATTTGGCAAGGTCGCGGCGGAGGATACCTGCTTAGCTGGCATCCTCCAGCTCAGTGATGATCGCCTTTTTCAAAGCAGAAACTGATTTAGACCCAGCGAAAATCTTCAACAATCGACCCTCGTGGAATACTGCCAAAGATGGCACCGAGCGAATGCCATACATCTGAGCAATTGTCGGCGATACAGCGATATCAATCTTTCCAAATTCTGCCAAAGCATGGAGCTTCTCCTCCAGCGCCTGGAAGATCGGTCTCATCTCTTTACAGGGTTTGCACCAGGATGCTGAAAACATCACGACACTGCTGCCCTTGGCAACAAAGCGGGCAAATTGGGGAGCGTTTAATTCAACGATACGGCTCATCATGATCTCACGTTTTGAATTAAAGGAAGGCGTCACCTTGTGAGTGCCGCCTATCCATTACCAATCAAATTTTGCAACCATCGATGCCGCAGACTTGCCCCACAAATTCCTCTTCCTTGACCTGTACCTTCGCTTGCATCTTATTCAGCGCTTCGAGAAAAACGGCCTCGGGCTGAGCACCTGACAACGAGAACTCGTTGTTGAACACGAACATCGGCACACCCGACCCCAACTGCGCAGCGAAATGCTCGTCCTCTTGCATCTCAACGCGAAGTTCTACAGATGACCATGCGAGTTGAATTGATTCTTCCGACACGCCTGCTTCCCGCGCGATAGCCTCCAGGCTGGAGCGATCAAACAGTGACCTGCCATGGGTAGTGCTTTGTTCATACAACGCCTCCATGAGACGTTTTTTCACTGCCGGCTCTTCAACCGCCTTGACCAGCACATGAGCGTCAGTGGTATCGCCGAACTGCATGGTGGCGAAACGGTAATCCAGTCCGTCTGCCTTACCGTATTTGAGTACGGTGCTCATCATCGCCTCAGCGGTGTCTGCGTTACCGAGCTTGCGCTTAAGAGCAGCAATCATAGGCTCAGGCGTATGATTCGCCGCCAGACGATAGGCACGCACGTTTATTTGCACTGAGTCCTTTTCGTCAAAGCGATCCAAGGCTTTTTCAAAACGGCGCTTGGCGACCCAGCACCAAGGGCACACAAAATCAGACCAGATATCGACGACATATTTTTTTGAAGGGGTTTGCATAAATTATCCTGCGCAGAGAAATTAAGACCGCATGGCAGCCATTTCAAGCAAATGGTTAAAACCGGCCAAAGGGTCTGTTGTTCGACCTAGCGTCCAATCGATTAGGCTTGCGCCCTCCAAGGAGCTGAGCAGCATGAAGGCGAAGTTTTCAATGGGTGTTTCCAGCGACCAGTTGTGCTGCCGAACTGCCTGACTGAGGGTGCTCTGTAGCCAGTCGAGTTGAGCGTTGAAGAAGTCCCGCGTGAGCCCTTGAAGCGACAAAGGCAGTGCAGCCATTTCGGCAGCCAAGGCACCACATAACGGCAGTAGCCCTTCGTTCGCACTCATTACAAAAAGTTGGGAAAATGCTCGCAGACGCTTTAGCGGGTCGGGATGCATAGATTCGATTGACGCCAAAGTCTCGTTGAAACGATTGATGTAATCGTTGATCAGCTCTGCGCCCAGGCACTCCTTGGTAGGGAAGTGATGGTGAATGCTGGCTTTCCTGATGCCGACTTTCGCTGCGAGATCCGCATAACTGAACGCTGAGTAACCCTTTGAACGCATCTGGGTTTCCGCGTAGCTCAGCAGCGCGGCTTTTGTCGTGACAGACATTTGAAACTCCTACAGCCAGCACCCTTGTCACCGGAGCAGCGTGCTGGAAAGCGCCCCACTGAGAGGCGCTACGCGCAGCGCTTGCGTCGGTGTTTAGGCACGTACCGCCATCACCCCTGCATCAACGTCCCAGATAGCACCAGTCACCCAGGAAGTTTTATCGGAGAGTAAGAACAGGATGGTGTTAGCGACGTCTTCAGGAACACCTACTCGACCCAGTGGATGGAAATCGTTCAGCGACTTCATCGCATCCGGGATCGCTTCCTTGTCCATAAAGCCTTCATAGATCGAGGTGTGAACGATGCCAGGCGAGACGGCATTGACTCGGATACCTGAATGAGCCAATTCAATTGCCAGGTTTCGGGTGACTGCGTGCAGGCCCGCCTTAGCCATCGAATAAGCGGTTGCCGGAGAGCCGGCCAGCGCGGCCTGCGCGCCAATCGACCCTACGTTGACAATGGAACCTTCGCGCTTGGCAGCAAGCATATTTTTGACCACCGCCTGCGTGATAAAGAATGTGGCTCGGTTCAGATCCAGGTACATGTCATAGTCAGCCTCATCGTGTTCGATGAAAGGCTTCGGAATGAATATGCCTGCAGAGTTCACCATGAAGCCGATGTCACTGTGGTTGGCATTGATTTCGTTGCGTACATGATTCATCCCTTCCTCGGTCATGAGGTTGGCAACGATCACTGATACGTTCCCCAGCGGACTCAGCTCGGCGCGCACAGCATCGGCTTTATCCTGTTTGCTGCCGGTGAGAACCACGCTGCCACCCGCCTTTAAAAACTGGCGCGCTGTTTCCAGGCCCATGCCGCTAGTGCCGCCTACGACCAGGAGTTTCTTGCCTTTGAAAAAATCTTTCATTACAGACTCCGATATTCAGATTTCTGAAGGGCGGCACCAGCAGACTTGCTGCCGATGCACGCAGGGCATGGATGTGTAATAGAAGGGAATCAGCCCTCGCGAACTTCGAGAGTTGGCACCATACGAATGGCTCTCGAGAAGTTGGCGTAGTTGACCGAGGTCTTGAGCACCACGTTGTGCAGTTCTTCCACACGCTCACGAGAAGCATCGGTATGCAGGCGGATTACGACACTCACCTCGTCGTAGCCTGGGTTAACGCTTTCTTCGATGCCCAAGAAGCCACGCAGATCTAGAGTGCCGTCGGTCTCAATTTCCAGACTGTGGATCTTGATGCCCATCATCGCGGCATTTGCGGCATAGCCGACCGACATGCATGCGTTGAGAGCAGCCATCAGCAGTTCCTGAGGGTTGGGCGCGGAGTTTTCGCCCAGCAATTCATTCGGCTCATCGGCGATGATTTCGAAATCACGCGAATAGGTCTCCCCAGCCAGGCTGTAACGGCTGACCTTGGCTACAGAGCGAGTCTGGCCTTTCCACTCGGTCTTAACGTTGAAGCTTGCGTGACGCTTGTTGGCATCCTCGGCAACGCCTTGAGCAAATTGTTGCAGGGCAGCTACGTCAATACCGTTCAGGTTAGTGGTCATCTGTTGATTCCTCTGTGCATAACGTTTTGCAGGTGGGTTGTGTTTCTACACGACCACTCTACCAACTGGTTGGTAGGCTTGCAAGGGCATTTTATTGAGACCTTGAGCGAACGGTCAAAAAAGACCCGCCGCCATCAAGCCCGATGTGCTTGGTGCCGGTCAAATCAAGTGATGCCGGCGAACCGAGTGCTAATGGTTGAACGTCAGAATTTACCCGATTATTACTTATGAATTTGAGACAAAAGGAGTTACAGCTGACTACTTAATCAATATTGAAATAAGAATCAGAATGACAATCCCCCAATTTTATAGATGAGAGGCCGCTATAAAAAGGCCTCCCACCTGCATCACCTAGGCTCCGACGTGGCTAGGAGTGCCCTCAATTTCTTCCGAGTTTTTGGCTCTGGATCGAACGGCCTTCGACCAACCAAGCATCAACGCTCCTGCGACTAACGGTATAGAAAGAACAGTGTAAGTTCCGTTGGGGTAATCGAACGCCAAGAGAACCAAAACCACCAGCAAGAAAACAAGAGTTAACCAAGAGGTGAACGGAGCCCCAGGCATTCTAAATGAGACCATTTCGACCTCACCTCTTTTTACAGCATGACGGTATTTTATTTGCGATAAAACAATGAATGCCCAAGTAGAAAGAATCCCAAGTGATACGAGATTCAGCAAGAGCTCAAATAGTTGCGATGGAATCAGGAAGTTAAGCAAAACACCGAATACGTTGATCCCCATGGTGACCAAGATGCCCATGTACGGAACCCCCTGTGTACTCATGCGCTTGAACATTTTTGGTGCCGACCCACCCATGGCAAGTGATCTCAATACGCGACCAGTTGCGTACAAACCAGAATTAAGACTTGAGAGCGCCGCAGTCATAACAACGATATTCATAACCGAGCCAATACCAGGAATACCCAGAGCCTCGAAAAACGTTACGAAAGGACTGACATTAGCGCTATATGCTGTCCAAGGCAGAACAGTCACCAGCAAAAAAACTGATCCTACATAAAACAGACCTATTCGCCAGATCACACCATTGATTGCTTTGGGAATAACATTTTTAGCATCCGCCGTTTCGCCAGCGGCAGTCCCTACCAGTTCTATGCTCGCATAAGCAAAGATAACGCCTTGTACAATGATGATCGCAGGCAGAAGCCCATGCGGGAATATTCCCCCGTTATCGGTAATCAAGTGTAAGCCTGGGATATGCCCAGCAACCTCATGGCCTGTGGCGAAAAAATACGATCCAATCGCCAAGAACACGCTGATAGCAGCGACCTTGATTACGGCAAACCAGAATTCCATTTCACCAAACCACTTAACACCAACCATGTTCATCAATGTGACAACGCCCAAAGCGCTTAATGCGAAAACCCACTGAGGAACATCTGAAAAGACACTCCAATACTTCATATAAATAGCAATCGCCGTTATATCAACAACGCCTGTTAACGCCCAAACCAGAAAGTACATCCAACCAGCAACGAATGAAGCACGTTCCCCCATAAACTCTCTGGTATAGGACACGAAACTACCACTACTTGGACGGTGCATTACGAGCTCACCAAGCGCTCTCAGGATGAAAAAAGCGAAGATTCCGCAGACTAAATAAACCACTGCAAGTGCTGGCCCTGCGATATGTAGTCTAGCTCCCGCGCCCAAAAACAACCCGGTTCCGATTGCTCCACCTAAAGCCATCATCTGCACGTGACGTTTCTTTAATTGTTTTGAGTATCCGCTTTCATGAGAGTCAAGCCAGTTCGATCTATCTTTAAGTTCTTTATTGAATTGAACTTCTAAGGGAGATTTATTTTTTTGTGTTTTCATGTGGCACCCGAACGATTAATTTGCAGTTTTTTTCTTGTCTTTTGCAAACTTAACTTCTTTCTCCCATCCCATGGGACGTGCGGGAAACGCCTTGGACTCCTATGCCGTCAACGACATTAAAGCCCTCCCACCCAATGCCGTAGCATGCTCAGATCATCACCTTTAGGTCGACCAGGTTGCTAAATCCCGAGGCACAAAAAACCTACCATTCACATGGTAGCCGTGCAAACGCTATTTTTTAGTTATTTTCAACCCGTTGTTTTTAGGCGCATTTCTGTAAAAGCCAACCTAGTAGTAGACATTTAGAGATAATGGTATTTAAATCTTGAATCTTAAACGGCTACGCAACCCACCCATCCTCACCATGGTAAGAATTGGATCCGGTATGAAAAAATACAAAACCATACAGACCTTACTCGCCCACGCGTCTATCGAGCCTGATCAACATCACGGATTCGTCAATACGCCCGTTTACCGAGGCTCCACCGTAGCGTTTCCCACCTGCGAGTCGATGCGCGAAGGACGCCAAAAATATGCCTACGGACGTTGGAATAATCCTTCAACGGAGGCACTCACTCAGGCCCTTCAGCACTTGGAAGGATCGGAAGGGACGGTTCTATGCCCTTCAGGGTTATCAGCGTGTACGACTGCGATCCTTTCCGTAGTGGGGACGGGTGATCACATTTTGATTGCCGACAATGTCTATGCACCAGTGAGGGTCTTCTGCGAAGAGGTGGGAAAGCGCTTAGGGATCGGCGTGTCGTTTTACGACCCTACGATAGGTTCCGGCATTGTTGATTTGATCCGACCTAACACTAAAGCCATTTACCTAGAGTCCCCTGGCTCCCTGACGTTAGAGATACAGGACATCCCGGCCATAGCGAATGTTGCCCATGACCATGACATTCTGGTCATCGCAGACAATACGTGGGGCACACCGCTTTATTGCCCGTCGATGGAGCTTGGGGTCGATCTTTCTATCATGGCAGCAACAAAATATATCGTCGGCCACTCGGATGCCGTCCTTGGCACCGTATCAGCCTCCAAGCGTGCATGGGAAAGCCTCAAGCGATTCCATTTCAACATGGGCTTATTCGCTAGCCCGGACGATGTGACGCTGGCCCTGCGAGGGATGAGAACGCTGGACGTGCGCCTGGAGCGTCACTACAAAAATGCGACGATAGTTGCGAAGTGGCTGGAAAGCCGAGAGGAAGTTATCGCAGTTCATTACCCGGCATTAGAATCCCACCCACAACACGACTTATGGAAACGGGATTTCAAAGGCGCATCTGGCTTGCTTTCGTTTACGACAAAGTCTTCCTCGCAGCCAGCAGCAGATGCTCTCTTGGATAATCTATCGCTGTTTGCAATCGGTTACTCATGGGGCGGTTTCGAAAGTTTGGCAATGCTGGCGAATCCTAAACCAGTAAGAAGTGCGACCCAATGGGACACTGACGGTCATTTGGTGCGACTGCACATCGGTCTTGAAGACCCGTATGACTTAATCGCCGACCTGGAAGTTGGCTTCGCACATTTTAATAGATTACGCCGCTAGTTAGACCTGTTAGGCACAGCTCTTGATGGGCTGTGCTATCGGAGAGCAAACCATATCTGTTCAAAAAGGAGCAATGGTGTCACAGCGCATAACTGACATGTTTTCATTCAAAGGGGTGAGACAGGTAGTCGTCCTAACCACGCTAGCAATGTTGGCCTTTGCAGCCAACTCGGTTCTATGCCGCTTGGCGCTTCGTCATACCGAAATTGATCCTACGTCCTTTACACTTATTCGATTGTTGAGCGGAGCCGTTATGCTCTGGGTAATCCTAACAATCAGAGGCAACTCTTCCCGCTCCGCTGGGAGCTGGTTAGGTGCATTCACCCTGTTCGCTTACGCCTTTGCTTTTTCATATGCGTATTTGAACCTGGACACAGGAACAGGCGCGCTCATTTTGTTCGGTGCCGTCCAGCTCTCCATGCTTGGATACGGTTTTTACAAAGGCGAAAGGATGCATGCTGTAGCCATTACAGGCCTCATCCTTGCTATTGGAGGATTGATTGCTCTACTACTACCAGGTGCCACGTCGCCTCCGCTGGCTAGCGCGGGGATTATGTTGTTATCTGGCATCGCGTGGGCCGTTTACTCGTTAATTGGCAAACAATCGAATGATCCACTCGCATCTACTACATGGAATTTCCTGCGAGCCGTCCCAATGATTTTTTTTGCATCGATTCCTTTCGCAAATCAGCTTTCAATAGACATTTCAGGCGTCCTTTGCGCGATTGCGTCGGGGACGATTGCTTCAGGAGTTGGTTATGCTATCTGGTACGCAGCGCTGCGTTCGCTTTCGTCGTTTCAGGCGGCAACCATACAGCTAAGCGTTCCTGTTTTGGCATCGCTCGCAGGTGTGCTCATTTTGAATGAAAGCCTGACTATTCGATTAGCGCTTACATCGCTGGCTGTACTTGGAGGAATTGGGCTGATACTTAGCGATAAGCGCGTAGCAACTCAAGTAAAGTGAAAGGTTGTCCGCGTGTCGTTTTAAATACGGTATCAATAATGGAGCGAATGAGGCGACGAGACACCGTCGCCCCTTCAATGAAGTCAAATTAATTCTTAGCGTCAGAACGCAGAAGTCCGGCCAGAATCAAATCAATTCCAGAGGATTTCTCGTAGTCATCGCTCATCGCCCAAGATACAAAGCTTGCACCTTCCAGGGCATTCAATATGAACCTTGAAACTTTTACCGGATCCAGTTCGGGCTTGAGCACACCCTGATCTTGGCCCTGCTTAATATTATCTTGCAGCCAAGTTAAATGGATCTCGAAGAAATCCTTTGTCATTGCTTTAAGGCTTTCAGGCAACGCCAAAAGCTCAGCGGCCAAAGCCCCGCAGAGCGGAAGCATTCCGTTTTCACTGCTGTGCGCGAACATCAACGCAAACGCCTTCAACCGGTCAACGATGCCAACGTTCTCATCATTGATAGCTTCCAACTGCTTCCTGAATCGGAACAGATAGCTCTCGACGATGGCAATTGCCATGCCTTCCTTGGTGGGAAAGTGATGGTGAATACTGGCCTTCTTGATGCCGATGTCGTCCGCAAGGTCGGCATAACTGAAGGCCGCGTAGCCTTTCGTTCGCAGCAGAATCTCAGCCTGGTCAAAAGGTCTGAACGTGTACTCATGATGCTGCATCCAAATTTATCATTCTGGCATCATAAATTAGTCACACCTCATAAGACAGCGTTCACCGAACGCTGCGCTGAGCTACCTTCCTTCATACCGACTTCGAGTGCACGCCCTAAGCCGCATGAACTTCCTCAAATAGCCAATCTCGAAACGCTTTCAACCTCGGCAGGCTCGCACATTCAGGACGATATACAACGTAGTAGGCCAACGGCGAGGCAACCTGAACATTTGGAAACAAGCGAATTAGCCGGCCTGCAGCCAAATCATCTCTGGCCATAACGCTGCGCGCGAGCGCGATACCTTGACCGTCTATCGCAGCTTGAAGCACAGCTGCACTGTTGTTGATTTTCATACCCCCGGCGCGTCGGTACATTTTTCGCCGCAGCCAAGCTCAGCCAGGTTTCCCAGGTAGTGAATCCGGCGCTTTCGTCCATCGATAGGTCGTGGATCAGCGTTTGATTGGCCAATTCGGCCAGAGTGCTCAAACAATCCGGAGTGTTTTTCAGCTTAGGGGAGCAAACAGGGAAGATGTCCTCGTCCATCAGCTTTTCTGCGGTAAGGCTTGGCCACTCGCCGGCACCATATCGGACGCCGATATCTATTCGTTGAGCCAGGAAATCCACCGCTTTGAGTTGCGTATCAAGTCGAACGTCGGTATCTGGCCAAGCCATATGGAAACGCTCTATTCGCGGCAACAACCATTTGGCAGCGAAGGCAGGACTGACCGTGACGGTTAGAACCCCATTAGGTGAATGCTCCCTCATCCGTTCTACCCCTAACGTAAGCCGCTCGAATCCGGCCTGAATGTCGGGAAGTGCTCGCTCAGCGGATTCCGTAGCCACCAACCGTGCCTTGCCGCTGGTGCCTCGATGAAACAGAGGCGTACCTAACCATTGCTCAAGGGTGCGTACTAGCTGCCCCACGGCTGCGGGGGTGACATTTAATTCCTCCGCTGCAGCAGAAAAGCTTTGATGCCGAGCGCTGGCTTCAAAGGCCCTCAATGCGTTGAGATGAACGGGGGCAACCATAGCGGTAAACCTTTTCTTTATCGTTCTGACACTTTATCTCGTTTGTTCAATTCCCGGTAGATGCCAATAATTCACCCGTACCTCAGCAGCAAATCGGTGGCTAGCCCCTTAGGCGTGAGCCTCTAGGCTGGCAAAAGGCTCTCGGTTTCCTGCATGGCCTCAATCACCCTTTTTGGAGCATTCAAATGAACAAACAATTTATCGGAAAGAAATTGTTAGTCGTGGGCGGCACCAGTGGCATGGGGTTTGAAACCGCTCGCCTCGTCTTACAGCAAGGCGGCAACGTCGTAATTGTGGGCAGCCGCGCAGAAAAAACCGATCAAGCTCGCCAAGAGCTAGCCGCAATAGGGACTGTAAGCGCACTCACAGCAGACCTGACCAATCCAGAAAGCCTCGCGACGTTGCTGCAGGAAATTGATCAGCGCCACACGGACGTCGATCTGCTAGTGAACGCGGCGGGCGTATTCTTCCCCAAGCCTTTCCTGGAGCACCAGGACGCTGATTACGATCAGTACATGCAACTGAACAAAGCCTCTTTCTTCATCACACAAAAAGTCGCTGCCAACCTCGTCGTAAAGGGGAATTCCGGCGCTATCGTTAACATCGGCTCCATGTGGGGCAAACAGGCAATCGCTGCCACTCCGTCCTCTGCCTATTCGATGGCGAAAGCTGGTCTGCACTCGCTGACTCAGCACTTGGCAATGGAACTTGCGCCCAAGCATATCCGCGTCAATGCCGTATCCCCTGCGGTGGTACAGACCCCGATCTACGAAGGTTTCATTCCTAAAGCTGAAGTTCATGCAGCGCTGCAGGGCTTCAATAGCTTCCATCCAATCGGACGAGTAGGTACTCCTGAAGATGTCGCCGAAGTGGTTGTCTTCCTGCTCTCTGACAAGGCCAGTTGGGTCACCGGTGCTATCTGGGACGTAGACGGCGGCGTCATGGCCGGTCGCAACTGATATGAGTTGTGTAAAGCGCGCCACGAACGTTGTCGCCAACTTCCGTATGTCCTTGGGCTTCCACCTGGAGGGTTAGCTCCATGAGCGCAGCTTCGAGAGCGAGCTGATTCTGGTACATCCTTTCCAGAACGTCTGACAGCGAGTATTCACCGGGCATCTACTTGGACTCCTTGATCACGACCCAGCATAGCTCAGAGATGAGTCAGCAAGTGTCTTACGGGTAGCTCCCGGTGCTCAGCAACTTTGAACTAATCATGACGACCATGCCCCTAATCCTGTGCAGATAGCCGCTAGCTCAGGTCAAACCTGAGCGTCCTATTTACACACGAAGGTTTGGTGAATCATGAAGAGCGAACAGGTAGAAGGTGTTGTAGAGAAGGTTGCCGGCAAAGCGCAGAGCGCAGTCGGGAAGCTGTTTGGTGATTCGAAGCTGGAAGCCGAAGGTGCCGGACGCCAGGCTGCCGGTCAGCTGACACAAACCTATGGCGATGCACTGGATAGCGTATCTACGTTCGTAAAAGAAAAACCAGTTGCTGCAATCGCGATTGGTGCAGTAGCGCTGCTGGTGCTAGACCGCCTGCTGCGCCGCTGAGTCAGTAAAGGGGGCTACACAGCTGCCTTTACGCCGCTCTTACGCTCCCCGAGATTGTCTATCAGGAGAGTGATAGGGCAGTAAGCACGCCGTCCTTGGCTAGCAGGCGGAAGTAACACCGACCGCTTACGGAAGCAGGTCGGTGCTGCGTCACGATTAGCTAAATTGGAGATGTCTCCTCGCCTAGCAACAGCCCGATGTCTGCGACTTTGCCATTGAGCGCTAGTTTGATATCGGCTCGCAGTTTTTCATCGGCTTCTTGGCGGAGACGGATCTTTCCAATCGCAAGGGCGGTGATAAACTCCATAGCTGCTTCACCGCGCTCAAACCCATAACCTTGAACAACCCGCAGAATGATATCTGCCATTGATGCACTGTGGGTTTCGTGAGCGCTGTAATCGAGCTCAGTCGGTAGGGCTGCGCGAATGCTCCTTGGATGATGCCGTCGTCGTATCGGGAGAACACTTCTGGTGTAAGCAGCACCTGCTGCAACTCACCAGACTCTAGCCGTTTGGCATCCTTAATCTTGGCGTTCTGCCGCGCGTTTTGGAGAATCCACAAAATGGTGAGAAAGATGTCTGGGCATGTAGCTACGGTTACATCCTCATTGCCGCTCACGAAGGCAAATCCCTTGGTCAGCCTCAGTTGTCCGTTGTGATCGCTGCTCTGCCAGAACGCGTGCTCAGCCAAAACCTCCAGTCTGTGCAGTGTCAAATGCTTCGACACGGGCTTTAACCATCGACGACACGTCATTCCCATCAAAGGTGATTAGGCTACTCAACAATTTGTGTTCTTGGTGCCAATGGTTGTTGCAAGCCAAACTGGCTGCAGGGATCTCCAGGAAAGGCTTGAATACGTATTTTCGACTGCCCTTCGGCGGCTGAGTGAGATTGGCTGATAACTCTTTCATCAGCTCATATGAGCGACCGAGTAGTGCTCCAACCAAGTAGACCCTGGTGCCCGACTCCTGCGCGGATCGGAGGCGACGGCTTATGCTAAGCAGCAACGTACCTCGTTCAGCTGCAGCAGCAACGATGATTACTGAGCCCTTAAACTTTTTCTGCGCGTCGAATTTAGATGCGCTTACCACACTGCATGAAAGTCCTTTCTCATTGAGAAAAGATAGCGCGTTGTTCGCCATACTTTCGCTTGCTGCATCATCGTCGTGAATAATTAGCGAAGTAGAGGCGGGAGACTCTTCTATTAGGGCTTTTGCGAACCATGTTTTGAAGGCCTCGGCAGCAACCAACTTTTCCTTATCAACTTGAACGGTTCGCTGCCTTTCACGGTTTGGAATCTGGCTAAAGCACGTAAATAAACCTTTGCCCATGAAAGAATAGAACTTGGTCTGCAAGCCGTCCGGTAGGTGATCCATGCTGATATTCAACAGCCGTGTCTCGGTGTGTTGGGCGACGAAGCGTTCCCCGTGGATACGGATCATCTGCCTGGCTTCGTTAGCCTCTCCTTCGGCGGGTGATTCAAAGTCTTCCGGTTTCTCGATGGTGTGTAAAACAATGCACGATTCAGATTCAGCCAGGAATGACAAGAAGGTAGCGACCCGGCTTGCAGGTGCTCCAGTGGCCCTTATCCATTCCTTTGCAAGGCCACAATTGGTTGAGGCAGAAATCAAGCAGAGTGCCGAGGCTCCGTCTGGAAGTTGTCCATCCTTCAAACCATCATGAGAATGGAATGACTGGACGCTTCGGATCGTCTGCGCTCCTAACTTCGCCTGGAAGAGCTGAATCGAAAGTGCGATTGGCAGGAACGCCATCGTGTCGAGATAGATGGTGTCGGGCTCACGCATACCGTCACTAGACGCTCCTTTGAGCACACTCAAGCATGAGAATGCCAAGAAGTGAGAATGGAGCGTTTCTGAAAGAAGGTTTTCGGCACGGATGAAGTAATTGGATGCCCTAGAGGAAGGTTTCGAAAAAAGAAATCCCGCAGGGGCTTTAGTCAGTACGGAAGTGCATTTCACCAGTTTTCTCATCCCGGCCTGGATGATTGATCCCACACCACGGGTAATGAGACGACCGATTACTTTCGAGGTGCCTGCAACGATGACATGCTTCGTTATATCGCCGTATTCGTTGAAGAATGAGAATCCATAGGTCGGAGCCGATCCAGTGCCACGACGCTGAAGCGCAATGGCGATAGGTGTGGCTTTGTCAGCACACTGTTCCTTAATCCATTCCCGATAGCACTCCGGTACTAGAAAGGTTACGTGGTCGGGGAGGATGTAGTCTGTAAGCCGCTTCTGAAGCGCTTCAGTAATTTGAGCGTCATCAATCCTTTCTGGGCCCGTGAAAAAAATAACAACCTGAGCGGGTTCTGCATCAGGAGATGGGGTGAGCGAAACTTCGAAATCAAAGAGGTCTGGCATGTCAGTTCACCGGAATGCAGATAGTGAATACAGTGCCTTCAGCTGTCGCTAACTCACGGTCGCCGCTCCAATTTTTGGGGTTGAAGTCAACAACCTGATCATGCCCCTGGAATGCTTGGTAAAGACATAGCCTTCCAGTACGCAGCCGTACATAGGACTTGAGCTTATTCAGGGCTTGTACTGCGTTGTGCAGCCCCATGCCGGATGTCACAGACTCCTTGGTTGTAACGTGTTTTTTAAAACACTCAAGTGTGCTCTTAAGCTCCTCTTCCAGTGGGAGTTCGCGCAGATCGTCTACCGGTACGCCTTTTCTCGCAGAGAGCCAACGCCGTGCTAAACCTGGCCCGCTGTCGATTACTGATATTTCGAGGAAGTCGAGGTAATCTTGATTTTTGACCATGTTCTTCATCACAAATAAAGCGAACTGCGGCTCTTTACTCGAATGAAGATGAATGTCTTGTTTCTTTATCCGACTGGCCTTAACTGAAGCGCCGCGCAAGCCTTTTTTGTACTTAATCCCATGCACGTCGGTAACGGAATGCTGGTCGGCATTTGCAATCAGTTCGGCTAGGACGCTTCCCAATGCTGACAGTCCACCCCTGTGCAATGCGTTTTTGTCATGTCTGGTATGCATCAGTGCAGACGACATTTCGAGCAGGTTCGCGAACGTAGTATGGGAATGGATCTGAGGTGCGCTTTCGCCGTAGTAGAAGGGCTTGATGAACTCCATCTTGGCAAAGTTAATACTGAAGAGATTTATAGCTTTTGGGCGAGCGCCTCTTTCATTTGACGTGTTGCGTAGATCCCCTTCGTACATCGCTTGAATGAGCGGCCTGATGACCGTGAGCGCTATCCGTTTTTCAATGGTTTCATGGGATTCCGTCTCAATCCTAGAGGACATGATCAGAGCCGCCAGTCCTGCGGCGGTTCTACCCAACTGCAAAATTTGGTCTGATGCGTTTTCGGCGTCAGCGAACAAATGAAGTACGCCCTGTTCCTGAGCCCGTGCCCAGGTAATTACCAACTGAGCTAATGCTGCATCTACCCCAAGCAAACCACCGTGGCTCATGCTTACGGGCAGTCGGAGTGACACATCTGTCTGACTGGAGGGGTAAAGGTCTTCGATCTCATAGGTGTTCAGGTTTTTAGTAATCTTCATCAGCGCCTCTCACATTCCATCGTTCCGAGTGCTGAGCCAGGTCGCTGGACACACCCACTCCCCATCATATCGTTCGGCTTGAAAAAGGCGATAGCGCTGCTAGGGCAGAGCTTTTTCACCGTTATAGAATTAGGGGCAGATAGCCGCGCATACACCGTAGCCAAAAAAGAACGAACCTGGTGATCGAGCTTGTCTGCACATGGGACGATTAAAGCCTGCATGCGCAGGGAGAGCTTAAACACTCATCAGTGCTGCAGGTTCCTTGGTAGATCGTGAAGGGGTAGAGATCCATCAGCTCGCTGGGCAGGATTGTAAGTAAATACTTCAAGCTCTTGAATCCATGGCGTCGCGCCTCTATTACCTATAGCGGCATTCTGCCACTCAGGAGGTTTAATGAAGGTTTACACACTGCTAAAAAATGGTGACTCGGAGGAATTCCATTTGTTTTATGGAGAGCTCAACGAAACCGTGAAGCCTCGAACCTGCAGCGTTTCACTCAAGTCCATTTGCAAGAAAATGGACAAGGGCGAGCGTAGCAAGGGGATAGATGGAAAAGTTTCAGCGCCTCCTTTTGCATGCCAAGACGAAGCCGCAGCGCGAATGGAATGCGCACGAAAAGGACGTTCGGTTTGCGGCGTTTGCGTCAGTAGTCTGTACCGCACTCCAGACTGATGAAAGACGGCGACCAATGGTCGCCACGTATCCCGCTCAACTCGCTCCCCCCTTCTAATATTCATTCATTTTAGTTGGACGATACCGTAGAGCGCTCGAATCATTGAGGCAAGCGGAGCGCGCAGGCGTGAGGGATGTGAGCCCGCAGGGTCGAGACACGCCTTGGCGGCGCTCGATTCACGGCAGCCTGATGCCGCAGGCGGCACGCCATCAGCGCCAGCAAGAGGTAACTCAAATGCCCGACGATGAACTCCGCGAACTAGAAGCCAAGAGACGAAAGGCTTTGTGGATGCTTGCAAACATATCTCCAGGCGATTTGAAGGCGTTCGATGCCTTATCCATCCTTGATGACCTTGACCTTCAAGAAGGGAAATACTCCCCCAATGCTGACAAGGCACTTGAGCTCAGCCAGCTTCGGGATTGTGTCACGGTGCAGCATCACTACTCCGGAATCGACATCATCCTGGAGCAGACTATTCCGCAACCCTGGAGGGAGCGGTTCCATCAGGCAAGCATCGGGTCGACCAGAGTTCCTGATGGGCCCTACGCCACAGACTGGGATAAATTTTTGGTTGAATGGGAGCGTGAGATGCAGCATCTGCAAGACCACCGAGTTGCACGGGCTGCTATCAACTAGAACGGCTGGTTCGAGCGATGGCGGCGTGAGCATACAAGCAGTCGGTGTTGCCGCTGAAAATCGCAACCTCAAACAGGAGCAGCAAGGTGGAAGGGCCCTCTTTTTTTATTGATTTTGAAGCCTCTGGAATCGCTCCTGAGAGCTATCCCATTGAGGTCGCCGTCGTGTCGAGTGAGACCTCCTTCAGTTCGTTGATAAAGCCGGCCCGTTACTGGACGCACTGGTCGTTCGATGCGCAAGACATGCACGGTCTCACTCAAGATCAGTTACATCAGGAAGGTGAGACCCCGGTCGCTGTGGCGAGAAATATGAATCAGCTGTTTTCAGGCCAGGTGCTTTGCAGTGATTCACCTCAGGACGGTTTTTGGCTCGATGTGCTCTACGAGGCAGCAGATCTGATACCTACTTTCGAGTTGAAGCCTTTGGAGGTGTTTGTGGGCCGGGAGGCTGCCAGTGAAATATACCGGCGACTGCCGACAACCAGGCGCCACCGAGCTTTGAATGACGCAACTGCTTTGATGAACGCCTGTCGTGCTTTTTCCGAAGCTTGAACTTTCGTAGGGGGGAACCCATGAGCTTTGGATCTAGGTCACCCTGAGTGTCCGCTCGAACCGAATGCAGGTGATCACGCGCTTGGTAGACTTGGCAAGCGGAGCGCGCAGGCGTGTGGGATGGAAGCCCGAAGGGCCGAGATGCCGGCGCTTGCGCCAAGGCTCGGTACACGACAGCCGCTCCCCGCAGGGGCACGCCCCAACTGAAAGCGCAGGGTCATCAAAGCTCCGCATCCCAAGTATCCATAGCCTCGCTCATAGTCGCGTACCACTGGTGGTCACCGAGCTGCAGTGCATTTGCAATTTGCCTGTTGGTATTGCCGTCGACCCAAGTCGGGAGACTCTCTATGGCCTCTGTGAACAGACTGGCTGTAGCGACAACGAATCGCCCCGTACTCGTAGACTGGAGGCACACGTAGCGCACTGAAGCGCCAGTCCGCAACCGACGCCAAGCCACCACCTCAATACAGTCCATGGTGCTCACAGAAGCCTCTATGGTTGCACTCGCTTCCTGTTCCACCCGAATGTCTGCCGCAGCTTCGAATGAGCCGCTAGCCGCTCCTGGTTTGTGGACGAGATGCTTCAACTGCTCACGTGAAGCGACGATCTGTTCGCGAAGCTCTTCAGGATCGATGGACATCCCGCCCCCCGGTGTCACCTTGAGGGTCTTCAAGGAGTTCGCCGCCAGAATGAACTCGCGTTCACGCGCTTTCTCACGCTCGAGGCGATGGTCGGGGCTTATGACGCGCCACAGCGTTGTGAGCAACTTCAATGACATTTTCCTACCTTGAGGCATTGGGCACAGATCCCGCGATCATACGACAACATTGGATCAAGACGGATGATCTGCCAGGCCCATTGAGGTCACTATTCCAACGGCTCCCATTTGGCTATACCGAGCATGGTGGCGAAGTGGTATGTTCACCTCCATAAGCAGAAATTAGGCACACGGAATGTGGAAAGATCTAAAACAGGTAGGTTGCGCACACAGCCAATCGTTGTCATCAGACGCAGGCAGATCGCCACGAAAAGGCATCTCATTGCATAGCCGCTCATTTAAAGGCCACGCCTGCTCACCGCCCTACGCGGCACGCACGCCCTCACTCCAAACGCTCAGATATGAGCCAAGTAGAACTCTACATGGCAATGAGTGGCACGCAGATAATTTAAGTTTGAAAGGTTGAATATGGCGAATGCACGGGTAAAGTTTCACCCCGAAGAGCATAGTATGCTGTACGGAGAGACAGGAGGGGCGTGCCCTCTTTGTACTCAACCAATCATTTTCAGAAAAGCAGGTTCAAAGAATCCATCTAAAGGGTATGAAGTCGCCCATATTTATCCTTTAAACCCTACTGCGCCTCAAGCGCTGGCTTTAACTGGATATATAATTCCCGCAGAGATCAATGGACTAGACAACGTTATATGCCTTTGCCCTACTTGCCATAGAAGGTTCGACAAAGACTTCAAGATCGAAGAGTACACTCGGATACGTGCCATCAAGGATGGTTACATCAGGGACGCAAATGCGCGTAAGGCAATCTCGGAGCATACCCTTAGGGAAGAGGTTAAGGAAATACTTGAACTCATCACCAGCATGCAAACTAATGGGGCGCAGACATTTGACCTTGAACTTGATGCGAAGACCCTTAATGACAAGTTAAGAACAGGAGCAAGCAACTTCCTTAAGCGAAATATTCGCAACGACGTTGTTGACTACTTTGTATCCATACGAGAAGAGATGCGTCTTTTAGAACAGCGCGACCAAGCGTCTGTGAAAATGCTACAAAATCAAGTCAATACATATTTCTGGGAAATGCATAGGCAAAACCCAGAAAACAAAGACGTCGTATTCCAATACATCGCACAATGGATTAGCACCAGAACAGGCAAGTCAATCGACTCTTCAAGAATTTTGACGTCTTTCTTCGTGCAGAATTGCGAGGTGTTTGATGTTAGTCCCTAGTAAATTCACAAAGCTTGAAGAGTCAACAATCTTCAAAATGCTTGTTATTCTTGCCGGCAAACGGCATGGCGAAACCGTAGCTCAAGCTTTGTCTAGGACAAAAGACCACTTTATAGATGCATCAGAATTTCTATCGGCCTTGGATGTATTGTTTTTCCTAGGTTACTTGGATGTAAAGGAAGACTCCGGAGTGATTGAATATGCTTAAGCAAATAAAGTGCGATTTATTCACTCATCAACAAATTGACTTCCAGACTGGCCTCAACGTGATATTAGGCGATGACGAGGCCAAGAACTCCATCGGAAAGTCCTCAGCACTTCTCGCTATCGATTTCGCCATGGGCGGAAGCAGCTTGTTAGTAGACAAAGCCGGCGTTATAAAAAAACTCGGACATCACATCTATAGAGTTACTTTCGAGTTCGCAGGAAAACCTCTGTATGCAAGCCGATCAACAGACGAGCCCGAAATTGTCAAAATATGCAATTCAAACCACGTAGCGCTCAATGAAATTTCAGTAGAGGATTACAAGGCAATTCTTAAAAAGCATTACGGCCTAGAAATGCTAGAGAGCCACTTCCGGTCTATCGTTAGCCCATTTTCCAGAATTTGGAATAAAGGCGAATATGATCCAGATTTTCCGCTAGCAAATGCGCAAAAGGAAAAGCTTAGTGCAGCGATAGTCCGGCTCATTGAACTCTTCGAGCGTACAGGAGATGTTTCCGCTGAGCGTGAGGTGCTTCACTCCTTTAAGGAAAAGAAGGATCTGATGCGCAAATCAATGGCCGCAAAAATAATTCCTGGCGTCACAAAAACACAGTACAACTCCAACCTCAAAGTAATAACAAACAACTCGCAAGCCATTGACGAACTCAAAGAAAACTTCGCAGGCGCACTTAGCGCGTATGAGGCTCTGTTCGACGAGCAGCTAAGATCCATCCAGCAGCAAAAAAATGATCTTATTCAAAAGAAAAATCATGTCTCAGCCAGAAGAGAAAAGCTTCAACGTGATATCACTGGCGTTTCTCCAAGACTGACAGCAAATATTGCCTTGGTGGCAGAGTTCTTCCCTTCAGCTGATCTTGAACGCCTGCAGCAAGTGGAAGCTTTCCACGAAAAAATTGGGAAGCTGGTATCCAAAGAGCTTAAGAGCGAACTGCATAATCTGGTCACCACAGAGGCCGCGCTTAATAGCGAAATCAACGCACTCGACCAACAGATAAAGCTGGCACTGTCAGCGAAGGGAACACCAACTGATCTTTTCGCCAAGGTTTTTGAGATCAAAGAGGTCACTGATAAAGCCAGGGAAGAAAATCGTTTTTACGATCAAAAAGCATCGATTGAAGAAAGCGAAGCGGCTTCCAAAGCCCGACTAGACGTCATTTATAATGAGATTTTTTTAGATTTAGAATCTTCCATCAATCATAAACTAAAAAATTTCAATAGTGTAGTTTACGGGCCAGATCGTGGCCCATCACAACTTCGAATAAAAAGTGCTAGCTCGTACAGCTTCACTTGCCCGATGGATACCGGGACGGGTAAGTCCTACGCCGGACTTGTAGGTTTCGACTTGGCGATGCTATCACTTACACGACTGCCATTCGTAATTCACGACTCCATCATCTACAAAAACATTGAATTGGCCGCCACAGAAAATATTATCCGCATCCTAAACTCAGTAAGAAGAAAGCAGATATTTCTCGCATTTGATGAAGCAAAGAAGTTTAACAAGGAAACACAGCAGACTCTTCAAAGCAATAAGGTTTTACAGCTTCACCGCGACCAGCTTCTCTACAAAGCCGACTGGAGGGAAAAAAAGTGATCCCTCTGCTCCCGAAGGTGAGTGGGATATAAGGACGGTGTCTGTCGTGTTCGTGTCGTGTTCGTGTCGTGTTGCGGCGACCTGAGCGCTTCCATACTTGACCCATCAGATGAGCCAATGGGGCAGGAGAAACGATATGAGCAGCTTCGATAAAATTGAGACACGCTTACTGAGCAAGGGCGAACTGGGTCAGGTGGTCAGATACCTGCGTGAGATTCGCCAATGGTCACAAGAGACGCTTGCGGAGCTTGCCAGGACAACCCCGAGAACTATCCAGCGCGTTGAGGCGGGCTCAGGAGGGAACCCCCACACTTTGAGATCATTGGCCAGCGCCTTCGAGTTTCAAGACATCGACGCATTCACGAAACCGATGGCGATTCCCACCGAGGAGCAACTGCGCGCTGCTCGTGAGCATTTCGATCAGAAATATGTCATGACGAAAGCTTTGAAGCCCGAATCAGGCAGGGGCTTGGCCAAGCTTGCAGCTGAAAGCATCGGCGATTACATCGAGCCCGCCTTCGAGACGTCCAAAGACCAGGCGTTGGCATTCGCGGAGCTGACTGATTACCTAAGGGACTATCGCGACTGCGCCGAGCTTTATTCAAGCACGGCGCGCTTAGAGGTGTTTGAAGAACTCCAAGCCATGATCGAACACCTTGAAGAACTGGGCGTTACTCTGCGCTATGCAACCTGCTCGGTGATCCAGAACACGACCTCGGATTCGCGGGAGGAAGCGCTCCCAGTTGGAGATGTGCTTTATCTGGTTGGATTCAAAGAAGGTGAAGCGCCAGAGGAATTGGCCCTGCCCCGGAAAATGGGTATTTAGTGAGAGGAGGAGTGTCCTATGGAGCTCGAAGAATGGTGGAGGTCGGACACAGCCAAGGGTTGCTGGACTCGAGGTTTTGAGAATGCGGCAACGCCAAGTGAAGAACTCTTTGTTTGCAAATTTCTCAAGTGCTCTCGACAACATCGAAAAAGCCTTTGGGCTGAGTATCGCGAACCCTACGAGGGTATCCGGCTCATAGCGTTCGAACTCGATCCTACGGTCGCTTCCCCTCACGTGGAGTGCAGGGTGTGGATTTATGAAGGGCAGGATGATTTGTGGGCAAAGTTTTCCCGGAGTGGAGCGCTTGCCCTGATCGGCAGCGACTCGGTTCGTTGGATGGGTGTGCCGCCAAGTAGCACCTGGAAAAGAAAGCTTCAAGAGTCAAATACGGTGGTCAAAGGCATACAGCACTACGCCAAACATCCGATCTTTTCCAAGATGCCAACCCCGGGTGAACCGCTTGTCGTCGAGTCACAGCTGGAAGAGACAATGGAACTTCTTGCTGAGCAGTTTCTGGCATGGGTAGACAAGGTTTACCGGGGTGGCGTTGCCAACGACACACCCCCCCCTGGGACGAATGAAGTAACTGAACTCGTCGAGGATACATCGCAGACGCCGGCTCCAAGCGGAAACGAAGAAGGCGAATGGCAGCAGGTTACCGTCACCCAGTATGAAAGAAGCCACTCAAACCGAAAGGCTTGTCTCGATCATTACGGCCTATCATGCCAGGCCTGCGGAATGAGCTTTGGGGATGTGTATGGTGAGCTCGGTACTGACTTTATACATGTACATCATGAAGTCCCTTTGCATACATTGGGCGGCCCCCAGAATGTTGATCCGGTCAACGACATGAAGCCGCTTTGCCCAAATTGTCATGCCATGGTGCATCGTGCCGACCCACCTATCCCGGTCATGGAACTACGTGAGCAGCTAGTTCGTAATGGTTAGCCGCCTAGTCTAAGAACCATGCTGCAAAGTAAGCGGAGCGCGCCGGCCCAAAGGGCCAGAGACGTGAGGATGGAGGCCCGAAGGGCCAAGACTCCTCTGACGGCTTGGTTCACGACAGCCGACCGGCAGGCCACGTTCCAAAAGCTGTGCTCTTGCAGCCGCCTCCGCCACCAAAGAGTCTTCAGGCCAAAAATGCTTCGGTATCTACCAATGAGATTCTTCTTCACCTCTACACAGGTACTACACCACAAATTAGCTAGATCATGGGTGACGGAGCTGTCGGTCGGTGACAGGAGATGCAGCATCGGCGGCTGGTTGGTGTAGTGGCTAATGTGAGAGATTTTTCCAAGCCAAAAGCTTCTGTATCAGGCCTAGAGGATCAGGAGGGGCGATGGCAGGTTTCCTCTTCAAGAGTCACATTGTGAGTCAAAGACCGAGTGGAATAGTCACAACTTTATAACCAACGATTCCAAGGGCGAAAGCCGCTCGCGCACCTACACACCTACACAACATTCGTGCCTCCGTGTCCATTAAAGGTTCGATTCCCTCTACCCGCTCCACTTAATTGTTGGTCCAACGTCTGGATGATTTTGACGGGGGATGCATGAAAAAACCGGCCCTGGTGCCGGTTTTTTTATGCCTGGGATTTGGTGGTTCGACACGCGTGGCAACTTCGCACAGACAAAACCCAGGCGATTCGGATGGCCGCGTAGGCGGTTTCGCTTAATTCAAAACTACGCCTACGAGCCCATTTTCCTAGCAAATTCTGGCAACAGAAAACGTCTTTGAAACCGAAGTGACCCCGCCCCATCCTCCGCAACCTTTCGATCAGTCATTCCTATTGCCAGACAGTATCCACATGGATACAGTTACGGCATGCGAGGTCCTGTGCATTATTCAATCCAGCAAACCCAAGTCTTCGCTGCCTGGCATTCAAGCGTTCGCGACCTGAGAGCAAAGATTGCGATTGGCCGGCGTATTGAGAGAGCAAGCATGGGTAACCTGGGCGATATCAAGACGCTGGGAAACGGCATCTCAGAAATGCGAGTCGATGTAGGTGTCGGTTATCGAGTGTATTTCACCCTACGAGGCAGAGCGCTCGTCATCTTGCTGGTGGGCGGTGACAAGTCATCGCAAGAAGCCGATATCCGACGGGCAAAAAAATTGGCAAAGGAGGTTTGAAAATGGCGCAAACACTGACGACATTCGATATGGCCGAGCTGCTCGACAGTGACGAGGCCATCAGTGAGTACCTCTCTCAGGTGCTGGCCGACGGCGATAACGAAGAGTTTCTGCGTGCAATCGGCTACGTGGCCAAAGCCCGAGGAATGACAAAGATCGCCACTGATACGGGTATGGGTCGCGAGAGTCTTTACAAGGCGTTCTCCCCCGGCGCAAAACCGCGCTTTGAAACAGTCCTCAAAGTACTCCACTCGCTGGGCATTGATTTGTTCGCACGGCCTGGACATGTCACCAATCAGTCAATTATTTGAGCAAGCGGCCCGGCCGGTACAGCGACGACGCCCGTCAAGGCATTGGTACCAGCGCAGGTTTAACAAGCTTCCAACCGACCAAGGCGATAAGCAACGTCATCAACTGGAAAGCGACAATCAGCACCACACACCCCGCCCAGCCCCACCTCTCCCAGATCAATGCCGGGACGATAGCCCCGCAGCTACCGCCCAGGTAGTAGCAGGTGAGATAAATACCCACGGCACCCGCCTTGTTGTCGCCGGCGTTGGCCGTGGTGAACGCATTGGCGGCGGCCTGGGCGAGGAATACGCCGGTGGAGCTGAGGGCCAGCCCCAACACGATGCACCACAGCGTTGGCACCAGGGTCAGCAGCGTGCCCGTGATGCCCAGCACAACGGCAACCGTGAGCAACTCACTATGGGGCCGGGCTTTGCTGAGGCGACCCGCGATGGGGATCACGATCAATGCCAGCAGGAACACCATGTAAAGCATGCCCAAAGCCGCAGGACCGAGATTGAATGGCGGCAGGCCAAGGTACAAACCCACGTAGGTAAACGCCGCAACCTGGGAAAACAGCACGCAAAAACCTACGGCATAAGCCGCCAGCAATGGCTGACGAAGAGCCCCCGATGAAACGGTTGCCTGCGGCACCGTTCGCGCCCGGCTAACCGGCAACAGGAACTGAATGAACCCGCCCACCATCAGGCTCAGCGCCGCGAGCAACTCGAAGGCTTCGCGCCAGCCCACATACTCCGTCATTACCCCGGTGGCGAAGCGCCCGGCAAACCCGCCCAGCACGGTGCCCGCTACGTACAGGCTGGTGACTTCGGTGACCGTGCCACCGCTCCACCGGTCGCCGATATAGGCCACGCTGGTGGCAAACACCACCGGAATCAACATGCCCTCGACAAACCGCCACACCAGCACTTCGGTAAAACTGTCGGCATAAGCCGTCATCAGTGTGGGTACGGCCAACAGCAGCGCCGCCACGCAAATCACCGTGCGCTGCTCGAAACGGCCTGTCAGGCGGCTGACAAATGGGGCCGTGATTGCGACAGCCAAGGTCGTCACGGTAATGCTCCACCCCGCGGCCTTGGCGCTGATCTGAAACTGCACGGCAAAGGTCTGGAGAATGCTCTGGGTCGCATACAGGTTGAGAAAAGCCGCGCAGCCACACAGGAACAGGGCAAGACGGGCACAATGCAGGCGCGGTTTCATGAAACCTCTCGTTTTATTTTGAGCGGTCTTTATAGAATGCCCGGCACGTCTTGAACCAATACCGAATCAGGACCGATCAATACCCGAGGGCCAGGATGCTCGACCTACGCAAGCTGCGATATTTTCTGATGGTCGCCGAAGAATTGCACTTCGGCCGCGCCGCCCTTCGCCTGCACCTGGCTCAGCCGCCGTTGACCCGACAGATCTCGGCGCTGGAAGCCGAGCTGGGTTTCAAGCTGTTCGATCGCACCAGCCGCACGGTGACACTGACGGCACAAGGCCGGTCGTTCTTGCCCTATGCACGTGGTGTGCTGGAGCAGGTGGAGCTGGCGCAGGTCATCGCCGGCAAACTCGCGGCAGGCACCGCCGGGCAACTGACGCTGGGGTATGTCAGTTCGATTGCCTTGTCAGACCTGTTCAGCCAGGCGATCCAGGCGTTTGCCCAACGCTTTCCCGATGTGCAACTGACCCTGGTGGAATGTGCCTCCGGCAATCTCGGTGCGCAGGTGGCCGACGGGCGGCTGGACGTCGGGCTGAGTCGTTTGTTGCCACAGAGCAAAGAGGTGCAAGCGCTGTCGCTGGGCGAGGAGCGGCTGGTGGCGGCGTTATCCACCGACAGCCCGCTGGCGAGCCTGGCGCAGGTCAGCCTGGCGCAGCTCAGTGCTTATCCGCTGATCCTGTTCCCGGCGGATTACGGATCGGGGCTGAACCAGTCCATCGAGCAGCTCTACCGCCGCCACGGCCAGCCGCTGCGACCAGGGCCGACCGGGCGGCAGATCACCTCGATCATCGCCCTGGTCGCGGCCGGCCAAGGCGTAGCGCTGGTGCCGCAATGCACGCAAAGCCTGATGAACAAAGGCGTGACCTACCGACCATTGGTGGAAGTGGATGCGTGTGCGCAGTTGCTGGTGCTGACGCCAACTGAAACAAAAAGCTTCTTGGTTGATGCGTTTCTCAGCGTGGTTTCACAGGCCCTACACACCCGCTAATACCTGCGCAAAACCTCGCAATACCTCTCTCTGGCGCCATGGCTGCGCGTTCATACACTTCAGACACTGCCTGACGAAATACCGGTCATCGACCGTCGGTAGGTAGAGTGTTGATAATTTATTTTTTGTAGTTATAGTCACCACCAACACACACCACAAGGAGGTGTTGTGGATAGCCGATATTTGATAGGTCACATCGTTGCAGACGGTTGGTACCTGGTGCGTACCCGAGGCAGCCATCACCACTTCAAGCACCCGACCAAGCCGGGGCTGGTGACGATCCCTCATCCAAAAAAGGACCTGTTGGACAAGACCGCCAAGAGCATCCTGAAACAAGCTCTGCTGAGCTGACCGTCCCAGGAGGACAACAGACATGCTTTACCCCATCGCAATTTCAACCGGTGACGAAAACCACGCCTGGGGTGTGGAAGTACCGGATATTCCCGGCTGCTACTCCGCTGGCGACGACCTGGACGACGCCATGGCCATGGCCCGTGAAGCCATCGAAGGGCACTTCGAGATCCTCGCGGAAGACGGTGCGCCGATTCCCAATGCGCAGAAAGTCACCCTGCATGCCGCCAACCCGCAATACGCGGGTTGCACCTGGGCAGTGGTGGACATTGATGTCACCAGGTATTTGGGCAAGGCGCAGAAACTCAACATCACCCTGCCGGGCTACCTGCTTAACCGTATCGATGAATATGTGCTGAATCATCCCGAAGAAAAAAGCCGCTCGGGTTTCCTCGCGTCGGCAGCGCTCAAGGTATTGCAACAGGACCACTAGGCGCCCTCAGCAAAATCTGACTGTGGCCGGGCGCTGACACCTTGATCATGTCAGCGCTTGCAGCCCGAGATCGAGACAATGCCCGAATCCAAGCAACACACGCCCAAACCCTTACTGCGTCAAGTGGTGGGCTGGGTGCTGGTCTTGCCACTGCTGCTGTCGTTCGTGAAGCTGCCTTTTCTCCTCGGACCGGTCATGGCGGCGGGATCGGTCGCAGGTTCGGTTTACGGCGTGCTGCTGGCCAGACGCCACGCCAGCCGCCGCGTGGTCATGTTCGCGTTGATCATCACCCTGTTCAATATCCTTTCGTTCGTCGTCCTTCGTACAGGTTCGTTGCTCGTGGCGGGCTATTACACCTTCAGACTGTTTGCCTACCCCCATCTCTACAGCTGGGTCTACTGGAATTTCTGAACGCTGGGCGAATTCAACCGCAAGAAACGCAGTTTGTACGCGGGCGGATGAAACTACCCTGTCGTGGTACCGTTCACGCACTCTCAAGGAGCCCTCCCATGGCCTACGAATACATGCTCATGCCTTCCCCGGTCGGCCAACTCACGCTCGTGGCACGTGACGGCAAACTCAGCGCGATCCTGTGGGAAACAGAACGCGCCAACCGTGTACGCCTGGGTGAACTGCACGAAGCCAACGACAGCCCGGTGCTGCTGGAGGCGCAGCGCCAGTTGCAGGAATACTTCGCCGGCACCCGTCATCAATTCACACTGGACCTGGACTTCACCGGCACCGTTTTCCAGAAGCAAGTGTGGCAGGCGCTGTTGACCATTCCCTTCGGCGAAACCCGCAGCTACAGCCAGATCGCCCAGCAGATCGGCAACCCCAAGGCAGTGCGCGCCGTCGGTGCAGCCAATGGGCGTAATCCGATCTCGATCATCGCGCCCTGCCACCGGGTGATTGGCGCCTCGGGTGAGCTGACCGGGTTTGCCGGTGGCCTGCAAGCCAAGCAATATCTGCTCGCCCTGGAAGGTACCGGCCAGGCGCAGTTAGCGCTCTGATAGCAGCAACAAAAACGGCGACTGGAAACTCTCCAACCGCCGTTTTTCATTTCAGGCAACCGCCTCAGCCGTCACCCTGATGGCCTTTGCCGTAGGTCGATGCCAACGCACGAGCCTTCTGCAAACGCTCCTCCAGCTTGGGCAGCGTTTCATCCACCAACGCTTTTATTTCCGGCACATCCGACGCCGCGCCTTCCTGTTTGAACAGGGCAATGGCGTCTTCGTTTTCCTTGACCTGTTGCGCGGTGTAGGCCGCGTCAAAGGAGTCGCCGTCCTTGAGCTGCGGCATCAGGGTCTCGGCTTTGTCGACGATCTTTTCCCGCGGCGCCACCGGCAGTTCAAGCTTCTTGGCGATGGCCGCCAGATGCTGGTTGGCCAGGGTTCGCTCGTTGATCACCTCAATGGTGTAATCCTTGATTTCCTGGGACGATGTTTTGGCGTGGGCCATGCGACTGGTTTCGATATCGGCCATGCCTTTGGCCGACGCCTGCTCGATGAATTCAGCAGGCGACTGGGCGAAAGCATTGCTGGCGCCGAGGCCCAGCAGCATCGCGAAACTGGCGGTGCGTAACCGGATAGCCATGCGGCTCATGATGGGTTCCTCCAGGGCAAAAATAAGTGCGGGGGAACACTCCCCGCCCTGAATTCGAATTTTCACGGCGGCAAAGGTTTAGAAAATACTTGCCAGTGCGACGAACGGTCGTCCCAGCATCTCTGCATGGGAGCCCAATGCTGAGCACACCACACTTGATCTCTGTTGTTCTCCAGATTCCGCAACTCAAGCTGGCAAATTTAGCCCCTGTAACTGCCCCATCAACCACTGCAACCCCGAATCCCCACCCCGCCGCACATGCCACGCCAACTCCACCGCAAACGAGGGGATATGAAACGGTGGCGGCACCGCCACCAGGTGTGGGTGATCAATGTTGAGCAAACCCCGCGACGACACCGTCAAGATCAGATCCGTGCCCTGGATCAACTGCGGTGCCACGCCCCAATGCGGCAGGCTGATCGCCACATGGCGTCGCTCACGAATCGCCGTCAGCGCCCGCTCGATTTCCGGCGTGCCACTGCCGCGCATTTCCAGCAACACATGGGGACGCGACAGGTAAGTGGGCAGGTCCAGCGTGCCATCGTCCGGCAAGCTGTCACGGTCTACCAGGCAGGTGTAGTGCTCTTCAAACAGCGGCGTAGTACGCAATTCCGCCGGCATGTCAGGAAAAACCCCAGCAGCCAGGTCAAGATCGCCATTGAGCACGCCATCCACCATGCCTTCGCGGCTGGCCTGGATGATTTGCAGGTCGATACCGGGCGCTTCACGGCGCAGCAGGCGCACCAAGTCAGGTAGGAAAATCGCCGCACTGTAGTCCGACATCGCCACGCGAAAGCGGCGCTTGGCCGAGGCCGGATCAAACCGGTTGGGCGCCAGCAGCGCTTGTACCTGGGCCAGCGCCTCGGCGAGCGGTGCCGCCAGTTCCAACGCGCGAGCGGTGGGCACCAACGTGCCGCCCTGGCGCACCAGCAACGGGTCGCCAAGCAAGTCCCGCAAGCGCGCCAGCGCGTGACTGACCGCCGGCTGGCTCAGGTGCACGCGTTCAGCGGCGCGGGTGACGTGTTGCTCGGCGAGCAGGGCGTCGAGGATCACCAGCAGGTTGAGGTCGATGCGGCGCAGATCATTCATTAGCTGCATGCCCGGCATAAGAAATTGGAATTTAAATTTGCACGACGAATACCCTAGAGTCCAGCAAAACCTCTGGGAGATTCGCAATGACGACCTTGCACTGGCTGGGTTTATTGGCGCTGGCAGTGATTGCCGGTGCGGTAGTGCCGTTTCAAAGTGCGATCAACGCCAACCTCGGGCGTGGGCTCGGGCACCCGTTGTGGGCCACCCTGGCGTCGCTGCTGGTCAGCATCATCGTGTTGCTGCCGGTGATTGTGGCGCTGCGCTTGCCGTTACCAAGCCTGGGCTTTATCAGCAAAGCACCTTTATGGATGTGGGCCGGTGGCGCGTTCGGTGTATGTTTTATTTCCCTGGCGTTGATGCTGCTGCCCAAGTTGGGCGCGTCTGGGTTTATTGCGCTGGCCATGGCCGGGCAGATTCTGGCGTCACTGCTGCTCGACCACTTTGGCCTGTTCGGCCTGGCGGAGCGCGAGCTGACAACGCCCCGGGTGCTGGGGGCGTTGTTGTTGATCGGCGGCGTGGTGTTGATTCAGTTCAGCGCAACGCCCTCGGCGATCAGCGCGGCGACATAATCCGGCGCGGCATGCAGGTCGCAATTGCGCCCCGCCTTGGCCACCTGGCCGGGTAACTCATGGCCCAGCAGCGCCGGCAGGCGCCGGGACATCTGCAACAGATGCGGCAGGTCGATACCGGTAGGAATCCCCACCTCCGCGCACAGGTTCACCAGATCCTCCGTGCAGATATTGCCCGACGCCCCCGGCGCAAACGGGCAGCCGCCGAGACCACCGAGGGCCGCATCGAAACGTCGGGCACCGGCTTCGTAGGCGGCCAGCACATTGCACAACCCCAGGCCACGGGTGTTGTGGAAATGCAGGGTCAGGTCGCCAGCAGGCACGTGTTGCAACACGCGCTTGACCAGGCGTTCTACCTGGCGCGGGTTGGCCATGCCGGTGGTGTCGGCCAGCGTGATGCCCTGGATGCCCAGTTCACGATACGCATCGACAATCCGCAGCACGCGGTCCTCATCGACCGCCCCTTCGAACGGGCAACCAAATGTCGTCGCGATGCTGCCGTTGAGGCGCACCGGGTGGTCGGCGGCAAAGCTGACGATCTCGCCGAAGGCCGCCAAGGACGCCTCGCAGCGCATGCGCAGGTTGGCCAGGTTGTGGCTCTGGCTGGCGGACATCACCAGGTTCAACTCATCGGCGCGGGAGCCGATCGCACGCTGGGCGCCCTTGAGATTGGGGATCAGCGCCACGTAGATGACCCCCGGCTTGCGCGCGATGCCCTGGAACACCTGCTCGCCATCGCGCAACGCCGGAATGGCCTTGGGCGAGACAAACGAACCCGCTTCGATCCGCGAGAAACCGGCGCGGGAAAGCTGGTCGATCAAGGCGATCTTGTCGGCCGTCTCCACCCAGGTCGGTTCGATTTGCAAGCCATCACGCGGGGACACTTCCTGCACGATCAGCGCGTCTGAATAATCCTGAATCACCGTCAGCTCCTTCAACGACGCTCGTCAGCCAAGCGACTGATCCCAGCCTGCTCCACCACCGGTTGCGGCGCGCCATGACTGGCCGCCTGCAACATCGCCCGGCCAACCGTCTCGGTGCTCACCACCCAACCCGGTTTGACCCGGCGCAGCAACGTCAGCAGCGGCCCCAGCACGGAATAGAACGCCTGGTACAACGGCGTCTTCGAGCGCACGCCGTGCAAGGGTTGGATCACCCCCGGCCGGAACAGGTACACCGCCTTGAACGGCAAGCGCAGCAAGGCATTTTCGGTCTTGCCCTTGACCCGCGCCCACATCGACTTGCCCGCCTCGGAACTGTCGGTACCGGCGCCAGACACGTAGATAAAGGTCATCTGCGGATTGAGCCGCGCCAGGGTGCTGGCCGCAACCAGAGTGAGGTCATAGGTGAGGTGGGTGTAGTTGATTTCGTTCATGCCAGCCGACGACACACCGAGGCAGAAGAAGCACGCATCAAAGCCTTGCAGCAGGTTTTCCAGGGGTTGGAAATCGAGCATGTCGCTGTGCAATACCTGATGCAGCTTGCCGTGTTCCTGGGTCAACGGCGTACGGCCGACGGCGACGACTTCCTGCACATCGGCGGCCAACAGGCATTCACGCAGAACACCCTGGCCGACCATGCCGGTGGCGCCGAATAACAGAACTCTCATAGGGGGACCTCAGCGGCAAGCCGCAAGCTTCAAGCGACAAGTTGAATGCAGTTCAGCTTGTAGCTTAACGCTTGCGGCGTGTCAGTGCCCCGTCAGAAAGCGCTGCGAAAGATCTCTTCTATTTGCCTTTGATCCGCGCGCCGTGGATTGGTCAGCCCGCAGGCGTCCTTCAGCGCATTGCTGGCGAGCAATGGAATGTCCTGCAACTTGGCGCCAAGTTCACGCAGGCCGGCGGGAATATCCACGTCCTGGGACAAACTGCGGATCGCCGCAATCGCTGCCTGGGCACCCTCTTCCACGGTGACGCCTTTGATATCGGCACCCAACGCGCGGCCCACGTCACTCAAG
The DNA here is from genome assembly GCF_030687495.1 of Pseudomonas sp. FP453. Taxonomy (NCBI): domain Bacteria; kingdom Pseudomonadati; phylum Pseudomonadota; class Gammaproteobacteria; order Pseudomonadales; family Pseudomonadaceae; genus Pseudomonas; species Pseudomonas sp. FP453. The sequence goes on along the minus strand of NZ_CP117435.1, from coordinate 1,603,273 downwards.
CGTTTGGCGCTGACGCTGGCGTTGAAGCTCTGCACATGGGGCAACAACACCGCGTTGCACACGCCGTGGGGCAAGTCATACAGGCCGCCCAACTGGTGCGCCATGGCATGGACAAAACCCAGGGACGCGTTGTTGAACGCCATGCCGGCGAGGAATTGCGCGTAGGCCATGTTTTCCCGCGCGGCCTTGTCGCTGCCATCGCGCACGGCCAGGCGCAGGTTGGCGCTGATCAGTTCGATGGCCTTGATCGCACAGGCGTCGGTGATCGGCGTGGCGGCGGTGGACACGTAGGCTTCGATCGCGTGAGTCAGGGCGTCCATGCCAGTGGCGGCAGTGAGGCCCTTGGGCATGCCGACCATCAGTGCCGGGTCGTTGACTGACAGCAGCGGCGTGACGTTGCGGTCGACGATGGCCATTTTCACGTGGCGGGTTTCGTCGGTGATGATGCAGAACCGGGTCATCTCGCTGGCGGTGCCGGCGGTGGTGTTGATGGCCACCAGCGGCAGTTGTGGCTTGCTCGACTGGTCCACGCCTTCGTAGTCGCCAATATGCCCGCCATTGGTGGCACACAGCGCGATGCCCTTGGCGCAGTCATGGGGCGAACCGCCGCCCAGGGACACCACGAAATCGCAGGCACTTTCCTGCAACAGCGCCAGGCCTTTCTCGACGTTTTCCACATTGGGGTTGGGCTTGGCGCCGTCGTAGATCACCGAGTCGATGTCCTGCATCGCCAGTTTCTCGGCGATCATGCTCGCCACGCCGGCTTTGGCCAGGCCCGCGTCGGTGACGATCAGCGCCTTGTGAAAGCCGTAATTACGGATGGCGGTCATGGCTTCGTCGAGGCAGTCGGTGCCCATGATGTTGACGGCGGGAATAAAGAAGGTGCTGCTCATGGCTAATCCTCGTAGGCTTTATGCCTACAGAATCAACCGCTGACGGCCACAGCATCTTGATCAGGATCAACGCCCGCTCGTGATAAAGTCACCGCCCAGCCGAATTCGAGTAGACCCGCCGCAATGAAGGATTTCCAGGATATTGACGCCCACCTTGAAGACTGGAGCGCCCTGCGCGGCGCCATCGACTTCAGCGGGATTCTGATCGGCAACGGCGCCAGTCGTACGATTTGGGAAGACTTTGCCTACGACTCGCTGTTCGAAAACGCGCGCACCGTCGAAGAAAAACCCCTGAGCCCATCCGAACTCAGCGTGTTCGACGCCCTGCAAACCCGTAGTTTCGAGCAGGCCCTGGGCGCCCTGAAAACCACCAGCCGGGTCAACAAGGCCCTGGCGGTCAGCTCGGCGGCGCCGCGCAATCGCTACTACGCGATCAAGGAAGCGTTGATCAACACCATCCACGCCGTGCATATCCCGTGGCGCCTGGTGCAGCCGTCGACACTGGAGACGATCAACCGCGAACTGGCGAGCTACGCCACGGTATTCACGAGCAACTACGACTTGCTCAACTACTGGGCGATCCTGCACACACCGGGCATCGACGACCTGTTCCGCAGTGCCGACGCCAGTTTCGACCTGCGCAACACCCACACCAGCGCCACACGCATCCTCTACTTGCACGGCGGCCTGCACCTGGTGCGCAACCTCGACGGCACCGCGCGCAAACTGCCGACCACCGACAGCACCTTGCTCAGCAGTTTTGCGATCAACAACACGATCAAGACCCTGGACGATGTGCCGCTGTTTGTCAGCGAAGGCAAGGTGGAGGAGAAACTGAAGAGCATCCGCAGCTCGGATTACCTGTCGTTCTGTTATGAACAGTTGCTCGGCCATCAGGGCGCGCTGTGCATCTTTGGCCACGATTTGGGCGCACAGGATAAACACTTGGTGGATGCGATTCGCCAGGCCAAGTTGAGCACCCTGGCGATTTCGGTGTCGGGGCGCAGTGATGGGTTTATTCGGCAGCAGAAGCGGCGGTATTCGGAGATGTTCGAGGGGACGGGCGTGGAGCTGAAGTTCTTCGCTGCGCGCACTCACCCACTGGGCAATCCCGCACTGTCCGTCCCTGTCGAACACTGATCTCCCATACAAAGGAGATCGACTGTGGGAGCTGGCTTGCCTGCGATGCAGACACCTCGGTGTATCAGGCAGACCAGGGTGATGCTATCGCAGGCAAGCCAGCTCCCACAGTGGACTGCATTTCAAGGCGCAATCAGCATCACTCTTCCTTGCTGTGCACCACCACCAGCAACTGCGCCTGCACCGGCCCCACCGACCTCAGCCGATGGGGTTTCTGCGCATTGAAATGCAGCGCATCGCCGCGCTCCAGAATCACCCGTTCATTCATGAAATCCACTTCCACCTGGCCTTCATGCACAAACAGAAACTCCTCCCCCAGGTGCTCCTTGAAGGTCTTGTCGGTGAACTCCGCCGGTGGGTAGATGATGAACGGCAGCAGGCTGCGCTCACTGACCTGATGGGCCAGCACCGCATAACCCGGCGCGGTGTCGGGCCGTTCATGGCTGCGCACCAGGCTGTAGCTGTCGAGGCTGACGCTGTCTTCGCTGAACAGCTCTTCGACCTTCACGTTCAACGCCTTGGCCAGTTTCAGCGCGGCCGCAATCGACGGCGTATTGAGTCCGCGTTCAACCTTGGACAGATAACTCTTGGTCATGCCGGACTTTTCGGCCAGCACATCCAAGGTCACGCCAAGTTTTTTTCTCAATAATTTCAAACGGATAGACATGTGCTGCGGTTAATCCATGCAGGAAACGATAAGCTGCGCTTGCCAATGACACTTTGTGTCATATAGCATCTTTAGTGTCATTTGCGTTCACCCAACGACCTTGCGAGCAGCGGGAGACCAGCAAAACAGACGTCCATTGAACTACCCAAAGGACACCGATATGGCCAAGACATTAGCACTCCCCAAAGACCAACTGGTCAAGCAAGCGCTGGTCCAGATGCAAAACACCCTGGCGGATAATACGTGGACCGACCGGCAAAAGCTGGCGCTCACGTGCCGCATCCTGTTCGAGAACGGCCACGACTCCGGCCTGGCCGGGCAGATCACCGCCCGTGGGCCAACGCCTGGCACCTATTACACTCAGCAACTGGGCCTGGGTTTTGACGAAATCACCGCCAGCAACCTGCTGCTGGTCAACGAGGACCTTGAAGTATTGGAAGGCCACGGCATTCCCAACCCGGCCAACCGTTTCCACAGTTGGGTGTACCGTGGGCGGCCGGATGTGAATTGCATCATCCATACGCACCCCACGCACATCGCGGCGTTGTCGATGCTGGAAGTGCCGTTGCAGGTGTCCCATATGGACCTCTGCCCGCTGTACGAAGACTGTGCATTCCTGGAAGCCTGGCCGGGGGTGCCGGTGGGTAATGAAGAAGGCGAAATCATCACCGCGGCCCTGGGCGACAAGCGCGCGATCCTGCTGTCGCACCACGGCCAACTGTCCACCGGGGCGAGCATCGAGGAAGCCTGTGTGATCGCGCAGTTGATCGAACGTGCGGCCAAGTTGCAGTTGCTGGCGATGGCGGCGGGCACCATCAAACCGATCCTGCCGGAACTGGGGCGTGAAGCCCACGACTGGATCTCCCGGCCCAAGCGCCACGGCGCCGCGTTCAATTACTACGCCCGGCAGAACCTGCGCCAACACGCCGATTGCCTGAACTGATTACCCTTTTTCGAGCGGAGACCTCTCATGTCCAGCCCAACCATCCACGGCATCATCGGCTACACCATCACCCCGTTCAGCGCCGACGGTTCACGCATTGACCTCGACGCCCTCGGCCGCTCCATCGACCGCTTGATCGCCAGCGGCGTGCATGCCATCGCGCCCTTGGGCAGCACCGGCGAAGGCGCCTACCTGAGCGACGCCGAATGGGATGAAGTGAGCGCCTATAGCCTGGCAAAAATCGCCCGGCGCGTACCCACCATCGTCAGCGTGTCCGACCTGACCACCGCCAAGGCCGTGCGCCGCGCCCGCTACGCCGAAGCCAATGGCGCCGACGTGGTGATGGTGCTGCCCGCCTCGTACTGGAAGCTTAGCGAGGCGGAAATCCTCGCCCACTACGCCGCGATTGGCGACAGCATCGGCGTGCCGATCATGCTCTACAACAACCCGGCCACCAGCGGCACCGACATGTCGGTGGCGCTGATCCTGCGCATCATCCAGCAGGTCGCCAACGTGACGATGGTCAAGGAAAGCACTGGCGATATCCAACGCATGCACCAGTTGCATCGCCAGAGTGACGTGCCGTTCTACAACGGCTGCAACCCGCTGGCGCTGGAAGCGTTCGCGGCCGGTGCCAAGGGTTGGTGCACGGCGGCGCCGAACCTGATCCCACAGCTCAACCTGGATTTGTATGACGCCGTACTGGCCAATGACCTGACAACGGCACGCGCGCTGTTCTATCGCCAGTTGCCGTTGCTGGAGTTCATTCTCAAAGGTGGTTTGCCCGCGACGATCAAGGCCGGGTTGCGCTTGACCGGGCTGGAGGCAGGCGATCCGCGACTTCCGGTATTCCCGCTGGGTGAAGCGGCGATCGAACAGCTGAAAACATTCCTGCGCTAACACCGCAGCCCTTGTGGGAGCAGGCTTGTGTGGGAGCTGGCTTGCCTGCGATGCAGACACCGCGGTTCATCCGTGAAACCGAGGTGATGCAATCGCGGGCAAGCCCGGCTCCCACATTGCCCTTCTCCCACATTTTTAATCGCGTACATCCGTTATATAGAGACAAATAGCAATGGTTCTCGATACCATTCGCGACTTTCCTCCGTCGTGCTTCGTCAAGAAGGATATCCATGTCTCGTCCCAAGCCCGACCCGTTGGCGGCCGATGCCTTTCGCGGTTTCTATACAGATATCCTGTATTTCCTGCGCAAACGCACGGACAACGCCAGCGACGCGGCGGACATGACCCAGGATGTCTTCACCCAATGGCTGGACTACCGCGACCGCGCCAAGGTCGAGCAGCCACGGGCGTTTCTGTTCCAGATGGCGCGCAACCTGCTGCGCGATCACTGGCGTAAACAGAAGGTACGGCAGACCGTCCACCAGGATCAGGCCGAAAGGGACGCGGAGCCTGTCACCGACGAGCAAAACGAGCCCATGGCCGCCGCGCAACGCTTGCAACGCCTGGAACAGTTGAAAGAAGTCCTCGCCGAACTCTCGCCCCGCCGCCGAGAAGCCCTTATGCTGCACCGCTTCGAAGGCCTGAGCCAGGCGCAGATCGCCGAACGCATGGGCATTTCCACCAGCATGGTGGAAAAGCACATCGCCTTGGCCCTGCTGCATTGCAAGCGACGCCTTCAACACGAACCCGGCACGGAGCAGCCAGAATGAACCGCCTGAGCGACATCGACATCGAGGACAGCGACTCCATCGACGCCCAAGCCGCCAGCTGGTTTGCACGCAACCACGCCGACACTGATCGCGCCGACCGCAAGGCCTTTGCCGCCTGGCAGACCGAGCCGGCCCATGCCCGCGCCTATGCCGAATTCGAGCAGCTGTGGGCGGACCTCGCCCAGTTGCAGCAACTGAACAAACCCGTGGCGCTGCCCCAACGCAAACCGTCGGTGTGGCGCCCGGCCCTGGCAGTGGCGGCGGCATTGATCTGCGCGGTGCTGGCCACGCACATTGGCGCACCCCGCGCGCTTTATCACAGCCAGGTCGCCGCCCACGCCAAAGGCATGCGCACCCTCAACCTGCCCGATGGCAGCACCCTGTACGTGAATGCCAACACCCAGCTGCGCGTGGACTTCACCGCCCACCAGCGCATCGTGCACCTGGACAAAGGCCAGCTGTACATCGAGGTGGCGCCCGACAAGGAACGGCCACTGTTCGTACAAGCCGGTGAGGCGAATGTGCGGGTGGTCGGCACTGGTTTTGACGTGCGCCGCAGCCAGCAGCAACTGGTGGTCAGCGTTGCCCACGGCCAGGTGGCGTTCGCGCCGGACGCGAAAAACCCGGTCACCTTGCTCGGCGCCCAGCAACGCGCCACCTACAGCTACGCCAAGGGCACGCTGCAACAGCAAACCCTCAACGGCCAAGAGGTGGCCGACTGGCGCAGCGGGCACTTGTCGTTTCGCAATCGCGAACTGGCCAGCCTGATCGACGAGTTGAGCCTGTACCGCCCGCAGGCACCGCTGCAAGTCAGCCAGGCCGTGGCGCAGTTGAAGGTGTCGGGCAATCTTGACGTGAATGACCCCGACGCCCTGCTCAACGCCCTGCCCGCCCTGCTGCCAGTGAAAACCGTGGCGTTGGCTGATGGCGTGGTCAGGATTGAATCGAGCCAGTAAGGCTTATTTGAGAATATTTTGCATTCGCAGGTGTGGATTTGTTGACCAGCCCCGTCTTCCCCCGGTCTGTGTTTGATACGCACACCTTTTTGGCTATTTAGCCGCACCGGGGGATTCCATGTTTCGCGCGCCTTGCCACGCTTCGCACCTGTTTCTTCGACCGACACTCATCGCTAGCTGCCTGGTATTGAGCCCCAGTGCCCAGGCCGAATCGCTCACGCTGCAACTGCCTGCGCAGTCGCTGGCCACGTCCCTGAGCCAGGTGGCGCAGCAAGCGAAAATCCAGCTGCTGTTCGATGAAGAACTGCTCAAGAACGTGCAGGCGCCAGCACTCAACGGCGACTTCACGCCGGAAGTGGCGATTCGTACCCTGCTGAAAAACGGCGAGTTCACCCTGATCAAGGTCGGCAGCACCTACGTCGTGCGCCCCGATGAGGGCAAGACCACCAACAGTGGCGTTGTTCAACTGGATGCCCTGAGCGTGATCGGCACCGGTAGCCAGGTCGACTCCAGCACCGTGGGCCGCTCCACGCTGAGCCAGGCGGATATCGACCGCTACCAGCCCGATAACATTCCTTCACTGTTGCAGACCCTGCCCGGCGTATCCATGGGCGGCTCGCCCAAGCCGGGCGGCCAGACCATGAACATCCGCGGCATGGGCGATGCCGAGGATGTACCGATGACCGTGGATGGCGCAGCCAAAAGCGGTTTCGAGCGTTATCAACAAGGCACGATCTTCATTGAACCCGAGCTGATCAAAAGCATTGAGGTGGAAAAAGGCCCTTACTCGCCATTTACCGGTAACGGCGGTTTTGGCGGCACGGTCAACATGATCACCAAGGACGCACCCGACCTGCTCAAGGACGGGCAAAATGCCGGGGCGATGGTCAAATACGGCTACGCCAGCAACAACCACGAGCAGGTCTACACCGGCGCCGTGTATGGCCGCACCGACGACGGCCGCATGGACGGCCTGGCCTACCTGACCAAGCGCGACGGTGACGACCTCAAGCTCGCCGGCACGCCGCCCGATCCGCGCAATGAATACCCGATCAACCCCAAGCGCTTGCCCAACAGCGCGCAGGATGTCGAAGGCCAGCTGTTCAAGTTCAACGCGTATTTCACCGATGAACACAGCATGGGCCTGTCTTACTCTCGCGCCCAAAGCCAACGTATGACGCCGTTCTCGGCCAAGTCCTACCCATCACCCCCGAAACAACCTGCCATCGACCGTTATGGCTACGCCACGGCGGTGTCTCGTTTCCTGGCCGACCGCGACACAGTGGACACCACCTGGTCGAGCAAGTACGAGTACCACCCACTGAACAACCCGCTGATCGACCTGAAGCTGAGCTACTCGGAGTCCAATACCGACCAGACCGATGAGCGCGCCGAGAATGCCGTCATTAGCCTGGCTACCGGTGGACGCAAGATGGATACGTCCTACAAAGACCGCATCCTCGAACTGCGCAATACCAGCCTGCTGACCACAGGTCCGCTGGAGCACGCGGTGACCACGGGCGTGCAGATCCGCAAGCACAAGCGCGAAACCGAGAGCTGGATGCCGGGCGCCACCTACAACACCGCCAAATACAACTATGGGCATTTCCAGCCGTACTTCATGCCCCACGGCAAGGTCGATAGCAACGCGTTCTACATCCAGGACGCGATTACCCTGGGCGACGTGACCCTCACGCCATCCCTGCGTTACGACCACGTGCGCAACCGCGGCGAAGCCAACGATGCGCCGTACTACAGCAGCCCTGACCCGAAAGTGGGCCACGACTACAGCGACCGCACCTACACCGGTTGGTCACCACGCCTCGCCGCGTTCTGGAACGTGACCCCGGATGTGGCCTTCTTCGCCAGTTGGAACCGTACGTGGCGAGCGCCGGTAATCGATGAACAGTACGAAGTCCAAGGCGCTATCAGCACCCGTAGCGCCACCAGCCTGAACCTCGACCCGGAGCGCATTACGGCGATTACCGCGGGCAACGTCACCAACTTCTCGGGGCTATTCACCCGCGAGGACAACCTGCAACTGCGCACCACGCTGTTCCACAACCGTATTGAAGACGAAATCATGAAAGCCACCGGCGTCGGCTGCGAACGACAGTTGACCGTGTCGGGCAGTATCGATTCGGTATGCAGTGACGCGGCAGCCAGGACCAACTATCGCAATGTGGGTGGCATGACCATCAAGGGCGTCGAGCTGGAAAGCTACTACGACTCGACCTACCTGTTCGGTTCCCTGACGTATTCCTGGGCCACAGGCAAGCGCGACAACCCCTACACCAACCCCTGGGCGACAGACCTGCACGTATGGGCGCGGGATATCCCACCGGCCAAATGGGTGGTGGTGCTGGGTACCAAGATCCCGAGCTGGGACGCGCAGGTGGGCTGGCAGGGCCAGTTCGTACGCAAGACCGATCGCGTGCCCACCGATGTCTACGCGGGCGGTTTGAACTCCACCATCGGCGACTTCATCTACGACCAGACAGAGAACGCCAGCTACGACACACAAGGCTTGTTCGCCAATTGGAAACCACAGCAGGCCGGTCTCAAGGGCACCGAGATCAACTTCACCGTCGACAACCTGTTCAACCGCTTCTACCAACCGGCACTCAGCGGTGAAGGTGTCTACAGCCAAGGCCGCAACGCCAAGATCAGCATCACGCGCTTCTTCTGAAAAAACTGTACGGATAAATCCGCACCCAGCTGTAGGCCCTTGATTGGCGGGGGGTGTGGCTAGATGGGCTTCCCTTGAAGCCCTCTAGATTCTGGTTGCCTTCCATGAGCTCGCGCGAAAACACCGGCATGGCCCTCGGCCTGCTGGGCGTCATCATCTTCAGCCTGACCCTGCCCTTCACCCGCATCGTGGTGCAGGAAATCCACCCGCTGCTCAACGGCCTCGGCCGCGCGCTGTTCGCGGCGGTCCCGGCGGCGGCGCTGTTGCTGTGGCGCCGCGAGCAATGGCCGACCTGGCGCCAGGTGCGCGGCCTGTGCCTGGTGATTGCCGGGGTGATCCTCGGCTTCCCGGTGCTGTCGGCGTGGGCCATGCAAACCCTGCCGGCGTCCCATGGTGCACTGGTCAACGGCCTGCAACCGCTGTGCGTGGCGTTGTATGCGGCGTGGCTGTCCCACGAGCGGCCGTCCAAGGCCTTCTGGGCCTGCGCGGCGCTGGGCAGTGGCTTGGTGTTGAGTTATGCGTTGATCACCGGTGCGGGCAGTATTCAGGCGGGCGATTTACTGATGCTCGGCGCCATCGCGGTGGGCGGCCTGGGTTATGCCGAAGGTGGCCGACTGGCCAAGGAGATGGGCGGCTGGCAGGTGATCTGCTGGGCGCTGGTGCTGTCGACGCCGGTGTTGATCGGCCCGGTGTGGTACCTGGCGGCGCAGCATCAAGGGGCGATTTCCATGGGCACCTGGTGGGCGTTTGGCTATGTGTCGCTGTTCTCGCAGTTCCTGGGGTTCTTTGCCTGGTATGCCGGGTTGGCCATGGGCGGGATCGCGCGGGTGAGCCAGATCCAGTTGTTGCAGATCTTCTTTACCATCGCGTTTTCGGCGTTGTTCTTTGGTGAACAGATCGAGCCGATTACCTGGGTGTTTGCGTGTGGGGTGATTGTGACGGTGATGCTGGGGCGCAAGACCTCGGTGCAGCCTGCGCCCAAGCCTAGCGCGGTCTGACAGTGGAAGGAGATTAGTGTGGGAGCGGGCTTGCCCGCGATAGCAGTCTGTCAGTTGATGAATCAGGTGCTGATCCACTGCAATCGCGGGCAAGCCCGCTCCCACAAGGTTTTGTGTCAGTTCAGGTAGCCATCCGCCCGCAGCAGAGTTTCCAGGCAGTGTTCGGTGATGTGGTAGAACGCCTTCAGTTCCTGGATTTTCTCCAGCAACTGCGCATTATCCACCGGCTCCGCACGCTTCACCGCGAGGATCATCTTGTTCTTGTTGGTGTGGTCCAACGAGATGAACTCGAACACCTTGGTCTCATAACCACAGGCTTCCAGAAACAGCGCACGCAAACAGTCGGTGACCATCTCGGCCTGCTGGCCCAGGTGCAAACCGTATTGCAGCATCGGCTTCAACAGCGCCGGGCTCTGGATCTGCAGGCGGATCTGCTTGTGGCAGCACGGCGAGCACATGATGATCGACGCGCCGGAGCGGATGCCGGTGTGGATCGCATAGTCGGTGGCAATGTCGCAGGCATGCAGGGCGATCATCACGTCCAGTTCGCTGGGCGCCACGCTGCGCACGTCGCCGCACTTGAACACCAGCCCCGGATGCTCCAGGCGCGCGGCGGCGGTGTTGCACAGGGTCACCATGTCTTCACGCAGCTCGACGCCGGTCACTTCGCCCTCGGCCTTGAGGGTGTTGCGCAGGTAATCGTGGATGGCGAACGTCAGGTAACCCTTGCCCGAACCGAAATCCGCCACGCGCACCGGCTGGTCCAGCTTGAGCGGTGAGGTGGTCAGCGCATGGCTGAACACTTCGATGAACTTGTTGATCTGCTTCCACTTGCGCGACATCGACGGGATCAGCGCCTGCTTGGCGTCGGTCACACCGAGGTCGGCGAGGAATGGCCGGCTGAGGTCGAGGAAGCGATTTTTCTCACGGTTGTGCTCGGCGCTCGGCGCCTCGCGCAGTTGCTGCGGCTTGCTCTTGAACAGCGAGCTTTTGTTCTTCTTGCTGTATTCCAGCTGGGCTTCGTCAGTCAGCGCCAGCAGGTGCGCGTTCTTGAACTGCGCCGGCAGCAGCGCGGCAATCGACGCCACGCCCTCGGCGACGGGGAAGTTCTTGGTGATGTCGCGGGTTTTATAGCGATAGACGAAGGACAGGCATGGCTGTTCCTTGACCGTCACCGCCTTGATGATCAGCCGTTGCAACTCGGCTTCGTCACCGACGTATTTGGCCAGCACCAGCTTGATAAAGGCGTTCTGCGCGAGGCTGGTGCCCAGCAGTTCGATGAACTGGGCGTGGTGGTCGCTGACGGGTTGAGCGGTGACGGACATGAACAAAAACGCCTCGGGCAGGGAATGCCGGGCATTTTAGGGGGGATGGGGCTGGAGGGCACGGGCTTATTTGACTAACGGTCGATGAAGCGCCACAAACCAAATGTGAAAACAGGCTGGTGTGGGAGCTGGCTTGCCTGCGATGCAGACGCCTCGGTGAGTCAGATGTACCGAGGTGATGCTATCGCAGGCAAGCCAGCTCCCACACAAGCCAGCTCCCACATGAAACCGTGCCCACATGGAGAACCGTGTCGCCTGGATTATTTGAGGACGACCAGGCGATTCGGCAGCTCGTTACGCGTCTGCGTCACCGGCACATGCACCTTCAACAACTCGCCACAGGCCTCGATGCAGTCGATAAACCCCGCCAGCGTCTGCCCCTGCTTCACCTGCTGGGTAAACGCCTGCACGATGGCATCCCAACTGCCGTCATCCAGGCGCTTGGAAATCCCGTCATCCACCAGGATCTCCACATAGCGCTCCGCCTCGCTGACAAAGATCAGCACCCCGGTACTGCCCAGCGTGTGATGCAGGTTCTGCTCCAGGAACTGCCGCCGCGCCAGGTTGGACGCACGCCAGTGGCGCACCGAACGCGGGATCAAACGGGTAGTGACCTTGGGCAGACGAAACACCAGGCACAACACGATGAACGTCGCCCATTGCGCCAGCAGCAAGGTGTACATGGTCAGGTAGCCCGACAGGTAATGCACCACACCTGGCACTACCAACGCGATGAGGCTGGCCCACAGCAAAGGAATGTAGGCGTAGTCATCGGCGCGGGCGGCCAGCACAGTCACCAGTTCGGCGTCGGTGGTTTTCTCGACGCGGGCAATCGCTTCGGCCACTTGGCGCTGCTCGTGTTCAGTCAGTAATGCCATGGTTGTAGATGCTCTTTTCTAGTTATTGTCATTACCAGCCACCCGATGCCCCGCCGCCGCCGAAGCCGCCACCGCCGCCGCGGAAACCACCGCCGCCGCCACCACCGCCACCGCGACCACTGCTGCTGAGGATCGCCAGAAGGATCGCGCCCACCGGCAGGCCCAGGCGATTGCACAGCCACAACACGCCGATCAGCAGGATAAACAGGCCAATGGAAAACCCCGGATTATCCTTGGCAAAGTTGGCATCCGCCACATGCGCCGGCACCGCCAGCGGTTCACCGCCCACCACCTGCACCATCGCCGCCACGCCATCGCTGATGCCCTGGCTGTAGTTGCCGGCCTTGAACTTGGGCGCGATCACCTGGTTGATGATCACCCACGACTGCGCATCGGTGAGCACGCCTTCCAGGCCATAGCCGACTTCGATGCGCAATTTGCGCTCATCACGGGCGACGATCAACAGCGCGCCATTGTCCTTGCCCTTCTGACCGATGCCCCAGTGGCGGCCCAATTGGTAACCGAAGTCTTCAATCGGCACGCCCTGCAGGTCGGGCACGGTGACCACCACGATCTGGTCGCCCGAGGTCTGCTCCAGCGCCTGCAATTGCTGGGTCAGTTGCTCGCGCGTCGCCGGGTCGATCATCTGGGCGGTGTCCACCACCCGCCCGCTCAGCGCCGGGAACGTCAGCGCCGCCTGGGCCACGCCCACGCAGGCCAACAGCCACAGCGCCAGGCCTATCCTTAATAAACGCATCGACACCTCAATGCAGCGTTATTTGAACTTCACTTGCGGTGCTTTATCGGCATCGGCGCTGGTGGCTTCAAACGTGGCGCGGATCGGCAAGTCGCTGTACATCACGCTGTGCCACAGGCGGCCAGGGAAGGTACGGATCTCGGTGTTGTAGGCCTGCACCGCCTGGATAAAGTCGCGGCGCGCCACGGCGATGCGGTTTTCGGTGCCTTCAAGTTGGGATTGCAGGGCCAGGAAGTTCTGGTTGGCCTTGAGGTCCGGGTAGCGTTCGGACACCACCATCAAACGGCTGAGGGCACCGCTCAAGCCGTCCTGGGCTTGCTGGAACTGCTTGAGTTTTTCCGGGTTGTCGAGGGTGCTGGCATCCACCTGGATCGAGGTGGCCTTGGCCCGCGCTTCGATCACGGCGGTGAGGGTGTCTTGCTCATGGGCGGCGTAACCCTTGACCACTTCCACCAGGTTGGGGATCAGGTCGGCGCGGCGCTGGTACTGGTTCTGCACCTGGCCCCAGGCAGCTTTGGCCTGTTCGTCGAGGGTCGGGATGTTGTTGATGCCGCAACCGCTCAGCACGCTGCTGATCAGTAGCAAAGCCGCGGCTTTCAAGCCCCAGCGGTAACCTTGTGCTGCTTGCATGGTGTTTCTCCTGGCGAACCTTGATGGAATTGGGCAGCCGTGAGGCATAATCCGCTACCACGACTGGATTGCATCGAATCAATCAGCTAAAAAGATGCCCACCGCTAATAAGAGTTCCGAAGTGTGCGGCATTTGTCGGTATAACACTCGAACAACAACATACGTCCCCCACATTTTGGCAGAACAGCGCGTTTTCGCTGGGCAGTGTGCCGAAAAAGGATATTCATGAAAAAGCTGTGTTTGCTCGGCCTTGTTGCCACTCTGGCCAGTCACCCCGTATGGGCAGAAACAAAGCCTGCTGCGCTTAAAGACAAGGACGCGTTTGTCAGCGACCTGCTCAAGCAGATGACCCTCGATGAAAAGATCGGCCAATTGCGCCTGATCAGCATCGGCCCCGAAATGCCCCGCGAGCTGATCCGCCAGGAAATCGCCGCCGGCCGTATCGGTGGCACGTTCAACTCGATCACCCGCCCGGAAAACCGCCCGATGCAGGACGCGGCCATGCGCAGCCGCTTGAAGATCCCGATGTTCTTCGCCTACGACGTGATCCACGGCCACCGCACGATTTTCCCGATCAGCCTGGCCCTGGCCTCCAGCTGGGACATGGACGCGATCCACCGCTCCGGGCGCATCGCCGCCCAGGAAGCTGCGGCCGACAGCCTCGACATCACCTTTGCACCGATGGTGGATATCTCCCGCGATGCTCGCTGGGGTCGCACCTCCGAAGGCTTCGGCGAAGACACCTACCTGGTCTCGCGCATTGCCGAAGTGATGGTCAAGGCGTTCCAGGGCACGAGCCCGGCAAATGCCGACAGCCTCATGGCCAGCGTCAAGCACTTCGCCCTGTATGGCGCGGTGGAAGGCGGTCGCGACTACAACGTGGTCGACATGAGCCCGGTGAAGATGTACCAGGACTACCTGCCGCCGTACCACGCGGCGATCAAGGCCGGCTCCGGCGGCGTGATGGTGGCGCTGAACTCGATCAACGGCGTGCCCGCCACCGCCAACACCTGGCTGATGAACGACCTGCTGCGTCGCGACTGGGGCTTCAAGGGCCTGACCGTCAGCGACCACGGCGCGATTTTCGAGCTGATCAAGCACGGCGTGGCCAAGGACGGACGTGAAGCCGCGAAACTGGCAATCAAGGCCGGCATCGACATGAGCATGAACGACTCGCTGTACGGCAAGGAATTGCCGGGGCTGCTCAAGTCGGGCGAGATCGAACAGAGCGACATCGACAACGCCGTGCGCGAAGTGCTCGGCGCCAAGTACGACATGGGCCTGTTCAAGGACCCGTACCTGCGCATCGGCAAGGCCGAGGATGACCCGGCCGACACCTACGCCGACAGCCGCCTGCACCGCGCCGAAGCCCGCGACGTCGCACGCCGCAGCCTGGTGTTGCTGAAAAACAGGAACGAAACGCTGCCGCTGAAAAAGTCCGCGACCATCGCCCTGGTCGGCCCGCTGGCCAAGGCCCCGATCGACATGATGGGCAGCTGGGCCGCCGCCGGTCGCCCTGCGCAATCGGTCACCCTGCTGGACGGCTTGAACGCGGTGATCGGTGAAAAAGGCAAAGTGATCTACGCCCGTGGTGCCAACATCACCAACGACAAGGCCGTGGTCGACTACCTCAACTTCCTCAACTTCGATGCCCCGGAAGTGGTGGATGACAAACGCGCGCCGCAGGTGTTGATCGACGAAGCGGTGAAAGCCGCCAAGAGTGCCGACGTGATCGTCGCGGCGGTGGGCGAGTCCCGTGGCATGTCCCACGAATCTTCCAGCCGCACCGACCTGAACATCCCGCAGAGCCAACGCGACCTGATCAAGGCCCTGAAAGCCACCGGCAAGCCGTTGGTGCTGGTGTTGATGAACGGCCGCCCGCTGTCGATCCTCGAAGAGAACCAACAGGCCGACGCGATCCTGGAAACCTGGTTCGCCGGCACCGAAGGCGGCAACGCCATCGCCGACGTACTGTTTGGCGACTACAACCCGTCGGGCAAGCTGCCGATCACCTTCCCACGTTCGGTGGGGCAGATTCCGACCTACTACAACCACCTGACCATTGGCCGCCCGTTCACCCCGGGCAAGCCGGGCAACTACACCTCGCAGTACTTCGATGACACCACAGGGCCCTTGTTCCCGTTTGGTTATGGCCTGAGCTACACCACGTTCAGCCTGTCGGACATGGCGTTGTCGTCCACCACCTTGAACAAGACCGGCAAGCTCGACGCCAGCGTTACCCTGAAAAACACCGGCAAGGTCGATGGCGAAACCGTGGTGCAGTTGTATATCCAGGACGTGGCCGGCTCGATGATCCGCCCGATCAAGGAGCTGAAGAACTTCCAGAAGGTCATGCTCAAGGCGGGCGAAGAGCGCACGTTGCACTTCACCATCACCGAGGAAGACTTGAAGTTCTACAACACCCAGCTCAAGTTCGCGGCGGAACCGGGTGAGTTCAATGTGCAGATTGGGTTGGATTCCCAGGATGTGCAGCAGCAGACCTTTGAGCTGCTCTGATTTAAAGCTGTAAATGCAGTCAGTGTGGGAGCTGGCTTGCCTGCGATGGCATCACCTCGGTATGACTGAAACACCTAGGTGCCTGCATCGCGGGCAAGCCCGGCTCCCACACAAGCCAGCTCCCACATTTTGATCTCAGCGGTCTGGTTAGCCGCGTCTATCCAGCAAGTTCACCACCAACCGATCAATCCACCCCCACACCCGCTGCTTCACCCGCCGCCACAACGGCCGCGACTGCCACGCCTCCAGGCTCACCGCCAGGCTCTGGGCAAAATCCCGCTCGAAACTGCCCGCCACTGCCCGCGTCAAGTCAGGGTCCAACGCTTCCAGGTTGGCGTCCAGGTTGAAGCGCAAATTCCAGTGATCGAAGTTGCACGACCCCACACTGACCCAATCGTCCACCAGCACCATTTTCAGGTGCAGAAAGCACGGCTGGTATTCAAAGATCTGCACCCCCGAACGCAGCAGGCGCGGGTAGTACCGGTGCCCGGCATAGCGCACGGATGGGTGATCGGTACGCGGCCCGGTGAGCAGCAAACGCACATCCACCCCACGCCCGGCGGCACGGCGCAAGGCGCGGCGTACGCCCCAGGTCGGCAAAAAATAGGGCGTAGCCAGCCAGATACGCTGCTTGCCACTGTTCAAGGCGCGGATCAACGATTGCAAAATGTCGCGATGCTGACGGGCATCGGCATAGGCGACACGGCCCAGGCCCGGCCCCGTGGCGGGCATCTTGGGCAAGCGTGGCAAACCGAAACGGGTCGCCGGCTTCCACTCCCGGCGCGCTGCGTTGGCGTGCCATTGGCGGTCGAACAATGCCTGCCAATCCTGCACCAACGGGCCGTCCATCTGCACCATCACTTCGTGCCAGTCCGCCGTGTCATTGCCCGGGGTCCAGAACTCATCGGTTACGCCCGTGCCACCGACAAAAGCGCTGCCTTGGTCGATCAGCAACAGCTTGCGGTGGTCGCGGTACAGGTTGCGCATCCAGCGCCGCCAGCTGAGGCGATTGTAGAAACGCAGCTCCACCCCGGCGTCGGTCAGGCGCTTGCGCAGGCCGAGGGTAAACGCCAGGCTGCCGTAGTCATCAAACAGGCAGCGCACCTGCACGCCACGTTCGGCGGCCAGCACCAGCGCTTGCACCAAGGCGTCGGCACAGGCCCCGGCTTCCACCAGGTACAACTCCAGATCCACCTGGCGCTCGGCGCGGGCAATACCCACCAGCATCTGCGGGAAGAAATTCGGCCCGTCGATCAACAACTCAAAGCGGTTGGCGCTGCGCCACGGGAACACTGCGCCGCTCACGGTCAGCGCGCCGTGAAGATCAGCACCGCACCCACCGGCACCGACAAACTGATCGACGCCAGACCGGCCGCCTTGCGCAATGCGGCGACACCCGGCATCAGCTCAAAATCCTCGGCATGCAATACCACAGGCTCCAGGGTCACTACCTGGAAGCGCCGGTCATCCAGGCGCGTGGCCAGCAGCTCGGCGCTGTAGGTCTGGGTCTTGCCGTGCAGGGTCACGCTCAAGGGCAGGCGCAGTTCCAACTGCGCGCCAGGGGCCAGGTCGTTGATCGGTTGCAGGTTGATCTGCGCGCGGATCAGCGCGTCGGGGAAGGTCTTGATCTGGAACAGGTCATTGCGCATACGCTCGTCGCGCAGCGGGATACCACTGTTGACCGACTCCAGCTCCACTTCCACTTGCGCGGCGCCAGCGCCGTCAACCTTGCCGTGCAACACCAAAAAGCGCTGCACCTCGGCGATGTCGGTGTTCTTGGTGGTGACGAAGGACAGGCGTGACGATTCGTTATCCAGGTACCAGTCGGCATGGGCAGGCACGGCAACGGCGGCCAGCAGGGCGAAGGCCAGGGGTTTGATCAGCATTGAGAACTCGCGGGGGAAAAACCTGCACGAACCTTAAGCGCAATGTCACAAGCGGCGCAAATCCGATGTGAATGCAGACTCGTGTGGGAGCGGGCTTGCCCGCGATTGCAGTGTGTCAGCCACTGGAGATGTTGACTGATGTACCGCTATCGCGGGCAAGCCCGCTCCCACAGGGGGTATGAGGTGTGTCAGGGGTTCAGGCGACAGCCCTGACGGTCGCCGAGCCAGCGTGCCGTGTGCGTACGCCCCATGCCGCTGGCAGTCACTTCACTGCGCTCGGGGTTATCGCTGAACGCGCTGGTGGGCACGTATTGCTTCACATAACGCCGGCAATACTCGGCCGGGTTGTTCGCCACATACCGGCACGAGCAATACTCCTTGGCGGTGTACGCTGCAATGATGTCGGGGAAGGCTTGCAGGTTGACGCGTTCGTGCCACGCCCAACCCACCAGCGCGAGCAACAACACCAGCAGCAGACTGGTAAACGGCCGGCGACGGATCATGGCTGCACCGCCGCGAGCACGCGCTTGAGCAATTCGTTGTGGCGATAACTGCCGTCGCGATCATCGCCATAGCGCACGATCACCAGATGTTCATCAGGCATCACGTACAGCGCCTGGCCCCAGTGGCCGAGGGCGGCGAAGGTGTCGACGGGTGCATCGGGCCATGCCCGTGGGGAGCCTTGATTGAGCCACCAATGGCCGCCCGGTACCGCTTCGTCCTGGCCAGCTTTATAGCGGGCGAAGGGTTGGCGATTGAACGCAACCCAGTCTTGGGGCAACAACTGCTGCGAGCCCCAACGACCGTCGCGCGCCATCAACAGGCCGACACGCGCCAGATCCCGAGCGGTGAGGTAGGCGTAGGACGAAGCGACGAAGGTTTCATCCGCATCGGTTTCCCAGGTCGCGTTTCGAATGCCCAGCGGCTTGAACAGCGCATCCCACGGATAACTCATGTAGGCCTTGTGCCCGAGCATGCCTTTAAGGGCAGCGGACAGGATATTGCTGTCGCCACTGGAGTAACGGAACACCTGGCCGGGGGCGCTGGCGGCCTCGGTGTCGGCAGCGAACTCGGCCATATCACACCCCGCCCCCGTGTGTAGAGCATCGCCACCACCGAGGACTTCAGCGGGGCGTATTCGTAGTCTTCCTGCCAATCCAGCCCCGATGCCCAATGCAGCAGGTCGCCCATGGTGACCGTGGGATGCTGCTTCATCGGCGGATAGAAACGTGCGGCGGGATCGGTCAGCTTGAAGCGGTTTTCGCCGTAGGCCACGCCCAACACCGTCGCCAGCAAGCTTTTACTGACCGACCACGTGAGGTGCGGGGTGCTGGCCGAGGTTGGCGCGGCATAACGCTCATAGATGATTTCGCCATCGCGGATCACCAACAGCGCATCGGTACGAATGCCTTGGCGGGTGCTGTCGTCACGCGCGGGAAACGCGTAGGTGTTCAAGGCATCGACAGCGGGGCCTGCGATCGGTGTGCCCTTGGCCCACTCCTTGTCAGGCCAGGTTTCGGCGTGGGCGGCCGCGGTGACAGACAACAGCACAACACACAACAAGCCTCTGACCATGGACGCGGACTCAACGGGGGCATTCAAGCCCGCGAGCCTAGCCGAGGGTGATGACAGATTTGCGACAGGCCGGGCTGTCATTCAAGCGTCACCATAAGTTCATGGAGATGACACCGGGCCTCCATAGCCTGAGTTTGGACAACAAAGTCGACCGGCCGAAATCGTGGCCGGCACTCGGAGACTCGCCATGACTCAGATCGCCCGCATCAGCGACACCGGCAATGAACGCCGTCTGCAAGCCGAACGCCTGGTTGGCGCACAGGCGTTGCAGGAAGCCCAGGCCTTGCGGTTCAACGTGTTCAGCGGCGAGTTCAACGCCAAGCTGAAAGGCGCGGAACTGGGTCTGGACATGGATGACTATGATGTTCACTGCAGCCACATCGGCGTGCGGGACTTGAACAGCGGTCGCTTGGTGGCCACCACCCGTTTGCTCGACCACGCGGCCGCCAGCACCCTGGGCCGGTTCTACAGTGAAGAAGAATTCAGCCTGCATGGCTTGCTGCACCTGCAAGGGCCGATCCTGGAAATCGGCCGCACCTGCGTCGACCCGGCCTACCGCAACGGTGGCACCATCGCCGTGTTGTGGGGCGAATTGGCCGAGGTCCTCAACCAGGGCGGCTACAGCTACCTGATGGGTTGCGCGAGCATCCCGATGCACGACGGCGGCATCCAGGCCCACGCGATCATGCAGCGCCTGCGCGAACGTTACCTGTGCAACGAACACCTGCGCGCCGAACCGAAGAAACCCCTGCCGGCCCTGGATTTGCCGTCCAACGTCATCGCGGAAATGCCGCCGTTGCTCAAGGCCTACATGCGCCTGGGCGCGAAGATCTGCGGCGAGCCGTGCTGGGACGAAGATTTCCAGGTGGCCGACGTGTTCATCCTGCTCAAGCGCGATGAGCTTTGCCCGCGTTACGCCCGCCACTTCAAGGCGGCCATGTAATGAGCCGTCTGCGGGTGTACGGGCGCATTGCTCGCGTGCTGGTGGTGGTGGGGCTGGGCTTGAGCATGGCCAGTGTGTTTGGCCTGTTCGAGCGCCTGGGCATTGCCAACTCGATGGTGCGGCGCCAGCGTTGGTCGCGGTTTTTCATGGCACGGCTGACCAACGCCCTGCCCTTTCGCGTGACCGTGCACGGTGAGTTGCCGCAACAGCCAATGCTGTGGGTGAGCAATCACGTGTCGTGGACCGATATCCCGTTGCTGGGCGCGGTGGCGCCCATGTCGTTTCTGTCCAAGGCCGAAGTGCGCACCTGGCCGGTGGCCGGCTGGCTGGCGGCGAAGGCCGGTAGCTTGTTCATTCGTCGCGGCTCGGGCGACAGCCAGCTGATCCGCAAGCAGATGACCCGCCATCTGGAGCAACAGCACCCGCTGCTGATGTTTCCCGAAGGCACCACCACCGATGGGCGCAGCCTGCGCACCTTCCACGGGCGCTTGCTGGCCAGTGCGATTGATGCGGATGTGTCACTGCAACCCGTGGCGATCCGCTATCTGCGCGACGGCCAGGTCGACCCGATGGCGCCGTTTATTGGTGATGATGATTTGCTCTCGCACCTGATGCGCCTGTTTGCCAATGACCAGGGCGATGTGGAAATTCATCTGCTCAAGCCGATTGCCTGTGCCGGGCAGGAACGTGCGGCGTTGGCGTATCAGGCGCAGCAAGCGGTGCAGAAGGTGTTGTTTGGGCCGGTGCCGGAGGCTGAAGAGGTAGAGGCTCGACCTGCATTTGCAGCCTGATCTCAAAGTGAACACAGTTCAAAATGTGGGAGCTGGCTTGTCGGGTCGCCGCATCGCTGCGATAGCGGTGGGTCAGCAAACATGTTGTGACTGATCTACCGCTATCGCGGGCAAGCCCGCTCCCACACAAGCCAGCTCCCACATTTAGATCTCAGTAATCAGTTGGGTTTGTGCAAACACCTGCAACTCGGGGTAGAAGACTCGGAAGTCTTCACTCAACGGCTCATACAACTCGCGCAATTCCTGCATCGCAAACCCCAACTCCTGCGGCTGCGACAACCGCCGCGAAATCCCGCGCAACACCTGTTCCATCACCGCGAACTCGCGATAAGACCCCAGCCAATCATCCGCCGCCATCCACGGCGCTATCTGCGCCAGCCGCCCCGGCAATTGCGGCTCGGCCGCCAGCACGCGGTACACCTGCGCGGTGAAGCGCTCCAGCGGCTGGTCGGCGTACAGCGCCCAGTCCCGCGCCAGGCAGTGATCGAAAAACACATCGAGGACGATGCCGGCATACCGCCTGCGGGTCAGGCTGAAGCGCGACAACGCCTCCCCCACCAACGGGTGGCTGTCGGTAAACCGGTCGATCGAACGGTGCAGCTGGATCGCTGCTTCGATTTGCGGGTTGAACTGGCCTTGCAGGCGGCCTTTGACGAAATCGCCATAGAGGCTGCCCAGCAGTTGTGCAGGAAGTTGGCCGCCGAGGTGCAGATGTGCGAGATAATTCATGCCGCGCAGTTTAGCACTGCCGTCAACGTATCGTTATAACCCGATATACCGATTTGAACGGCTTTAAGACCCAATTCATATTGGCATATCGGGATATAACGATTTAAGGTTCGCCTCATCGCGATATAACGTTTCAAGACACCGAGCACCTGCCATGTCCATCGACCTCGACGAAATAATAAAAGCCCTGGCGCACCCAGTACGGCGAGACATCCTCAACTGGCTGAAAGACCCAAAAGTGCAATTCCCCGAGCAACTGCACAACCACGAATACGGCATCTGTGCCGGGCAGATCGACCAGCGCTGCGGCTTGTCCCAGTCCACCGTGTCGGCGCACCTGGCGACGTTGCAACGCGCGGGGTTGATCAGCAGCCAGAAGGCCGGGCAGTGGCACTTTTTCAAACGCAACGAGGAAACCATCCAAGCCTTCCTCGATGCGCTCATCACCGAACTCAGCGCACCGCTGTAACAAGGAAACGATAATGCCCCTCTCGCTACTCATCCTGGCCCTGAGCGCCTTCGCCATCGGCACCACCGAGTTCGTCATCATGGGCTTGCTGCCCGATGTGGCGGCAGACCTCGGCGTGTCGATCCCCGGCGCCGGCTGGCTGGTCACCGGCTACGCCCTCGGCGTGGCCATTGGTGCGCCGTTCATGGCACTGGCCACCGCCAAGCTGCCGCGCAAGGCCGCACTGGTAGCGTTGATGGGCATCTTTATCGTCGGCAACCTGCTCTGCGCCCTGGCCAGTGACTACAACGTGCTGATGTTTGCCCGTGTGGTCACTGCGTTGTGCCACGGTGCGTTCTTCGGCATCGGTTCGGTGGTCGCGGCCAACCTGGTGCCGGCCAACAAGCGCGCGTCGGCCGTGGCCTTGATGTTCACCGGCTTGACCCTGGCCAACGTCCTCGGCGTGCCGCTGGGCACTGCACTGGGCCAGGCGGCGGGCTGGCGCTCGACGTTCTGGGCGGTCACCGTGATTGGTGTGGTGGCGCTGATCGGCTTGATCCGCTTCCTGCCGGCCAAGCGTGACGAAGAAAAACTCGACATGCGCGCCGAACTGGCGGCCCTCAAGGGCGCCGGCATCTGGTTGTCGCTGACCATGACCGCGCTGTTCTCCGCGTCGATGTTCACCCTCTTCACCTACGTCGCGCCGCTGCTGGGCGATGTCACCGGCATCTCGCCCAAAGGCGTGACCTGGACCCTGTTGCTGATCGGCCTGGGCCTGACCTTGGGCAATATCATCGGCGGCAAGCTGGCGGACAAGCGCCTGGCAGCCACCTTGATCGGCGTGTTTATCAGCATGGCGGTGATCTCCACCGCGCTGACCTGGACCAGCGTCGCCGTGATCCCGACGGAAATCACCCTGTTCCTGTGGGCCACCGCCGCATTTGCCGCTGTGCCGGCGCTGCAAATCAACGTGGTGACCTTTGGCAAGGCCGCACCGAACCTGGTGTCCACCCTGAACATCGGCGCCTTCAACATCGGCAACGCCCTCGGCGCCTGGGTCGGCGGCAGTGTGATTGCCCACGGTTTCGGCCTGACCAGCGTGCCATTGGCCGCCGGTGCGCTGGCGATCCTCGCGCTGCTGGTGACCTTGATTACTTTCCGTCAGAACGGCGATGCCGACCTGGCCCCTGCGACCCACTGATCAACTTCAAAGAGAAAGGTGTTATCCCATGACGACTATTTTCGACCCGATCACACTGGGCGACCTGGAACTGTCCAACCGCATCATCATGGCGCCGCTGACCCGCTGCCGTGCCGACGCGGGTCGTGTGCCCAACGCGCTGATGGCCGAGTATTACGTGCAACGCGCTTCCGCCGGACTGATCCTCAGCGAAGCCACCTCGGTGACCCCGCTGGGCGTGGGCTACCCGGACACGCCAGGCATCTGGTCCAACGACCAGGTGCGTGGCTGGGCCAACGTGACCAAGGCGATCCACGGCGCGGGCGGCAAGATTTTCCTGCAACTGTGGCATGTGGGCCGTATCTCCCATGAGTCGTACCTGAACGGCGAAACCCCGGTGGCGCCGAGCGCGATCCAGCCCAAGGGCCACGTCAGCCTGGTGCGCCCACTGGCCGACTACCCGACGCCACGCGCCCTGGAAACCGCGGAAATCGCCGACATCGTCGACGCCTACCGCACCGGTGCCGAGAACGCCAAGGCCGCCGGCTTCGACGGCGTGGAAATCCATGGCGCCAACGGCTACCTGCTGGACCAGTTCCTGCAAAGCAGCACGAACAAACGTACCGACCAGTACGGCGGCTCCCTGGAAAACCGTGCACGCCTGCTGCTGGAAGTGACCGACGCCGCCATTGAAGTCTGGGGCGCCGGCCGCGTGGGTGTGCATTTGGCACCGCGTGCCGACTCCCACGACATGGGCGATGACAACCTGGCAGAAACCTTTACCTACGTGGCCAGCGAACTGGGCAAGCGTGGCATCGCGTTCATCTGCTCGCGCGAGAAAGAAGCCGGCGACAGCCTCGGCCCGCAATTGAAGAAGGCGTTTGGCGGCGTGTACATCGCCAACGAGCGCTTCACCAAGGACAGCGCCAACGCCTGGCTGGCCGAAGGTAAAGCGGATGCCGTGGCCTGGGGCGTACCGTTCATTGCCAACCCGGACTTGCCGGCCCGCTTGAAAGCCGATGCGCCACTCAACGATGCGCGCCCGGATACCTTCTACAGCAAGGGCCCGGTGGGTTACATCGACTACCCGACGCTGGCGATCTGATCGCCTGAAACGCAAAAAGCCCCGACTCGCAAGAACCGGGGCTTTTTTATGCCGCTCTAAAGCACACCACCTACCCCCTGTGGGAGCGGGCTTGCCCGCGATAGCGGTGTGTCAGTTACAGATACTTTCACTGATCCACCGCAATCGCGGGCAAGCCCGCTCCCACACAAGCCCGCCACTTTTTCGACTTGCGTGGCCCGAGGGAAACATTCCTTCACACCCCTGCAACAAAATCCCTACAAAATACTTAGCCGGCTACCTATCAACCCCGGGCCAGCGCGTATATAAAGTCACCCCACAAATAAGGCAGAAGGACGATTGACCCTCCTTAAGCTTTACTGTTGACACAACCTGATGCAATTACGCATTTTGTCTCAATTGCGCAGGCTAGGGCTCAGGCGCAGCATGTCGAGCCCGGTATCAACCCAGCGCTCGGCGTCCTGATGCAATTGGAAACTGTCAGGGACCAGCAGCCACTGGCCAATCAGCCCGTTGATATAGGCATGAATGCACACGGCACCACGGGTGGTGTCGAGGTTTTCCGGTAGCTGGCCACGATGCACGGCATTGCGCAGGGTCAAGCCGATACGCAGATTGCACTCTAGGCTGTGGGTCTGGCGCTGCCGGCGCATGTCGCACATTTCATCGGTGAATTCGCACTTATGAAACAAAATCTCATTGATGCGCCGGGTCTTCGGGTCCAGGGCCACTTGATGAAACAGATGGATCAACAGCTTGCGCATGCAGCCGAGCGGGTCGAGTTCGTCCTCGCTCTCGCTGGCGCGGGCCAGTTCGTCCAGCGGCTCGTGCAGGGTGTCGAGCAACGCCTGGAGCAAGTCGGACTTGTTGCTGAAGTGCCAATAGATGGCGCCCCGGGTCACGCCCGCCAACGCAGCGATGTCCGCCAGGGTGGTGCGCGCCACACCGCGCTCATAGAAGGCCTGCTCGGCGGCTTGGAGAATCTGGCTGCGCGTTTCCTGAGCTTCCTCTTTGGTGCGACGAACCATGGCAGTAAAACCTCTATCAGGACACTTGGGACGATTGTTAACGCACAATTAATAGCCGCTAACGATCATCTGAATATTTGTGGGACGACACCATCGTGGGTGCCGAACGTAATGAAATCGAGGCTTTGGGCGTTGCTTTGTCAACATTCCGCGAAGCCTGTCAAGAGTTTACAAACAACCGTGAACGTAAGTATATTGCGTAGCAAGCTACTTATCTACTCACAGCTTGTTTTTTACCCTTCCACATTTCTTGTGCGCACCCTGCGCGCCTGACCCGAGGATCTTCATGCAACTTAAGCCAGCTGTTACCGCTCTGGTCACTGCCGTCGCCCTGGCATCGCTGCTCAGCGGATGTAAAAAGGAAGAAGCGGCTCCGCCCGCTCAAACCCCTCAGGTCGGCGTGGTCACCATTCAACCGCAAGCCTTTACCCTGACGTCCGAGCTGCCAGGCCGCACCACCGCCTACCGCATTGCGGAAGTTCGCCCACAGGTCAACGGCATCATTCTCAAGCGCCTGTTCAAGGAAGGCGGCGACGTGAAGGAAGGGCAACAGCTCTACCAGATCGACCCGTCGGTGTATGACGCCACCCTGAAAAGCGCACAAGCCAGCCTCACGCAGACCAAGTCCATCTCCGACCGCTACAAGCAGTTGGTCGATGAGCAAGCCGTCAGCCGCCAGGAATACGACACCGCCGTCGCCAACCGCATGACCGCCGAAGCCAACGTGCAAACCGCCCAGATCAACGTGCGCTACACCAAGGTGTTCGCGCCGATCTCCGGGCGTATCGGCCGTTCTTCGGTGACCGAAGGCGCGCTGGTCAGCAATGGCCAGACCGATGCCATGGCCGTGATCCAGCAACTGGACCCGATCTACGTCGACGTCACCCAGTCTTCGGCAGAAATGCTGAAACTGCGCCGCGACCTGGAAAGCGGCCAGCTGGAAAAAGCCGGCGCCAATGCCGCCAAGGTCAAGCTGACCCTGGAAGACGGTACCGACTACAACCAGGACGGCAAACTGGAATTCTCCGAAGTGTCGGTGGACCAGACCACCGGTTCCGTGACCCTGCGCGCCGTGTTCCCCAACCCTGACCACACCCTGCTGCCGGGCATGTTCGTGCACGCCCAGTTGCAAGCCGGTGTGAACAGCAAGGCCATCCTCGCCCCGCAGCAAGGCGTGACCCGCGACATCAAGGGCATCCCGACCGCGCTGGTGGTGAACAAGGACAACAAGGTCGAGCAACGCACCCTGGTTGCCAACCGCACCAGCGGCGCCTACTGGCTGGTGGAAAAAGGCCTCGACGCCGGTGACCGCGTGATCACCGAAGGCCTGCAATTCATCAAGCCGGGCATCGAAGTCAAGGTCAAGGACGCCGATAACGCCAAGCCTGCTGGAACGGTTGCTGCGCCTGCTGCCACTACGGGCAAAGGGGAGTAATCCATGTCGAAATTTTTTATCGACCGTCCCATTTTCGCCTGGGTAATTGCCCTGGTGATCATGCTGGTCGGGGCACTGTCGATCCTGAAGTTGCCCATCAACCAATACCCGGCCATTGCGCCGACAGCCATCGACATCCAGGTGACCTACCCAGGCGCGTCCGCACAAACCGTGCAGGACACCGTGGTGCAGGTCATCGAGCAACAGCTCAACGGTATCGACAACCTGCGTTATGTCGCCTCGGACAGTAACTCCGACGGCAGCATGACCATCACCGCGACGTTCAACCAGGGTACCAACCCGGACATCGCTCAGGTTCAGGTGCAGAACAAGCTGAACCTGGCGACCCCACTGCTGCCGCAAGAAGTGCAGCAGCAGGGTATCCGCGTGACCAAGTCGGTGAAGAACTTCCTGATGGTGATCGGTCTGGTGTCGGAAGACGGCAGCATGACCAAGGACGACCTGTCCAACTACATCGTGTCCAACATCCAGGACCCGATTTCCCGGACGGCAGGTGTAGGTGACTTCCAGGTCTTCGGTTCGCAGTACGCCATGCGTATCTGGCTCGACCCGGCCAAGCTGAACAACTACCAGTTGACCCCGGTCGACGTCAGCAGCGCCATCGCTGCGCAGAACGTGCAGGTGGCCACCGGCCAGCTGGGCGGCCTGCCTGCCCTGCCCGGCACCCAGCTGAACGCGACCATCATCGGCAAGACCCGTCTGCAAACCGCAGAAGAGTTCGGCAAGATCCTGATGAAGGTCAACGCCGACGGCTCGCAAGTTCGCCTGCGTGACGTTGCGCGCATCGAACTGGGCGGCCAGAACTACAGCATCAGTGCCCAGTTCAACGGCAAGCCGGCTTCCGGCATGGCGATCAAACTGGCATCGGGCGCCAACGCCCTGGACACCGCCAAGGCCATCCGTGCCACCGTGGCGTCCCTGGAACCGTTCTTCCCGCCAGGCATGAAGGCGGTGGTGCCGTATGACACCACCCCGGTGGTGACCGAATCGATCTCCGGTGTAGTCCACACCCTGGTCGAAGCGATCGTCCTGGTGTTCCTGGTGATGTTCCTGTTCCTGCAGAACTTCCGCGCCACCATCATCACCACCATGACCGTACCGGTGGTATTGCTGGGCACGTTCGGCATCCTCGCGGCGTTTGGTTTCACCATCAATACCCTGACCATGTTCGGCATGATCCTCGCCATCGGCTTGCTGGTGGATGACGCCATCGTCGTGGTGGAAAACGTCGAGCGGGTAATGGCCGAGGAACACTTGTCGCCCAAGGAGGCGACGGTCAAGTCCATGGGCCAGATCCAGGGCGCCCTGGTGGGTATCGCGCTGGTGCTGTCGGCGGTATTGCTGCCAATGGCCTTCTTCGGCGGCTCCACCGGTGTGATCTACAAACAGTTCTCCATCACCATTGTTTCGGCGATGGCGCTGTCGGTACTGGTTGCCCTGATCTTCACCCCGGCCTTGTGCGCCACCATGCTCAAGCCGATCGACCCGGAAAAGCACGGCCAACCCAAGCGTGGTTTCTTCGGCTGGTTCAACCGCACCTTCGACCGTGGCGTACTGAGCTACGAGCGCGGTGTGGGCAACATGATCAAGCACAAATTCCCGGCGTTTTTTGTGTACCTGGTCATCGTGCTCGGCATGGTCTGGTTGTTCACCCGCATTCCAAGCGCGTTCCTCCCGGAAGAAGACCAGGGCGTGATCTTCGCCCAGGTGCAAACCCCGGTTGGCTCGTCGGCTGAACGTACGCAGAAAGTCATCGACGACATGCGCGCCTTCCTGCTGCACGACAAGGAAGGCGAGCCAGGCGAAGGCAAGGCTGTGAAGTCGGTGTTTACCGTCAACGGCTTCAACTTCGCCGGCCGTGGCCAGAGCTCGGGCCTGGCGTTCGTGATGCTCAAGCCATGGGATGAGCGTGACGCGTCCATGTCCGTGTTCGAAGTGGCCAAGCGTGCCCAGGGTTACTTCTTCGGTGCCTTCAAGGACGCCATGGTGTTCGCCATCGTGCCGCCGTCGGTACTGGAATTGGGTAACGCCACTGGCTTCGACGTGTTCCTGCAAGACCAGGGCGGCGTCGGCCACGAAAAACTGATGGAAGCGCGTAACCAGTTCCTCGGCATGGCCGCACAAAGCAAGATCCTGGCAGGCGTGCGTCCGAACGGCGTGAACGATGAGCCGCAGTACGAGCTGACCGTTGACGACGAGAAGGCCAGTGCCCAAGGCATCACCCTGTCTAGCATCAACCAGACCCTGGCGATTGCCCTGGGTGGCAGCTACGTCAACGACTTCATCGACCGTGGTCGGGTGAAGAAGGTGTACGTGCAGGGCGAGGCCGCTGGCCGCATGTCGCCGGAAGACCTCGACAAATGGTTCGTGCGCAGCGACTCCGGGAAGATGGTGCCGATGTCGGCCATTTCCTCGGGCAAGTGGATCTTCGGTTCGCCGAAACTCTCGCGCTACAACGGTGTAGCGGCGATGGAAATCCTCGGCACCCCGGCACCGGGCTACAGCACCGGTGACGCCATGGCCGAAGTCGAGCGCATCGCCAAGCAATTGCCGGCGGGTGTCGGCTATGCGTGGACCGGTCTGTCGTACGAAGAACGCCTGTCCGGCTCCCAGGCGCCGGCGCTGTACGCACTGTCGCTGCTGGTGGTGTTCCTGTGCCTCGCGGCGCTGTACGAAAGCTGGTCGATCCCGATTGCGGTAGTGCTGGTAGTGCCGCTGGGTGTGGTCGGGGCGTTGATCGCCACGAGCATGCGCGGGTTGTCCAACGACGTGTTCTTCCAGGTGGGCTTGCTGGTGACGGTGGGCCTGGCGGCGAAAAACGCCATCCTGATCGTCGAGTTCGCCAAGGAGTTGCACGAGCAAGGCAAAGGCATTGTCGAGGCGGCCATCGAGGCGTCCCGTATGCGTCTGCGGCCGATCATCATGACGTCCATGGCGTTCATCCTCGGCGTATTGCCGCTGGCGATTTCCTCGGGCGCCGGCTCGGGCAGCCAGCACGCGATTGGTACCGGCGTTATCGGCGGTATGATCACGGCCACTGTCCTGGCGATCTTCTGGGTGCCACTGTTCTTTGCAACCGTGTCCGCCGCAGGCGAGCGTAAAAAGACTGAACCTACTGAAACCCATAAAGAGGCTGGCCTATGAGCAAGTCGCTCCTTTCCTTAGCCGTCACCGCATTCGTGCTCAGTGGCTGCTCGCTGATACCTGACTATCAGCGCCCTGAAGCGCCGGTGGCCGCTCAGTTCCCGCAGGGCCCGGCGTATTCGTCGGCCCAGGCGCCGAACCAGGCCGCTGCCGAGCAGGGCTGGAAGCAGTTTTTCCATGACCCTGCCCTGCAACAGCTGATCCAGGTGGCCCTGGAGAACAACCGCGACCTGCGTGTCGCGGCCCTGAACATCGACGCCTATGCCGCGCAGTACCGCATCCAGCGCGCCGACCTGTTCCCGGCCGTCTCGGCCAATGGCAGCGGCAGCCGCCAGCGCGTACCGGCGCGTGCTTCGCAGACCGGCGAGTCGAGCATCACCAGCTCGTATTCGGCCACCCTCGGGATCAGCGCGTATGAGCTGGACTTGTTCGGCCGTGTGCGCAGCCTGAGCGAAGAAGCCCTGCAAAAGTACTTCGCCACCGAAGAAGCCCGGCGCAGCACGCAGATCAGCCTGGTCGCCAACGTGGCCACGGCCTACGTGACCTGGCAGGCCGATAAAGAGCTGCTCAAGCTGACCCAGGACACCCTCGGTGCCTATGAGCAGAGCTTCAAGCTGACCTCGCGCAGCAACGAAGTCGGCGTGGCTTCGGCCCTCGACCTCAGCCAGGCGCGCACCTCGGTGGAAAACGCCCGGGTTGCCCTGGCGCGTTACACCCGCCAGGTGGCCCAGGACGAAAACAGCCTGACCCTGCTGCTGGGTACCGGCCTGCCGGCGAATATCGCCAGCCAGCCACTGTCGGACAACCTGCTCAGCGAAGTGCCTGCCGGCTTGCCCTCGGACCTGCTGCAACGTCGTCCCGACATCCTGCAAGCCGAGTACAACCTCAAGGCCGCCAACGCCAACATCGGCGCCGCCCGCGCAGCGTTCTTCCCGAGCATCAGTTTGACGGCCAACGCCGGCACCCTGAGCCCGGACCTGAGCGGCCTGTTCAAAGGCGGCTCGGGCACCTGGTCGTTCGCCCCGCAGATCAACATCCCGATCTTCAACGCCGGCAGCCTGCGCGCCAGCCTGGACTACGCGAAGATCCAGAAAGAGATCAACGTGGCGACCTACGAGAAGGCCATCCAGACCGGTTTCCAGGAAGTCTCCGACGGCCTCGCCGCGCGTGAGACCTACAAGGAACAGCTGGAAGCCCAGCGTGGTTTCGTCGCCGCCAACCAGGATTACTACCGCCTGGCCGAGCGTCGCTACCGCATTGGCGTGGACAGCAACCTGACGTTCCTCGACGCCCAGCGCCAACTGTTCAGTGCCCAGCAATCGCTGATCACCGACCGCCTGGCGCAGCTCACCAGCGAGGTCAACCTGTACAAGGCCCTCGGCGGTGGCTGGAATGCGCAGACCGCGAAGAACGAGCCGTTGAAAGAAGACGCACCGGCGCTGAAGTTGTTCTGATCGCGCTGCTGTAGCTAGACAAAAACCGCTTCCCTCACCGGAAGCGGTTTTTTTATGCCCTGAATGTGGCGCATGTAGGCACTGGCTTGTGGGACCTGGCTTTTGTGGGAGCTGGCTTGCCTGCGATAGCGGTGGGTCAGCTGAATCATTGCTGGCTGATACACCGCTATCGCAGGCAAGCCAGCTCCCACATGAGTTCAGCGGCGCTCGGCCCAATCCCACCAGGCAACCTCCCCCTAAACCCAACACCTTGCATTTCGTTTAACCTTTCAGGATAAAATTGGTCACAGATTCTTACAGACCACAGAGGGAGCTTGTCGTAATGATCGTAGGAATCGACCTGGGGACCACCAACAGCCTCGCCGCCGTCTGGCGCGGTGACGCCGCCGAGATGGTGCCCAATGCCCTGGGTGAATTGCTCACCCCCAGCGTGGTGGGCCTGGATGACCAAGGCCGCATCCTGGTAGGCCAGGCCGCCA
Source organism: Pseudomonas sp. FP453 (assembly GCF_030687495.1). Taxonomy (NCBI): domain Bacteria; kingdom Pseudomonadati; phylum Pseudomonadota; class Gammaproteobacteria; order Pseudomonadales; family Pseudomonadaceae; genus Pseudomonas; species Pseudomonas sp. FP453. The sequence continues at coordinate 1,571,013 of NZ_CP117435.1, read as the reverse complement.
AGGAACGCCTGCACACCCACCCGCACCTGACCACTTCGCTGTTCAAGCGCTACATGGGCAGCGCCACCGAAGTGCGCCTGGGCGACCGTTCATTCCGCCCCGAAGAACTCTCGGCCCTGGTGCTCAAAAGCCTCAAGGAAGACATCGAACGCACCTACGGCCACACCGTCACCGACGCCGTGATCAGCGTGCCCGCCTACTTCAGCGACGGCCAGCGCAAAGCCACGCGCATCGCCGGCGAACTGGCCGGGCTCAACGTCGACAAGCTGATCAACGAACCCACCGCTGCCGCCCTCGCCTACGGCCTGCATCAGCGCGACAAGGAAACTTCGTTCCTGGTGTTCGACCTGGGCGGCGGCACCTTTGACGTGTCGATCATCGAGCTGTTCGACGGCGTGATGGAAGTGCGCGCCAGCGCCGGCGACAACTTCCTCGGCGGCGAAGACTTCGACACCCTGCTGCTCGAACACTTCGTCGACAGCCAGCGCGACGCCGCCGGGTTCCCGCCCACCAGCAGCGTCTTGCACGCCCTGCGCCGCGAAGCCGAGCGCGTGCGCAAGGCACTGGGCCAGGACGACAGCGCCGAGTTCGCCCTGCGCGTCGACGGCCAGCAGTGGGTCAAAACCATCACCCAGCAGGAACTCACCAAACTCTACACGCCGCTGCTGGAGCGCCTGCGCGCCCCGATCGAGCGGGCCCTGCGCGATGCGCGGATTCGCGTCGGCGATCTGGATGAAATCCTCCTGGTGGGCGGCACCACACGCATGCCGCTGGTGCGCAAGCTCGCCGCCGGTCTGTTCGGGCGCTTCCCGTCCATCAGCCTCGACCCCGACCAGGTAGTCGCCCACGGCGCTGCGATCCAGGCCGCGCTCAAGGCGCGCTCGGCAGCGCTGGAAGAAGTGGTGTTAACCGACGTCTGCCCCTACACCCTGGGCATCGAAACCTCGCACCAATACGGCGGCCATATCGAAAGCGGCCACTACCTGCCGCTGATCGAACGCAACAGCAGCGTGCCAGTGAGCCGGGTCAAGAGCGTGGTCACCCTGCACGACAACCAGAGCCAAGTGCTGCTGAAGATCTACCAGGGCGAAAGTCGCCTGGTCAAAGACAACATCGAGCTGGGCCAACTGGACATTGCCGTGCCCAAGCGCAAGGCCGGTGAAGTCTCGCTGGAGGTGCGCTTCACCTACGACAACAACGGTCTGCTGGAAGCCCAGGTAAAGATCCCGCTGACCGGCGAGCAGCACTCCCTGGTGATCGAGAACAACCCCGGCGTACTGAGCCCGGACGAAATCCAGCAACGCCTGCAAGCCCTGGCGCAGTTGAAGGTCCACCCGCGCGACCAGCAGGTCAACACCGTGCTCACCGCCCGCCTCGAACGGCTCTACCAGGAAAACCTCGGCGAGCTGCGCGAACAATTCGGCCACTGGGCCGCACAGTTCCAACAGGTGCTCGACACCCAGGACGAGCGACGCATCCGCGAGGCCCGCACCGAACTGACCCGCCAACTCGAACAGCTCGACAACGGGTTCTGGCGCTGAGGAAACACCCCATGGATTGTTGGACCGTACTGCAACTGCCGGAAGACACCGACGAACGCACCATCAAGCGCACCTACGCGCGCCTGCTCAAAAACTGCCGCCCGGACGACGACGCCGAAGGTTTCCAGCGCCTGCGCGAAGCCTACGAAGAAGCGCTGGCCTACGCCCGCTGGCGGGCTGACTGGGAAGAAGACGACGCCCGTGTAGAAGAGCCCGTGGCGGAACAGGCCTACGGCAACCTCAACGACCTCGCGGAGCTGATGGACGTCAGCGCCCTGCACCCTGCCCCGCTTGAACCACCCAAACCCGATTCGGCCCAGGCGCTGCTAAGCGGCCTCAACCTGCATAACCTCGACGAGCGCTGGGCCCTGGCGCAGCAGCAAGGCTGTAGCGAAGCGTTCCAGGCCGGCCTGTTGCGCCATTGCTTCGACAGCCCAGGCGAGCGCGGTGCGATTGTCAGCTGGGCGGTGCACCACCTGGAATGGCTGACACCCTGGCAACAGGTGGCCATGACCCCATGGCAGCACGACGCGCTGAGCGGCGAGCTGCTCCAGGAATACCGTCGCACCTTGCAGGAACTGCTGGAGCAAAAGGCCGAACGCGAGTTCATCACCCAGCTCACGCAGTACAACAGCCAAGCCTGGCTGCGCGTATTCGACCTGCAACAACAGTGGCAACGCATCGTCCTGCACCTGCTCCACGACACCACCTGGAGCGTGCCGCTGTTCGAGCGCGTGTGCCAGGCGTTCGGCTGGGACGACCAGCAAGGCGTGTACCCGGAACCTGCCTGGATGTGGCGCGAACTGGTCGCGCGTTGCGAGCAGGAAAGTTTCTACGAACACTTGCAAGCCAAGGCGCAGGACCCCACCTGGAAATCCGCCGACGCGATGGCCGCGCGCCTGCTGCTGACGCCCCTGTCCGACACCCAACAAAGCTGGATGACGGCGCAGTTCAGTGACAACGACTGGCAGGCCTGCCAACAACTGGCCGAAACCCTCAACTGGCGTTATCCGCAACTGCTGGAACGCCTGCCCCAGGCCGACGTGTTTTTCTGGCGCAAATTCCTCCCGCGCCCGGTGTCCCATCGCAGCTGGATACGGCTGTGGGGCGCGCTCGCCTTGGCCACGGGGCTGGCCATCGTCCCCGAGACCAAAACACTGTCCACCGAGGCGATCCTGGTGGTGCTGCTGACCGTCATTCCGGCCTTCCTCGCGATCCGTGGCACACAACTGTGGGCCGCCGTGACCTCACGTTTGATACTCCCCGACCTGTGGCTGACCCAGCGCCTGCTGCCCGAACGCTTCAACCCGCATCAGCAGTGGCTGGTGCTGCGCCACGGTGTCCCACAACTGTGCCTGCTGGTGTTCTTCGGCATGCTGCTGGGGGTGATGGGCATGCTGGGGTACGCCGGGATGATCCTGATCCATGTGCTGCACGCCAAGCGCATCGGTCAGGTCAGCGAGCACGTCGAGCACTATTACCCGTGGTTCAGCGGTTTGCACTGGGCGCACTGGAGCCCGTTGCAAGTGGCGTTCCTCGCGGTGATGGTACCTGCCACCCTGCTGTGCCAGCGCTACTTGCCCGAGATCCCCTGGACCAGCCTGACGCACGTTCTCTAGGCACAAACACGCCGGGCCGCAGTGCCCGGCAACTTGCGTGCGATCATCGCCCACAACCCGCCCTCCCCCGATTGAACCGCTTGCACCCCGCCCCGCACCATGGCCCGCACCTGCACAACCTCCAATAACAATAGGTTCAACGCCATGAGCACGTTCCGCCCTCGCCAGCTGTTGCTGGCTGCCGCCGTCACCAGCCTTGCCTTGCCCGTCGTCGCCGAAGAACACGGCTTCCTCGAAGACGCCAGCGCCAACCTCAACCTGCGCAATTTCTTCTTCAATCGCAATTACACCAACCCGACCAAGACCCAGGGCGGCGCACAGGAGTGGACGCAGAGTTTCATCCTTGACGCCAAGTCCGGCTTCACCCAGGGCACGGTGGGTTTCGGCGTGGATGTGCTGGGCATGTACTCGTTGAAGCTCGATGGCGGACGTGGCACCGGCGGCACCCAGTTGCTGCCACTGGACCACGACGGCCGCCCGGCGGACGAGTTCGGGCGCCTGGGCGTGGCGTTCAAGGCGAAGATTTCGAAGACCGAATTGAAGGTCGGCGAATGGATGCCGGTGCTGCCGATCCTGCGCGCGGACGATGGCCGCTCCCTGCCGCAAACCCTGCGCGGCGGGCAGATCACCTCCAAAGAGATCGACGGCCTGACCCTCTACGGCGGCCAGTTCCGCGCCAACAGCCCGCGCGACGACAGCAGCATGAACGACATGTCGATGGTCGGCAAAACCGCCTTCACCTCCGACCGTTTCAACTTCCAGGGCGCTGAATATGCGTTCAACGACAAGCGCACCCAGGTCGGCCTGTGGAACGCCCAGCTCAAGGACATCTACCGCCAGCAGTTCGTCAACCTGATCCACAGCCAGCCCCTGGGCGCCTGGACCCTGGGCGCCAACCTCGGTTTCTTCTACGGCAAGGACGACGGCAGCGCCCGCGCCGGCAGCCTCGACAACAAGACCTGGTCCGGCCTGTTCTCGGCCAAGTACGGCGGCAACACCTTCTACGTCGGCCTGCAAAAACTCACCGGCAACAACGCCTGGATGCGCGTCAACGGCACCAGCGGCGGCACCCTGGCCAACGACAGCTACAACTCCAGCTACGACAACGCCGAGGAAAAATCCTGGCAACTGCGCCACGACTACAACTTCGCCGCCCTCGGCGTGCCCGGCCTGACCCTGATGAACCGCTACATCAGCGGCAGCAACGTGCACACCGGCACCATCACCGACGGCAAGGAATGGGGCCGCGAAAGCGAAGTGGGCTACACCGTGCAGAGCGGCGTGGCGAAAAACCTCACAGTGCGCCTGCGCAATTCCAGCATGCGCCGCGACTACAGCAACAATGAGTTTGATGAAAACCGGTTGATCGTCAGTTACCCGATCAGTCTGCTGTAAACCGTCATCGACCTTGCTGTATGGTGCGCGCCTGCCGCTGCTGAGCTGAATCAGCAGCGGCTTTTTATTTGAGCCCCTGCACACCATGAAATCCTTCGCTTTAGCGTGCGCCCTGCTTGCCCTGGCCTTGAGCCTCAGCGGCTGCATCGGTGCCCCCATCGCCCTCACGCCGCAGACCGAACAACGCCTGCAAGCCCAGGCGCCGATCCGTTTCCTGCTGACTTTCGATGACGGCCCCAGCGCCTCCGGCTACAACAACCCGAGCCGCTCGGTGGTCGCTGACCTGGCGCGCAACCCGACTCTGCCAGGTATCAAGGCGGTGTTCTTCCTGCAGACCGAATCCTCACGCTCCGGTGGCAGCTCACGTGGGCGCAAGACCATGGAGCGCGAGTACGCCGGCGGGCACATCCTGGCCTTCCACACGGCCACGACGTTTCATACCAACCATCGCTGGCTGAACGACGCCGAGCTGGAAAGCACCCTCAGCCAAGGCGCGGCCGACATCGCCTCGATCACCGGCCGCCCGCCCCTGCTGGTGCGCCCGCCGTTCTGGAACTACGACCGCCGCACCTTCGCCGCCTACCAGCGGCATGGCATGCACGTGCTGCTGACCGACTTGAGTGCCAATGACGGCAAGATCTGGGGCTTCAACGGCAGCCCGCGCCGTCGGGCCAACCTGTACCGGCAACTGTCGGTGGTGCGCGAGCGCATTGCGTTGGAGGAATTGCCGACGGTGGACGGGGTGATTCCGGTGGTGGTGACGTTTCACGACATCAACCGCTACACGGCGCGGCACATTCAGGAGTACTTGCAGATCCTGCTGGACAGCGCACGGATCAACGGCATGAAGACGGCGGCCGAGCCGTTCTACACCGACACGGCCCAACTCGAACGCGCCGCACTGGCCCGCACGGTGAAGGATGTGAGTGAACCGGTGCACCTGCCGGGCGTGTGGAACTGGGTGTGGGATGCCGATTCCCACTGACACCCTGCAGTTAATGTGGGAGCTGGCTTGCCTGCGAAAGCGGTGGGTCAGCTAAACAGTTGCTGGCTGATGCACCGCCATCGCAGGCAAGCCAGCTCCCACAGTTGATCGCATTTCAGGTTCAGGAGGGTTGGTGTAAGTGGCATTCGCCGCTGCTGCCCCGCACTGGTTGTAGGACACCAATCCCCACTGACACCCTGCAATTAATGTGGGAGCTGGCTTGCCTGCGAAAGCGGTGGGTCAGCTAAACAGTTGCTGGCTGATGCACCGCCATCGCAGGCAAGCCAGCTCCCACAGTTGATCGCATTTCAGGTTCAGGAGGGTTGGCGGGACTCCACGCCCAATTCATCCCATACCGATTCGGCCAGGTGGAACGTCGCATTCGCCGCCGGTATCCCGCAGTAGATCGCGCTCTGCATCAGCACTTCCTTGATCTCGGCACGGGTCACGCCATTGCTGGCGGCGGCGCGCAGGTGCAGCTTCAGCTCGTCATTGCGGTTCATGCCGATCAGCATCGCGATGGTGATCAGGCTGCGGGTGTGCCGAGGCAAACCCGGGCGGGTCCAGATGTCACCCCAGGCGTGGCGGGTGATCATGTCCTGGAACTCGCTGTTGAACTCGGTCAAGGCATTGAGGCTGCGGTCGACATGAGCATCGCCCAGCACTTCGCGGCGCACTTGCAGGCCGTCGGCGTAACGTTGTTTCTCGTCCACAAAAAACTCCTCAGTGGGCCAGCAGAAATTCAATAACCCGGTCGCTGAACGCAGCGCCGGCCTGGACATTGGACAGGTGCGCCGCATAGAACTCGGCGTATTCGGCACCCTGCACATGGTTCTGGATAAAGTGGCTGCCCTCCGGTGGCGTGACGGCGTCGTCAGTGCCGGCGATCACCAGGGTCGGGGCCTTGATCAATGCCAGTTGCTCGCGGAAATCCGCATCGCGCACGGCGGCGCAGTTGGCGGCGTAACCTGCGGGGGATGTGGCGGCCAGCATATCGGTAATCTGCTTGGCCTGGTGCGGGTTGGCCGCCGCAAAATCAGCGGTAAACCAGCGCGCAATCGACGCATCACGCAGGGCCACCATCGCCGCCGCGCCGTCGCGCAGGACCATCTCGATGCGCGGGTTCCAGATCTCAGGCGTGCCGATCTTGGCAGCGGTGTTGCACACCACCAAACGGTGCAGACGCTCGCCCGCATTGATGCCCAGCCACTGGCCGATCAAGCCGCCCATGGACAAGCCACAGAAATGCGCGCGCGGGATATCCAGCGCGTCCAGCAGCGCGATCACGTCGCGGCCCAATTGCTCGATGCTGTAGGGCCCTGGGGTGACCAGGGATTTGCCATGGCCACGGGTATCAAAGCGCAGCACGCGAAAGTGCTCGGTGAATGCCGGGATCTGGATGTCCCACATGTGCAGGTCGGTGCCCAGGGAGTTGGACAGCACCAGGACCGGCGCGCCCACGGGGCCGTCCAGTTGGTAATGCAGTTCGCCGTCGGCGAGTTGTACAAAGGCCACGGTGGTCTCCTCAAGAGAAGTGTTCGGTGATGGCGCGGCTGACCCAGGTACGGGCCAACCCCAGGTAATGGGCGGGGTCGAGCAGGCGGTCGAGTTCGGTCGCTGACAATTCAGCGGTGACCTGGGGTTCGTCCGCCAGCACCGCCCGCAAGTGCCGCCCTTCGGCGACGGCGCGTTTGCAGCAGTGTTCCAGCAGATGGTGCGCGGTCTCACGGCCCAGGCGCTGGGCGAGCACGATACTCACGGCTTCGGCCAACACCAGGCCTTGGGTCAGGTCGAGGTTTTGCGTCATGCGCTCAGGATCGACCTCCAGACCTTCGCTCACCAGCAGCGCCTGTTGCAGCGCGCCGGACACCAGCCGGCAGATCTCCGGCAGGGTCTCCCATTCGGCATGCCACAGGCCCAGGCTGCGCTCGTGTTCCTGAGGCATGGCGCTGAACATTGTCGCCACCAGCCCGGGCACGCGGGTGGCGGCGCTGATCAGCACGGCGGCGCCCACCGGGTTGCGTTTGTGCGGCATGGTGGACGAGCCACCTTTGCCCGGCGCGGAGGGTTCGAATACCTCGGCCGCTTCGGTCTGCATCAACAGGCTGATGTCGCGCCCCAATTTGCCCAGGCTGCCGGCGATCAGGCCGAGCACGCTGGCGAACTCCACCAGACGATCGCGCTGGGTGTGCCAGGGTTGTTCCGGCAGGCTCAGTTGCAGCTCATCGGCCAGCGCTTGCGCCACCGGCAGTGCCTGTTCGCCGAGCGCAGCCAGCGTGCCGGATGCGCCGCCGAATTGCAGCACCAGCAAGCGCGGTTTCAGCTCGGCCAGGCGTTGACGGTTGCGGGTCACCGCCCCCAGCCAACCGGCGATTTTCATCCCCAGCGTGACCGGCGTCGCATGCTGCAACCAGGTGCGTCCGGCCAGCGGCACGTCGGCATAACGTTGGGCCTGTGCGGCCAGGATATCGCCCAGTCGTGCCAGGTCCGTTTCGATCAGCACCAGCGCCTGACGCAATTGCAGCACCAGCCCGGTGTCCATCACATCCTGGCTGGTGGCGCCCAGGTGCACATAACGTTCGGCGCCAGCGTCTTCACTGGCGATCAACTTGCCCAGCGCCTTCACCAGCGGGATCGCCGAATTGCCCGCCGTGGCAATCGCCACGCCGAGGGCATCGACGTCGTACAGCGAGGCCAGGCACGCCTGGGCAATCGGCGCGACGGCTGTTTGCGGGATCAACCCGACCTTCGCCTCGGCCCGGGCCAACGCGGCCTCGAAATCCAGCATGCCCTGCAAGCGTCCCTGATCGCAGAACACCTCGGCCATGCTGCCCGCCGTGAAGTAAGCGTCGAACAGTTGATTGCTCGTGCGCAGTGTCATAACGCGTCCCTTACAGATCGTGGTGCAAATACGCCGCCTGTTTCGGCAAGCGCAAGCTGAACAGGAAAGCGATGGCCATCATCGCCGTGACGTACCAATAAAAGCTGTTTTCCATGCCGATGGACTTGAGGCTCAGCGCGACGAATTCCGCCGAGCCGCCAAAGATCGCATTGGCCACCGCATACGCCAGGCCCACACCCAGGGCGCGCACCTGGGGCGGGAACATTTCCGCTTTGACCAGGCCGCTGATGGAGGTGTAGAAGCTGACAATCGCCAGGGCCAGGGTGATCAACACAAAGGCCAGGAACGGGCTGCTGACGGTTTTCAAGGTGAGCAGGATCGGCACGGTGAACAAGGTGCCAAGGCCGGCAAACCAGAGCATCGAGTTACGGCGGCCGATCTTGTCCGCGAGCATGCCGAACAGCGGCTGCATGCACATATACAGGAACAGCGCGCCGGTCATGATGTAGCTCGACGTCTTGGCGTGCATGCCGACCGTGTTCACCAGGTACTTCTGCATGTAAGTGGTGAAGGTGTAGAAAATCAGCGAGCCGCCCGCGGTGTAGCCCAGCACCGTGATAAACGCCGCCTTGTGGTCGCGAAACAGCGCGGCAATGCTGCCGGCGTCCTTGTCTTCGCGCATTTCCTTGCTGGTGGTTTCTTTCAGGGTGCGGCGCAGCAACAGGGAGATCACCGCCGCGATGGCACCGATCACAAACGGAATCCGCCAGCCCCAGGCGCGCAGCTCTTCTTCAGTGAGGATCTGTTGCAGGATCACCACCACCAGCACCGCCAGCAATTGGCCGCCGATCAGGGTCACGTATTGGAAAGAGGCGAAGAACCCACGCTGGCCCTTGAGCGCCACCTCACTCATGTAGGTCGCGGTGGTGCCGTATTCGCCGCCCACGGACAGGCCCTGGAACAGGCGCGCGATCAGCAGCAGGATCGGTGCCCAGACGCCGATGTCGTTATAGGTCGGCAAAAAAGCGATGACCAGGGAGCCGGCGCACATCATCAGCACCGAGATCATCATCGAGTTCTTGCGGCCGTGCTTGTCGGCCACGCGCCCGAACAGCCAGCCGCCGATGGGCCGCATCAGGAAACCGGCGGCGAATACACCGGCCGTATTCACCAGCTGCACGGTGGGGTTGTCCGACGGGAAGAAGGCGGGGGCGAAGTAGATGGCGCAGAAGGCGTAGACGTAGAAGTCGAACCATTCGACGAGGTTGCCGGAAGAGGCCCCGACAATCGCAAATATCCGTTTGCGGCGTTCTTCTCCGGTGTAGTGACTGGTGGTTGTTGTCATGATTTTTCACTCAGTGGGAACGGTTATAGCCTAGACATACTTTGCAACAAGCTCGTTCCGCAACAAGACCTTTGGAGGTGGGGGGACTGGGAGGGCCCTATCGCAGGCAAGCCAGCTCCCACCTTTGACGGCGTTCACACATCAAACTGTGGGAGCTGGCTTGCCTGCGATGAGGCCCTCAAGGCCCACTTAATAATCGAAGAACACCGTCTCCTTATCGGTCCCCTGCAAAATCACATTCCACTGATGCACACCCGCTGCATCCTGCTTGGCAATCAAGGTCTCACGCCGCGCAGCCGGCACACACGCCAGCAACGGGTCATCCCCGTTCATCGGCTCGCCGTCAAAATAAATCCGCGTCAGCAAGTGCTTCACCAAGCCACGGGCAAACACCAGCACCACCAGGTGCGGCGCCTGGGTCGTGCCCTTCAGCCCCGGCACGGCGCCCGGCTTGATGGTGGTAAAGCGAAACCGCCCTTCGGCATCCACCGGCACCCGGCCAAAGCCTTCGAAGTTCGGGTCGAGCGCTTTGTCCTGCTCATCTTCCGGATGGTCATATTTGCCGGCGGCGTTGGCCTGCCAGACTTCCAGCATGGCGTCGTTGACGACTTCACCGTTGCCGTCCAGCACTTGCCCGCTGATCGCCACGCGTTCACCCAGGGTGGCGGCAGTGGTCAGGTCTTCGCGGTTCAGCCAGGTCAGGCCGATGTGGTAATACGGCCCGACGGTGTGGGACGTGGTCGCGTTGAGTGTCATCTCATTTCTCCATCGGCGTGGCGTCGCGGCCGCGCAGGACGATGTCCCAGCGGTAGCCGAGGGCATAGGAAGGAATGGTTTTTTCCAGGTCGAAACGGGCGATCAAGCGCTCCTTGGCGCGGGTGTCCGGGACGCAGTTGTAGATCGGGTCGTATTCCAGCAGCGGGTCGCCGGGGAAGTACATCTGCGTGACCAGGCGCGTCAGCACGCTGGGGCCGAACAGCGAAAAGTGGATATGCGCCGGGCGCCACGCGTTGTGGTGGTTGCCCCACGGGTAGGCGCCGGGCTTGATGGTCTGGAACTGGTACCAGCCGTCGGCGTCGGTGACGGTGCGGCCGGTGCCGGTGAAGTTCGGGTCCAGCGGTGCGTCGTGCAGGTCACGCTTGTGGTTGTAGCGACCGGCGGCGTTGGCCTGCCAGATCTCCACCAGGATGCCCGGCACCGGCAGGCCGTTTTCATCGAGCACACGCCCGTGAATGATGATGCGTTCGCCCTGGGGCTCGCCGTCATGCTGGGCGGTCAGGTCGTTGTCCTTCGCGTTGATCCGTTCGGCGCCGATGGTCGGGCCGGTGATTTCCGACAAGGAATGGGGCAGAAACACCAACGGCTGTGACGGCGAACGCACGTTCGTCGACTGGTAGGCCGGGTGCAGGTAATCAGGTTGGGTGCCCGCTTGCGGGCGCCGGTAACCGGGCTTGTCACTCATGGAGCAATCCTCTCTTATTAGATGCGTTCAATCGCCAGGGCCAGACCTTGGCCGACGCCCACACACATGGTCGCCAGGCCTTTGCGGCCAGCGGTTTTTTCCAATTGGTGCAGGGCGGTCAATACCAGCCGTGCACCGCTCATGCCCAGCGGGTGGCCGAGGGCGATGGCGCCGCCGTTCGGGTTGACCTGCGGCGCGTCGTCGGCGATGCCCAGTTCACGCAGCACCGCCAAGCCTTGGCTGGCGAAGGCTTCGTTGAGTTCGATGACGTCAAAGTCGGTGACCGCCAGACCGAGGCGTTCCACCAGCTTGCGCACGGCTGGCACCGGGCCGATGCCCATCACTCGCGGCGCAACGCCGGCACTGGCCATGCCCAAGACACGGGCGCGGGCGGTCAGGCCGTGTTTTTTCACCGCTTCGGCGGACGCGAGGATCAAGGCTGCCGCGCCGTCGTTAACGCCGGAAGCATTGCCGGCCGTCACGGTCTTGTCCGGGCCGTTCACCGGTTTGAGCTTGGCCAGGGCTTCCAGGGTGGTGTCCCGTGGATGCTCATCGTGCTCCACCAGGGTCTCGCCTTTTTTATGGGCGACCCGCACCGGCACGATTTCCTCGGCGAAGAACCCAGCGGCTTGTGCGGCAGCAGTACGTTGCTGGCTGCGCAGGGCAAAGGCGTCCTGGTCGGCGCGGGATACGTTGTAGTCATCGGCAACGTTATCGGCGGTCTGCGGCATCGCGTCCACGCCGTACTGGGCCTTCATCAACGGGTTGATAAAACGCCAGCCGATGGTGGTGTCTTCCAGCGTCATGTCGCGGGAAAACGCCGCGCCGGCCTTGCCCATCACGAACGGCGCGCGGGACATCGACTCCACGCCGCCGGCAATCGCCAGTTCCATTTCGCCACTGGCAATGGCGCGAAAGGCCGTGCCGATGGCGTCCATGCCCGAGGCACAGAGGCGGTTGAGGGTGACGCCCGGAACGCTCTCCGGCAGCCCCGCCAGCAACAGCGCCATGCGCGCGACGTTGCGGTTGTCTTCGCCCGCCTGGTTGGCGCAACCGAGGAACACCTCGTCCACCGCGTTCCAATCCACCGACGGGTTGCGCTCGATCAGCGCCTTGATCGGCAACGCCGCCAGGTCATCGGCACGCACCGTGGCCAGGCCACCGCCGAAACGGCCGATGGGGGTGCGGATGGCGTCACAGATAAATACATCGCGCATCAGGCTTCTCCAGGCGCTTGGCCGTGGGCCGCCGCAGTACGCGCTTCAAGGTCACGCAAAGCAGTCAGTTCCAGGTCTGTCGGTTCGGCGGTGGTGCTGACCTGCTCGGCAAAACGAATCGCCCAGCCAGTGGCGGCCACCACCTGCTCGCGGGTCACCCCTGGGTGCAACGCGGTGACGACAAATTCATGGGTGCCCTCTTCCGGTTCCATGATGCACAGGTCGGTAATGATCCCTACCGGCCCGGCGCCCGGCAGGCCCAGACGCTTGCGTGAATCGCCGCCTTCGCCGTGCCCTACCGAGGTGATGAAATCCAGCTTGTCGACAAACGAGCGCGCCGACTGCTTGAGGATGATCAGCACGCTCTTCGCGGAGCCGGCGATCTCCGGCGCACCACCGGCACCCGGCAGGCGCACTTTGGGCTGGTGGTAATCACCGACCACGGTGGTGTTGATATTGCCGAAGCGATCGACCTGGGCCGCGCCAAGGAAACCGACGTCGATGCGCCCGCCTTGCAGCCAGTAGCGAAAGATCTCACCGGTAGGGACGACGGTGTCGGCGGTTTCCGCCAGCTCGCCGTCACCGATGGACAGTGGCAACACGCTCGGCTTGGCGCCGATCGGGCCGGATTCGTAGATCAGCACCACGTCCGGCGACGAGGTCAGGCGCGCGAGGTTGGCGGCCTTGGAGGGCAAGCCGATGCCGACAAAACACACGGAGCCATTCTTGAGGCGACGCGCGGCGGCGACGGTCATCATTTCATTGGTGGAGTAAGCCATTACTTGGCCCCCTGTGCAGTGGCCAGCTTGGCCTGGAATTCACTGAAGTCGGCGGTGCCATGGATGTATTCGTCGATCCAGGCAGTAAAGGTCTCACGGTCGCGGGCGATTGGGTCCCACGCCTGATAGAAGCGGTTGTCGCGCTCGTTGTAGCTGTGGGCGTAGGACGGATGCGCACCACCGGGTACATGGCACACCGCAGTCAGGGCCCAGGTCGGCAACACGCAGCTGTTCATTGGCGCATTCAAGTCATCGACGATTTCTTCGACGGTGACGATGCAACGCTTGGCCGCCAGGGCCGCTTCCTTCTGCACACCGAGAATGCCCCAGAGCAGCACGTTGCCCTTGCGGTCGGCCTTTTGCGCGTGGATCACCGTCACATCCGGACGCACCGACGGCACGGCCGCCAGTACTTCACCGGTGAACGGGCACGTCACGGTCTTGATCAGCGGGTTGACCTTGGGCAGGTCGGAACCGGCGTAGGCACGCAGCACCGCGAACGGCAGGCCGGAAGCGCCGGCGACGTAGGCGTTGGCCAGGTCGGCGTGGCTGTGCTCTTCGATCTCCAGCGGTTGCGGCCATTGCTTCTCGACCGCGTCGCGCAGGCGATGCAGGGAACCCACGCCCGGGTTGCCGCCCCAGGAGAAAATCAGCTTGCGAGCGCAGCCGGCACCGATCAATTGGTCATAGACCAAGTCAGGCGTCATACGCACCAGCGTCAGGTCTTTCTTGCCCTGACGAATGATTTCATGACCCGCCGCCGTGGGGATCAGGTGGGTGAAGCCTTCGAGCGCAACGGTATCGCCGTCGTTCACGAAACGCTTTACCGCGTCGGTCAGGGTGAGCATTTCAGCCATGGGGTCGGGCTCCCGGTGTGGATCGAAAAAGGCGCAGAGGTGGCGCCGAAGTGCATTGAAGATTAAGTCGGGGAAATGGCTGTAACAATCCGATAATCGACTAAGTGTTCGATAATCGAACTGATTGTTGCCTGGCTAACTTTCCTCAATGCACAGCCCCCCACTGTGGGAGCGCGCTTGCCCGCGATAGCGGTGGATCAGCACCTGATTCATCAACTGACAGACCGCTATCGCAGGCAAGCCAGCTCCCACACAAGCCCTGCCGCCATAAGATCAGCGCTAAGCCTCAAGTCGCATCCGCATGGCTGACCATGCCCTTGATCACCACCGCCGCCGTGGCCAACGCCGCCGGAATCACCAGTGCCGTCAGCACCTGCTCGAAATTCCAACCCAACCCCAACAACGTTGCGCCCATCCACGCCCCGAGAATCGCGCCGAACCGCCCAATCCCGAGCATCCACGACACCCCGGTGGCACGCCCCTGGGTCGGGTAAAACCGCGCCGCCAGCGAGGGCATCGCCGATTGCGCGCCGTTGACACACATCCCGGCGATCAATACCAGGGTCGCCAGTAGCGTGATATTGCCCAGGCTCTGCCCGACCGCGTAGGCAAAGACCCCAGCCAGCAGGTAGAACGTGCCGATGACCTTGTGCGGATTGAAGCGGTCCATCGCCCAGCCCACGCCCACGGCGCTCAGCACCCCGCCAAACTGGAACAACGCGCCGATAAACGCGGCCTGCTCCATGCTGGCGCCGCTGTCGCGCATCAGGGTCGGCAGCCAGCTGGTCAGCAGGTAGACGATCACCAGGCCCATGAAGTAGGTGAGCCACAGCAGCAAGGTGCCGGCGCTGTAGGTGCCGGAGAAGATCACCGCGAACACGTTGCGCGCCTTCACGGTTTTTTGCTCGGGCACGCTGAAGTCGCTGGCTTGGGCGACGATGTTCGGCTCGATGGGTGCCAGGGTCTTGCGCACTTTGTCGGTGCCGCGATTGCGCACCACCAGGTAACGCGCCGACTCCGGCAGCCACACCAGCAATACCACCGCGAGGATCAATGGCAGGATGCCGCCGATCAGCAGCAGGCTGTGCCAGCCAAATGCCGGGATCAGCTTGGCCGAGATAAACCCGCCGCCGGCCATGCCCAGGTTGAAGCCGCAGAACATGCTGGTCACCAGCAGGGATTTGTGGCGCTCGGGGGTGTATTCGGAGAGCAGCGTGGTGGCGTTCGGCATGCCGGCCCCGAGGCCAAGCCCGGTGAGAAAGCGCAGTACCAGCAACTGGTCGACGTTGGCGGCGTAGGCCGAGGCCAGGCTGAACGCACCAAACACCAGCACCGCGCCCACCAACACCATTTTGCGCCCGAACCGGTCGGCCAACGGGCCGGAGCCGAGGGCGCCGAACACCATGCCGATCAGCGCGGCGCTCATCACCGGGCCGAGGCTGGCACGGTCGATGCCCCAATCCTGGGACAGTGCAGGCGCAATAAAGCCCATGGCCGCCGTGTCGAGGCCATCGAGGAAGACGATCAGGAAACACAGGATCACCACGCGCCATTGGTAGCGCGACAGTGGCTGGGCGTTGATGAAGGACTGGACGTCCAGGGTCGTACCAACAGACGATTGATTCATTATTGTTATTTCCACACCGATGGGCGGGCTGACGACCTGGGGCCGTCGTTATTATTGAGTGAGGCGGCGCCCTAGAGCGCTGCCGCACAGTAATAAGCCCGGGGAAACATCGTCAATTGATCAAACCGGGATCTGTGCGATCAGCGAACAGCTTAGGTAAACAACTGCGCGCTCAGCTCGCGGCTGGCGCTGAGCATGCTCGGCAGGAAACGCTGCTCCAGCTCGCTGCGGCTGACGCGGCCGGCGTGGGTGCTGACGTTGAGCGCGGCCAGCACCTGACCGGAGGCGTCATACACCGGCACCGCGATGGAGCGCAGGCCCTGCTCCAGTTCCTGATCGACAATGCACCAGCCCTGCTGCCGCACTTGTTGCAGGCATTCGAGCAAGGCGGCCGGGGTGGTCAGGGTACGGCTGGTCTTGGTTTGCAGGTCGGCGTGGTCGAGGTAGTCCTGCAGGGACGCGTCATCCAGTGCGGCGAGCAGGATGCGGCCCATGGACGTGCAGTACGCCGGCAGGCGCCCGCCCACCGACAGGTCCACCGAGATCAGGCGCTGGGTCGTGGCGGAACGGGCGATGTAAAGGATGTCATCGCCTTCGAGGGTGGCCATGTTGCAGGCTTCGTGGAGTTGCTCGCTCATGCGGTCCAGGTAAGGCTGCGCCGACACCGCCAACGGCGTGGACGACAGGTACGCATGGCCCAGGGTCAACACCTTGGGCAGCAGCGAATACGTGCGCCCATCGGTGGTGGCGTAGCCGAGCTTGATCAGGGTGTAGAGGCAACGGCGCACGGCGGCGCGGGGGATTTCCGTGCGATGGCTGATCTGGGCGATGGTCAGGTGACGCTTGCGTTCCTGGAACGCCTGCACCACGGCCAGGCCGCGGGCCAGGGAGGTCATGAAATCGGGATCGCCGGTAAACGCCTGGATGCGCTTGGCCGGTGACGCCACGATCGGTGGCGCCACTGATGCGAAGGAGTTGCGCAATTGATCGTTCATTTCATGAGTCCTTTTTCTTGTTTTCAACCGTCATCGCGTTTGGCCGCTATTACAAGCCGCACAGGGCGCACTGCACAACGCCAGGCCAGTGACACTGGGCGATTATCGGACACTCTTCCGATTATCGCAATTTACAGCGCCAGGCTCTTGTTCGAGGATGAAAACTTTCTGACGCCAGATTTTCCGCAATCGACTGACGCGCTTAAGTAACAAAACGCTCACACGAAGTTGGCAATTTTTAACTTTATGGTGATAGTGTTCTTAAAATGCGCCGCTATACTGCAACCTGTGCAGAGGTCAACCCGGTTTCATTATCGGGGCCAGAGCTCGCCAGGCGATGCATTCAGTGTGCATCGTCGGTCACAAGTAACCGCTTAAAGTATCGACCTCAGGCCACTCACTCGGACTTGAACGTTAAACCGTTCAACTTCGAACAACCTGTCAGCGACTTTCCGGTACGCCACTGCACAATAATCAAACTCAACTCATATTAGGTAATACAGTGACGAAAGATGAACTGCGCGCGGAACTTGAGCGCCAGGAACAACGTTACAAGGACGTTTACGGCGGGGAAGTCACCACCTACGCCGCGCAGCCTGAACCCGAGCGTAAACCTTGGCGTAAACGCGCCAGCTTGCTCGATCAGGCGTTTGCCCAGGAAATCCAAAAGATTGAACAGGAACTCAAGGCCGAAGAGCCATAAGCCCTTCGACCTGAGCTGCGGCACTTGCCACCTCAGCTGGCGCATTGCCAGCCGAGGGCCGCGATAGATTCGGCACGCGTCCTATCGTCGCAAACGAAATTTCATACAAATGTTTCAGACATGCCGATTCAGTGGCATTCCCCCCCAGAAACGCGCCCTCACTTTATAAATCAAAGACTTGCCAAAGCCCCGAAAACCCTGGGATGAACGCCTCCCGCCCCTGGCATTTCAATGAAGATTGCTACCGATGAGCAGCTAATGCATCGATTACCGAGGTTTTCTGGCATAATCGCGCCCCCTTACGACCGGGTCAGAAAACCTTCATGATCGATTTATTCAGCGGACTGGATGCTTGGGTTCTAGTGAGCCTGCTGCTCGCCCTGGCCTTTGTCCTCGCCTTCGAGTTCATCAATGGCTTTCATGACACCGCTAACGCGGTGGCCACAGTCATCTATACCAAAGCCATGCCGCCGCACCTGGCCGTGTTCTTCTCCGGGGTGTTCAACTTCCTCGGCGTGTTGCTCGGTGGTGTCGGTGTCGCCTACGCCATCGTGCACTTGCTGCCGGTGGAGTTGCTGATCAATGTGAACACGGGCCACGGCCTGGCCATGGTCTTCTCGCTATTGGCGGCGGCGATCACCTGGAACCTGGGCACCTGGTACTTCGGTATCCCGGCCTCCAGCTCCCACACCCTGATCGGCTCGATCCTCGGTGTCGGCCTGGCCAACGCCCTGATCAACGATATCCCCCTGGCTGACGGTGTGAACTGGCAGAAAGCGATCGATATCGGTGCGTCCCTGGTGTTCTCGCCAATGGCCGGCTTCCTGGTCGCAGCCCTGGTGCTGATCGGCCTGAAATGGTGGCGCCCACTGTCGAAGATGCACAAGACGCCGGACCAGCGCCGCAAGCTTGACGACAAGAAGCACCCGCCCTTCTGGAACCGCCTGGTCCTGGTGATTTCGGCCATGGCCGTGAGCTTCGTGCACGGTTCCAACGATGGCCAGAAAGGCATCGGCCTGATCATGCTGGTGCTCATCGGTATCGTGCCAGCGCAGTTCGTCCTCGACCTGGGCAGCACCACCTACCAGATCGAGCGTACCCGCGACGCCACCCTGCACCTCAACCAGTTCTACCAGCGCAACCACGAGACCCTCGGTGAGTTCCTGGCCCTGGGCAAAAGCGTGAAGGACGACCTGCCGGGCAAGTTCCGTTGCAACCCGCAACAGACCGAGCCGACCATCAACGCCCTGCTGGATACGTTGAAAGGTGTGTCCGACTACCACTCGCTGACCGCCGATCGCCGCATCGAAGTACGTCGCTACCTGCTCTGCCTGGACGACACCGCGAAGAAAGTCGGCAAGCTGCCGGGCCTGGAAGCACGTGAGAAGTCCGACCTGGACAAGCTGCGCAAAGACCTGACCGCCACCACCGAGTACGCACCGTTCTGGGTGATCCTCGCCGTCGCACTGGCCTTGGGCCTGGGCACCATGGTGGGCTGGAAGCGTGTGGTACTGACCATTGGCGAGAAGATCGGCAAGCAGGGCATGACCTATGCCCAGGGCATGTCGGCGCAGATCACCACGGCCACCATGATTGGCTTTGCCAACATCTTTGCACTGCCGGTGTCCACTACTCACGTACTGTCGTCGGGTGTGGCCGGTACCATGGTGGCGAACAAAAGCGGCCTGCAAGGCGGGACGGTCAAGACCATCCTGATGGCCTGGGTGCTGACCCTGCCAGCGACCGTTGGCCTGTCGGCCGGGTTGTTCTGGCTGGCGTCCAAGGCGCTGGGCAGCTGATAAGCCGCCTGTATTAAAAAAGGTGCGATCCGCGAGGGTCGCACCTTTTTTTATACCTGTACCTCCCACACAAGCCCACTCCTATTGGAGAGCGGCGTTGTTAGTTAAATAGCGGGCAAAAAAAAGGGCGACCGAAGTCGCCCAAAATGCCTTGCGTGCTCATGTAATCCAGAAAGACTTATTTTTTCCGCTTATTCGCGTCTTTCCAGATAAAAAAACCAAACCCTACAAAAAACAGCACCATGAGGCTGACAGTCAGCACTCCGGCAAAAACCACATTATCGAAAAACATGACCGGCCTCCTGCACTTGCCCTGTTGCGATAGGGCTAAGTTAATCGAGAAGGCGGATTGGAAAATTGACGGGGATCAATGTCGCCCACAACGGGGCGTAAAGAAGGGGAATAACTGACCTGCATCAACAGATGCAGGCTGTTTCAACGCTTTTTCGGTTTGTTCTTTGGTTTCTTCTTGGCCTTGCCCAACGGCATGGCCTGCTCGAAGGCCTGGCGCACTTCGTTCAGGCGCTTGTCGTTAAGGTCGTGCACGCGCTTGGCACGTTCGGCGTTCAGGTCGATCAGCTTGTCGTCATCGCTCATGGCTTGGCTTACGTTGTGGCGGGAATGCCTCAATAATGCGGCCTGCCCCGCCCGACGGCAAATCAGCGGGCGACAAAATGCAGGCCATCGCCCAAAATCGGCCCTTCCCTCAGGCAACGGAGCGCACTCAAGTGGCACTGCACAAGGACCTTCCGCCCTTGCTGGCCCTGCGCGCCTTTGAGGCCGTGGCGCGGCACTTGAGTTTTAGCAAGGCGGCGCATGAGCTGTCGGTGACCCAGAGCGCACTGAGCCATCAAGTGCAAAAACTTGAGCAGCACCTGGGCAAACCGCTGTTTATCCGACGCACCCGGGCGATTGACCTGACGGGCGACGGCCAACGCTACTACGCCGAAATCCGCCCTGCCCTCGACGCCATCGCGGCCGCCACCCGTACCCAGCGCGCCGCGCCCAGCACCACGGTGCTGCGCATCGGCCTGCTCGCCTCTTTCGCCACCTTGTGGCTGGCGCCGCGCCTGGCCGACTTTCTGCATCGCTACCCGCATATCCAGGTGGAGTTGTTACCGGCAATTCAACTGGCTGATGTCGCCGCCGCCGAGGTGGACCTGGCGATACGTTACGGCAAGGGCGATTGGCCCGATGTGCAGGCCACGCGCCTGATGGCGGAAGTGATCTCGCCGGTGTGCAGCCCGGCGTTCAAGACCCGGCATGACAGCCCGTTGCTGATGGCCACCTCCCACCGGCCGTTCGAGTGGACCGATTGGTCCGAGCACCACCACGTCGATCTCGCCAGCCATCCCCGCGTGATGCTGCATGACTACAACATCGTGGTCGAAGCCGCCGTGGCCGGCCAGGGCATCGCCATGGGCCGCCACCGCTTGATCGAGCGTCGGCTCAAGGACGGCAGCCTGGTGGAAGCGTTCGAGTGGCCGCCGTATCACAGTGACATCGGCTACTGGCTGATCGCCCCCCAAGGCCCCGCCAGCGCGGCGGCCGAATGTTTCAGCCAATGGCTGCAGGACGCCTGCCGCGATGCGTGAGTTTTTTCGATGCGTCAGGTGAGATCTATCCGTTTGTCGCCGGCGAACCCGGCCGACATGCTCAAGCCTCTTTTACCTTTGAGGATTGATCATGAGCGACTCCCTGCGCCAACGCGTGCAAGCCCTCGGCCTCACGCTGCCGACACCCAGCCAGCCAGCGGCCAACTACATTAACTACGTGATCAGCGCGAACCAGCTGTTCGTCTCCGGGCAGATTCCGCTGGTGGATGGCCAACCGGCCTACGTCGGGCGACTGGGCGAAGCCCTCAGCGATAGCGAAGGCACCCAGGCCGCCGAACTGGCAGCGCTGGGCCTGCTGGGGCAATTGAGCCATGCCCTGGGGGATGACCTGTCGCGCCTGGTGCGCACGGTACGCCTGGGGGTATTTATCGCCAGCAGCGGCGAATTCACACACCAGAGCGCAGTCGCCAACGGTGCGTCGAACCTGTTGGTGAATGCCCTCGGCGACAAAGGCCGGCATGTGCGCACCGCCGTCGGGGTAGCCAGCCTGCCCGCCGGTGTCGCGGTGGAGGTGGACGGGATTTTCGAGCTGCAACCATGAGCCTGCTCGACACCCAGGCGCTGCGCGACGCCACACCCGGCTGCCAATCCGGCATCGTGCATTTCAATCATGCCGGCGCCTCGCTGCCGAGCCAGGCCACCCTCGATGCAATCATCGCGCACCTGCACCGCGAAGCCCGCGACGGCCCGATGGAAGCCGGCGAACATGGCGCCCTGCTGCTGGAAAACGCCCGCCGCGCCGCCGCGCAATTGCTCAATGCGCCGGCCTCGTCCATTGCCTTCGCCAGCAGCGGCTCGGCCGCCTGGAACATGGCGTTCCAGGCACTGGCGCCGTGGCAGCCGGGCGACCGCATCCTGGTGGGCCGCCATGAATGGGGCGGCAACCTGGCGAGCATGCAGCTCGCGGTGCAAGCCGGCGCCCGCGTGGAGGTCATCCCCTGCGATGCAACCGGCGCGGTGTGCCCGCTGGCGCTGGAGGCGATGATCGACGCCAGCGTGAAGCTGATCGACCTCACGTGGTTGCCAGCCAACGGCGGCCTGATCAACCCGGCCCAAGCCATCGGCGAGATCGCCAAAAAACACGGTATCCCTTATTTCATCGACGCCGGCCAAGCCGTCGGCCAAATGCCGGTGGACGTGCAGGCATTGCACTGCGATGTGCTCAAGTCGGCCGGCCGCAAGCATCTGCGTGGGCCGCGCGGTACCGCGTTGCTGTATGTGCGGCCGGCGTTCCTCGCGCAGTTGAACCCGGCCCAGCGCGACGTGTTTTCCGCACCGTGGACGGCCGACGGCTTCGACCTGCGCAACGACGCCCGCCGTTTTGAAACCAGCGAAGTGTCCTACGCCTTATTGGCGGGATTGGGCAATGCGTTGCAGGAGATAAACCGACTGGGTATCGAGCAGGTGTGGCAAACCATCAGGCAGACCCGTCAGCAGATTCGCGAAGCGCTGGGTCAGATCCCCGGCATTACCGTGCATGATCTGGGCGCCAGCCAATCGGGCCTGATCGCCTTCAACCTGGCTGGTTGGGACGCCTTTGAACTGAAACGGCGGCTGGGCTTGCAGCGCATCAACATCGGCGCCAACGGCGTGGCCTACACCCCGCTGGACATGCAGGCGCGCGGCCTGGCCAGCGTGGCGCGGATTTCCGTCAGCCCGCTCAATAACGCGCAGGATGTCGAGCGGCTGCTGGCCGCCCTGCGGGCATTGCGCGGCTAGACTTCGACGTCCACCCACAAGCCCTGGCGCGGCGCATCTTCAATCAGCGGTATCACCGGCACGGTGTTGTCGGCGTTGAGCACATCCCCCGGAATCGCCAAGTGCTGTTCCGGGTCTTCATCGGCTTCACGCCGGCGTCTTTGCTGCTCTTGCTGGCGGCGCTGTTCTTCGCGCAGCAGCAGGGTCGATTGCTCGGCGTCGCGGTTTTTCAGGTCGATCGTGCTTTCATTGGAGCCCGGTTGTACTGGCACCACGGGCGGGATATCCGGCTTCTGGCGCACCGGATCGAGTTGTGACGTGACCGGCACAACGCTCACGGGCAGCATGGGTGGCAGCATAGGTTTACTCTCCTGATCAACAGGCTGTCGGCGCGCCACAGGGCGACTTGAGCGCGCACTCGCCAAGCTGTGACCCAGTCGACACTCCCAAGTGCCCGCCACCCGTCGATCCGACTCTCGCGCAGCCACGCAAACGGAGTAGTTTTTGTCAGGAGTCCTTTGGCTGAGGGCCGTGTTCCGTTAAGATAGTCGGCTTTTTCACGGCGGGAGTCAGGCAGCATGGCGCAGCAGTATCAACCGGGGCAACGCTGGATTAGTGACAGCGAAGCAGAGCTGGGGTTAGGCACCGTTCTGGCACAGGACGGGCGCTTGTTGACCGTGCTCTATCCGGCCACTGGCGACACCCGCCAGTATGCGCTACGGAATGCGCCCCTCACCCGCGTGCGGTTCTCGCCGGGTGACAGCATCACCCATTTCGAAGGCTGGAAAATGACCGTACAGGAAGTCGACGACGTCGACGGCCTGCTGGTCTACCACGGCCTCAATGGGCAGAACGAGCAGGTCACCCTGCCGGAAACCCAACTGTCCAATTTCATCCAGTTCCGCCTGGCCAGCGACCGTCTGTTCGCCGGGCAGATCGACCCCCTGGCCTGGTTCTCGCTGCGCTACCACACCCTGGAACACACCAGCCGCCAGTTGCAATCCGCCCTGTGGGGCCTGGGTGGCGTGCGTGCGCAACCGATTGCCCACCAATTGCACATTGCCCGTGAAGTCGCTGACCGTATCGCACCGCGGGTATTGCTGGCCGACGAAGTCGGCCTGGGCAAGACCATCGAAGCCGGCCTGGTGATCCATCGCCAGCTGCTGTCGGGCCGCGCCAACCGCGTGCTGATCCTGGTCCCGGAAAACCTGCAGCACCAGTGGCTGGTGGAAATGCGCCGCCGCTTCAACCTGCAGGTTGCGCTGTTTGACGAAGAACGCTTTATCGAAAGCGATGCCGCCAACCCGTTCGAAGACACCCAGCTGGCCCTGGTGGCGCTGGAATGGCTGGTGGACGACGAGAAGGCCCAGGACGCGCTGTTCGCTGCCGGTTGGGACTTGCTGGTGGTCGATGAAGCCCACCACCTGGTCTGGCACGAAGAGAAAGCCAGCCCGGAATACGCATTGGTCGAACAACTGGCCGAAGTGATCCCTGGCGTACTGCTGCTCACCGCCACCCCGGAACAACTGGGCCAGGACAGCCACTTCGCGCGCCTGCGCCTGCTGGACCCGAACCGCTTCCACGATCTGAAAGCCTTCCGCGCCGAGAGCGAGAACTATCGCCCGGTGGCCGAGGCCGTGCAGGAGCTGATGGACAAGGGTCGCCTGTCGCCCAAGGCGCATAAAACCATTCAGGGTTTCCTCGGCGATGAAGGCGAAGCGCTGCTCACCGCCGTCAACGATGGCGACACCGAAGCCAGCGCACGCCTGGTGCGTGAGCTGCTCGACCGCCACGGCACCGGCCGCGTGCTGTTCCGCAACACCCGCGCCGCCGTGCAGGGTTTCCCGGAGCGCAAGCTGCACGCCTACCCGCTGGCCAACCCGGACGAATACCTCGAACTGCCGCTGGGCGAACACGCCGAGCTGTACCCGGAAGTCAGCTTCCAGGCACAACCGGACATCGACGAAGAACACCGCTGGTGGCGCTTCGACCCGCGTGTCGAATGGCTGATCGACCAGCTGAAAATGCTCAAGCGCACCAAGGTCCTGGTGATCTGCGCTCACGCCGAAACCGCCATGGACCTGGAAGACGCCCTGCGCGTGCGTTCCGGTATTCCGGCCACGGTGTTCCACGAGGGCATGAACATCCTCGAGCGTGACCGCGCCGCCGCCTACTTCGCCGATGAAGAGTTCGGCGCCCAGGTGCTGATCTGCTCCGAGATCGGCAGCGAAGGCCGCAACTTCCAGTTCTCCCACCACCTGGTGCTGTTCGACCTGCCGTCCCACCCCGATCTGCTGGAACAGCGCATCGGGCGTCTGGACCGGATCGGCCAGAAACATGTGATCGAACTGCACGTGCCGTACCTCGAGACCAGCCCGCAAGAGCGCCTGTTCCAGTGGTACAACGAAGCGCTGAATGCCTTCCTCAACACCTGCCCGACCGGCAACGCCTTGCAGCACCAGTTCGGCCCACGCCTGCTGCCGCTGCTGGAAGCCGCCGACGATGGCGAGTGGCAAGCCCTGATCGACGAAGCCCGCACCGAGCGCGAGCGCCTGGAGCAAGAGCTGCACACCGGCCGCGACCGCCTGCTGGAACTCAACTCCGGCGGCGCCGGTGAAGGCGATGCGCTGGTCGAGGACATCCTTGAGCAAGACGATCAGTTCGCCCTGCCGATCTACATGGAAACCCTGTTCGACGCGTTTGGCATCGACAGCGAAGACCATTCGGAAAACGCCCTGATCTTGAAGCCGAGCGAAAAAATGCTCGACGCCAGCTTCCCCCTGGGCGACGACGAAGGTGTGACCATCACCTACGACCGCAACCAGGCACTGTCGCGCGAAGACATGCAGTTCATCACCTGGGAACACCCGATGGTGCAGGGCGGCATGGACCTGGTGCTGTCCGGTTCGATGGGCAACACCGCCGTGGCGCTGATCAAGAACAAGGCGCTCAAGCCGGGCACCGTGTTGCTGGAACTGCTCTACGTCAGCGAAGTGGTGGCACCGCGCGCCCTGCAACTGGGGCGTTACCTGCCGCCGGCGGCCCTGCGCTGCCTGCTGGATGCCAATGGCAATGACCTGTCGGGCCGTGTGTCGTTCGTGACCCTCAATGACCAACTGGAAAGCGTGCCACGGGCCAGCGCCAACAAGTTCATCCAGGCCCAGCGCGACCAGCTGACGCCACGGATCAACGCCGGCGAAGAGAAAATCACCCCGCAACATGCCGAGCGCGTGGCCGAGGCCAAGCGTCGCCTGGCGGCGGACACCGACGAAGAACTGGCGCGCTTGACCGCGTTGCAGGCGGTCAACCCGACGGTGCGTGACAGTGAGTTGGTGGCGTTGCGCAACCAGCGTGAGCAAGGGTTGGCGATGCTGGACAAGGCCGCTTTGCGTTTGGAAGCGATTCGCGTCCTGGTCGCCGGCTAAAAAAGAAGGCCCGCGCAATGCGGGCCTTTTTTTTAGGCCTTTCGCGCCTCATCGCAGGCAAGCCAGCTCCCACAGTTGACCGAGTTCCAACGTTGGAATGCAGTCAACTGTGGGAGCTGGCTTGCCTGCGATGAGGTCACCTCGGTCTCAAGCTGTAACCGCCGAACCCGGCACCTCCACCGCACTCAACCCCTCCTTCATCTTCTTGGCATCCCGCACAAAACACCGCGACGCCTGGAACAGAAACAGCATGGTCAAGAACAGCGCCACCGGAATCAGGTACATGGCGTCATGCAACCCCACCGCCTTATAAGCCTCGGTCATCTGCTCCGCCCCGGCCGCATACATCGCCGAATGGGCAAAGTGATCGGACAAGCCCCCCACCACAATTGGCCCCATGCCACCACCCAGCAAGTACAACCCGGCAAAAAACAGCGCCATCGCCGTGGCCCGCAGGCGCGGCTCGACCACGTCCTGGATCGCCGTGTACACGCAGGTGTAGAAGTTATAGGCAAACAGCCAGCCCACGCTGAATACCGCGACGAACACGCCGATCTCAATGCGCCCGGCATGCAAGGCCCAGGCGGTGCACACCGTCGAGATAATCAGGCTGAACGCCGCAAACAACAGCCGGCCATTGGCGATGCGCTGATGGATCTTGTCGGCCACCCAGCCGCCCAGGGTCAGGCCCACTAGCCCCGTCAGGCCGACGATGACCCCGGTGGCCACCGCCGCGTCCTGCAACGGCATCAGGAAGTAGCGCTGCAGCATCGGCACCAGGAACGAGTTGCAGGCATAGGTGGCAAAGTTAAAGCACAGGCCAGCCAGCACCAGCCAGAGGAAGGTCGGCACCGCCAGGACGCGGCGGATCGGGCGGTCCACGCGTTCCTGGGACACTTGCACGGTCTCCGCCGCGCCGCGCTTGGGCTCCTTGATATAGAACATGAACACCGCGAGGATCATCCCCGGCACGGCGGCAATAAAGAACGGTGCGCGCCAGCTGTCGAACGCCTTGACCATCCAGCCGATGGTGAAAAATGCCAGCAACAGGCCCAGGGGCAAGCCAAGCATAAAGATGCCCATGGCCCGGGCACGGCGGTGGGCGGGAAACAGGTCGCCGATCAGCGAGTTGGCCGCCGGTGCGTAGCTGGCCTCGCCGATGCCGATGCCCATGCGCACCAGCAGGAAGGTCCAGAAACTGCCGACCAGGCCATTGACCGCCGTCAGCCCGCTCCAGGCGAACAGGCCCCAGCCCATCAGCTTGCTGCGCGAACCGGTGTCGGCCATGCGCCCGAGGGGCAGGCCGGCAATGGCGTAGACGATGGTGAAGGCGGTACCGATAATGCCGAGCTGGAAGTCGCTCAGGTGCCATTCCATGCGGATCGGCTCGATGATGATCGCGGGAATGGTGCGGTCGAAGAAGTTGAACAGGTTGGCCAGGAACAGCAGGAACAGAATGCGCCAGGCATTCGCCGCTTGGGTCGAGTTCTGCATGGGTCCGTCTCTTTTATTGTTATGAGAGCTGCGATGCCCGATGCATCCTGCCCGGTATCAGCAACATAGTCAGGCTGGCGGCGCTTGTCTGTAATGATTCGTAAAGCTGATAGGGCATGATTTCCCCCAGATTCATGGGACTTCCCCTACGAAAATATATATCTGCGCCCCTCTTCCCAACGGCCATGGCGCAGATAGAATGGCGAGCCTTCCCGTAGTACCCCCTCTTACATTTCTTATCGATGACGTCCATGTCCGAAGCCAGTCCGTGCCTGAATTGTGGTGCCTGCTGTTCACACTTCCGTGTGTCTTTTTTCTGGGGTGAGTGCGCCTCCTCCGGCGGGACGGTACCGGACGATCTGGTGGTGCAGATCAATCCGACGCGCGTGGCCATGATCGGCACCGACCAGAAACCCGTGCGTTGCTGCAGCCTTGAAGGCGAAGTGGGCAAAGGCACCAGTTGCTCGATCTACGAGCAACGGTCGAGCACCTGCCGTGAGTTTGAAGCGTCCTGGCACGAGGGCGTACAGAACGTCGATTGCGATGCCGCCCGCGCGGCCTTTGGCCTGGCGCCGCTGGAGATGCCCTTCGAGCTGGACCTGCCCATCAGCGCTTAGCATCAAACGCTATGGCCGGCATGCCAAAATCGTAGAGATCAAAGTGCCATTATCCATGGCGAATTTCGCAGGCCTTCTATACTCGAGGTCGTAGGCCATCGCTGTAGGCAATGGCGCAACGACTTTTACGGGACATGCTATGGAATGGCTTGGTCTGCATTTTTTTACCGAGCTTCCAGAGAACGGGCACTTATTACTCAATTGCAGTCATAACCCCTTCCTGGTTCTGCTGGCCTACCTGGTCGCGTGTGCGGCGGGTTTTGGCACCCTTGATATGGCCGAGCGGGTCGGCCACGTCGAAGACCCTACCGCTCGTCGCCGCTGGCGCTGGCTCGGTGCCGGTTGCCTGGCGGGTGGCATCTGGTCCACCCACTTCATCAGCATGCTGGCTTTCCAGGCGCCCATCGCCATTCATTACGAATTGATCATGACGTTCGCCTCGCTGCTGATCGCCATGATCGCCGCGCTGTTCGCCATGAAAACCCTCAGCCACACCCATCTGCGGTTCCATCAGTACCTGCTGGCGTCGGTATGGATGGGCCTGGGCATCGCCCTGATGCACTACGTGGGCATGTCGGCTATGCGCTCCCAGGCCGCGGTGTATTTCGAATCCGGGTTGTTCATGGCCTCGGTGGGCATTGCCATCGGCGCCAGCCTGGCGGCGCTTGCTGTCGAGCTACCTGCGCAACGGTGCCGGGGTGTTCCACCAACTCTGCTCAAGTACGCCGCCAGCCTGGTACTGGGCGCCGGCATTCTGAGCATGCATTTCACCGGCATGGCGGCCATGCGCATGCTGGTGCCCACTGGCGCCGATCTATCGCTGCCATTGGACAACAACCCCATTCAACTCGGCCTGTCCGTCGCCGTGATCACGCTGCTGGTGATTGGCAGCAGCGTCAGCGCCGCCCTCGCGGACAAGAAGCTTCAGCATAAGGAACGCGACCTGCGCCGGGTCAACGCCCTGCTCAGCGAACTGGACCAGGCCCGCGCCTCCCTGCAACAGGTGGCGCACTTTGACGCGTTGACCAGCCTGCTCAATCGGCGCGGTTTCAACCAGATCTTTGCCGAGAAGCTCGACGAGAAAACCAGGACTCACGGCATGATGGCCGTGGTTTTCCTCGATATCGATCATTTCAAACGCATCAACGACAGCCTCGGGCATGACGCAGGCGACCAGTTGCTCACCGTGCTCGCCGCGCATATCAAAGGCTCGGTGCGCAGTCATGAAGATGTGGTGGCTCGGTTCGGTGGCGATGAGTTCTGCATTCTGATCAGCGTCCATCACCGTGACGAAGCGCGCCACCTGGCCCAACGCATCATGCAAAAAATGAAAGAACCGATCGAACTGGCCGGGCGGCGCATGGTGATGACCACCAGCATTGGTATCAGCCTGTTTCCCGATGATGGCCTCACCTGTGAAGAGCTGCTGAAAACTGCCGACCTGGCGCTGTACCAATCCAAGGACACCGGGCGCAACAGCCTGACCTTCTTCAGCTCCAACCTGAAAACCCGCGCCTTCCTCGAACTGCAACTGGAAGAAGAACTGCGCGGCGCCCTGCGTGCGCGCAACCAACTGGTGCTGTTCTACCAACCGATCTTCGACATGAAGCTGGGCAAGGTCACGCGCCTGGAGGCCCTGGTGCGCTGGCAGCACCCGGTGCATGGCCTGCTCGCCCCGGACCGCTTTATCGGCATCGCCGAAAACAATGGGCTGATTGCCGACCTGGACCACTGGGTATTGCGCCAGGCCTGTCATGACCTGAGCCTGTTGTCTGACCGGGGCTACACCGAACTGACCATGGCGGTGAACTGCTCGGCCCTCAACCTGGCCCGCGACGAACTGGCCGACGAGATCGAAGACGCCCTGCGCTTCAGCGGCATCGCGGCCCACCGCCTGGAACTGGAAGTCACCGAAAACGCCCTGATGGGCAATATCAGCAGCACCCTCGCCCTGTTGCGGCAGATCCGTGCGCTGGGCGTGTCGCTGGCCATCGACGACTTCGGCACCGGGTATTCGTCCCTCGCCTATCTCAAGCGCCTGCCGCTGAACACCTTGAAGATTGATCGATCGTTTATCCAGGACATCCCCAAGTCCACCGCCGACATCGAGATCGTCCAGGCGATTATCGGCATGGCCCACACCCTGCACCTGCAAGTGGTGACCGAAGGCGTGGAAACCCAGGCGCAATTCGAGCTGCTGCTCAAGCATGGCTGCGATTACGTCCAGGGTTACCTGTTGAGCCCGGCGGTGTGTGCCGCCGACGTGATCGGTGTCATCCAGGGCATTCAGATGCGTAATCCGTTGTACCCATTCAGCGTGGCGGGCACCAAGGACCCGCTGGCCCCCAGAAGTCCCTCCCCGGTCCGTATCGGCCCCACTTCGGTGATTCGGCCAATTCGCTGACGCCGAAACTTTGGCATTTCGCCATCATTTGCTTAAAGAAACCCGACAGACGGCCGATTCATCAGAGTCCGGCCACGATTTCCCTTGAAAAAGCAGGGTTAAACCCACGCGTCCCGGACGAAAACGCGCTGCAAAGTCGCGAACTCCCATTCAGTGATGGCTCCTTGAATTCTTCCAGCCATCCGTCCAAGTACATGGCGCCCAATGACTTCCAAAAATAACTCTGCCACCGTGGTTCCCGACGAGTTGCCGACAGCACCTGCGGAAAAATCCCCAGGTTCAAAGTCATTGAGCAGCGCCCGCCCGCTGGCGACCCAGCAGTACTTGTACTTCACCGAAACCAATACCGACCGCATCCTCGACAACCTCGACGGCCTGCGTGACATGGTGTTCCCGCGCCTGCCCCAACAGGAAGGCGACGGCGACCCGCGCAACGAGCAGGAATTTCCCTCGGTATGCCTGATCGGCCTGGGCCGCTGCGGTTCGAACATCGCGCTGGACGTGGCGGAACTGGTGTACAACGCGCGCAAGTTCTACCTGAACGAATTCAGTAACGAAGACAAGTCGGTGGACAAGGGCTACAGCCCGGCCCAGTGGATTCGCAACAACCTGCGCCTGGGCGGCGGCAAGGCCAGCAAGCCGGTATTCCTGGTGGAACCGCTGGTGATGCTGGGCGACTTGGACAAGGACATCGCCGGGCGCATCCGCTTCTCGCGCAAGGGCGAAAAAAGCGGCTTCTTGCGCGACTACAGCAAGATGAAAATCATGGACCTCTCGGAAGTCCATGCCGGTGGCGCCGGTAACGCGCCGATCCTCGGCCAGTACCTGGCCAAGATCATCCTCAACAAGGACACCCAGCGTTTCTCCAGCCCCGACTGGAAAATGATCCACTCGTACCTGATCGACTCCTGCGGCATCAAGGCCAACCAGTCGCGCCTGTACTTCTCGATCTTCAGCGCCGGCGGTGGTACCGGCTCGGGCATGGCCTCGGAATTCGGCCTGGCCCAGCAGCACTCCTATATGAACAAGACGTTCGACACCAAGCCCGCCGACGAGCACGACAGCAAGAGCGGCCACGCGTTTGTGTTCGAGCCGATCTTCACCAGCGGCATCTGCGTGCTGCCGAATATCTCCGATCACCGCAGCGAAATGTCCGAGGCGCTGCACATCAACGCCGGGCGTTTGCTCTGCAAGTATCTGTCGGAAGAATGGGATTTCTCGTACAACTTCGCCAACGAAGACAGCAGCGAAGCCAGCGTGAAGGGGCGTATCCGGCCGTGGAACGCGATGATGCTGATCTCCAACGACATCATGCGTTACGCCGAAGAAAGCGATGACGGCAATATCCAGAACATTGACGTCAATGCCATGGAAAAACACGCCAACCAGTACATCTCCCAGCAGATCTTCAACATCCTCACCGCCCAGGCGGTGACCACCGACTACGACCAGAACTACTTCCGTCGCGCCGGTATCGACATTGGCGAGACCATCCGCCTGGATGCCAACGACCTGTTCATGAGCCTGGCCGGCCCGGTGGCGATTGCCTACGCCGAATCCGTGGTCCCGGAAACCCCGGCGCCGTCCAATGACAAGTTCAAGGTGTTCGATAAAGAACCGCAGCGCCTGAACATCGACGACCTGTTCTTCCGCTCCATCGACCTGCCGCACTTCAACAAGGTCACCCAGGCCATCGAAGGCATCAGCCTGTTGCCGATCGAGTCCAAGCGCTACAAGGCGTCCCTGGAGCAGTACAAGAATTCCGGCTACGACGCGGCGGCGCTGCATGACCTGCACTTCTTCAAGAACTGCTCGTCGGTGGTGTCCATCGTTTCGTTGCCCAAGGACTACAAGCTGTCCTACATGGACCTGAACCGGCTCAAGACCCACCTCAACAGCCTGTTCCCCAACACCACGCTCAAGCGGTATGCCTTGGTGATCGGCGCTTCGGCCAACCTGTCGCTGACCACCCTGATCGCCAAGAGCCCGTGCCTGTCGGATGATTTCCTCACGCTGATCGTGGCGTTTATCAAGCGCTGTTTTGCGCGCAACCCGTACCGTTTCGATGAGACGCTGGACAACTCGATCCTGGACTTCATCATCCACGAGGACTTCGACGAAGACCGCATCGACGAGTTGCTCAACGAGTTTGAAAACCCGGCGAAGATCCTCGATACCAACTGGTACGCGATCAAGCCGATGTATGAGAAGAAGTACCGCGAGCTGATCAACGACAAAGAGAAGTTTGTCTCGATCAATGACATTCGCCTGTCACGGGATTGCGTGAAGAAGGCGATCAAGTACCTGCGCGAGATCTATCGTCATCGCATCGGCAAGACCAAGGTCATTTCCTTGAACAACTACACCGGCAAGACGTTCTAGGCCGCGGAGGCGGCGCCACTCGGCGCCGCCGCCCTGTTATTGGGCCAGGCGCTGGCGCAGGAAGGCCAGGATGGTTTGCTCGTCCGCCGCCTTGGCGGGCCGGGGCATGTGCTGCGGCCATCCGGCGTCCTTCGCCTGCAGCAGCTTCTTCTGCTCAGCCTCGTCCCAGCGTCGTATTTCCTTGCAGGCGGATTCCCACCAGCCGTGTCGGCACACGTCGTAGTACGGGTGCTCGGGCGCGGAGCTGCCGTAGAGCAAGTCACGGCCGACCTTCTTCAGATGCTTGCGCAGGTTGCGCAACTGCCACTTGATCCACACGCGCTGCAGTGGCGATGGCATCGGCTTGAAGCGCGGCACATCCAGGCAACGTGCGACCAGTTCCGGGCTGAACGCCTCACCGTGCAGGCTGAAAAAGTGCGCCTGCATGGCATGGAAGAAGCGCTTGTCGGCGTAAAAGTGGTGCACGAACTTGCGCGCCTCGCGCACCGGCTTGCCGCGCATCGCGAAGGAAATCGCCACCTGCTCGATGGTGTGGATGTCGAACGACTCGCGGGTCCACTCGTCGATAAAGCCGATCGCCGTTTCGAGCAGCGGTGCGTCACTCGCCCGCACACCGCACAGGCCGCTGTTGTATAGCTTGAAACCATTGCTGGCACTGATGCCATGGGCCTGTAGGTCGCGACCCAATTTGAGGTAGTCCGGACGCTTGCAGACGTAGCTCCAGTCGTATTCGAACTCGTCCATCACATACTGGCCGGGCTCGATCAGCTCGAGTACGCGGTGGGGCGATTTGAGAAACAGCGTGTCGGTATCGACGAACAGGGTCTTGTCCGCCAGCGTCAGCCCATGGGCGATGGCGCAGGCCTTGCGGCGGTGGGTGTAGCCGTTGTCGCCCTGCCACCGGGTCAAGGTCTGCTCATCCAGTGCGAGGGTTTCGACTGGCCAGCCGGTGTAGTCCTGCGGACGATCCGTCATGACCCGAATGCACAACGACTCGCCCTGCTTGAGCTGCGACAGGGCGGTGAGGATGCTGAACTTGGCCTCGCGTCGATAAACATCCTGTTCACCGTAGACAAGGTAGAGCAGCTGGTGCGGGGTTTTTAGTAAGGGCGGCAGCGTGGACGGCATGACGGGCTCCATGGAACAAGCCGCGAACTTTACCGGAATCCACTGACAAATCCGCGCAACCCGCAGATTTATCTTACAAATGACCCTTGTTTATTCACACCAGGAAACAATTCTCCCACCGGTTAGCCGGGCTCAAAACTGTTCCCATGACGCGCACGTCACCCTGCGCTGTGACCTTTCTCTACGGCAACTTGCCATCACGGCGCCAGCGGTTACTCCGCTACACACTTCTGCCAGGGAAAAACATGCACCTTTTTTGTGCGAGGTTTTCTTACGCTGCCCTTTCCTGGATCAGAATCCACGGCGAAACCACCACGGCCCACAGGCTCGGATCACGCTCAACCAGGTCCAATGCCCGCGTCGCAGACACTTCGCCAAGGCTGCCCGAGGCCAGCCAGGCAGCCACTTTGTCACGGTTGTCCTCGGCCATTCCTTCGGCGGCCTCGATCAAATCCAGGCCGGCATCGACCCACAATAGGGCACCCTTGGCAAAGAACGGTTCAAGCTCCTTCCAGGAAATTTCGGCGGTTTCACCGAGCAGCTTGGCATAGAGGGTGCTAGGTTCTTGCGTCATGGGAGTTCACCTTGGGGAAAAAACGGCGCAATCATAACGTCACGCCCTTGGTAGAAAAACCCAGTTGCAAATGAGGCATCGATAGAAAGTGTCAGAAAAGCCAAGGATTGCCTGAAACTCTGGCATAAGCCCGCCGCAATTCTGTCTTTTTCTTTCATTTAAGCGACACACCCGGGTTTTGCCCCCAGCAGCCAGCTTTTCAAGCGATCAACCGGCGCTCTACACTGTACCGGTACAGTTGCCAGGTCGCTGCCGGGGGGATATCCGAGATATCCGATCCGGTTCTGCAGCTCACAAGGCCGCTAGAACTATAAAAAATACAACAGTAAGAGTGGAGCACTATGAATAAGGCTACTAAGCAGATTTCCAAACTGTTTGCCGCTATGGTCCTGGCTGGGGTTGCCGGCCATTCGTTCGCAGCTGATACCATCAAGATCGGTATCGCCGGGCCCAAGACCGGTCCAGTGACGCAATACGGTGACATGCAGTTCACCGGCGCCAAGCAAGCCATCAAAGACATCAACGCCAAGGGCGGCGTAGACGGCAAGATGCTTGAAGCCAAGGAATACGATGACGCTTGCGATCCTAAACAAGCGGTTGCCGTAGCCAACAAAGTGGTCAACGACGGCGTCAAGTTTGTCATCGGTCACCTCTGCTCCAGCTCCACTCAGCCAGCGTCCGACATCTATGAAGATGAAGGCGTGATCATGATCACCCCAGCCGCCACCAGCCCGGACATCACTTCCCGTGGCTACAAGCTGGTCTTCCGCACCATCGGCCTGGACAGCGCCCAGGGCCCGGCAGCCGGCAACTACATCGCCGACCACGTGAAGCCGAAAGTCGTTGCCGTCCTGCACGACAAGCAGCAATACGGTGAAGGCATCGCCACTGCCGTCAAACAGACCCTGGAGAAGAAAGGCACCAAGGTTGCCGTCTTCGAAGGCCTGAACGCCGGCGACAAAGACTTCTCCTCGATCATTCAGAAGCTCAAGCAAGCCAACGTCGACTTCGTCTACTACGGCGGCTACCACCCAGAGCTGGGCCTGATCCTGCGCCAGTCCCAGGAAAAAGGCCTGAAAGCCAAGTTCATGGGCCCGGAAGGCGTCGGCAACGACTCCATCTCGCAAATCGCCCAGGGTGCTTCCGAAGGCCTGCTGGTGACCCTGCCGAAGTCGTTCGACTCCGAGCCTGAAAACAAGGCCATCGTTGACGCCATCAAGGCTGACGGCAAGGACCCAAGCGGCCCGTTCGTGTTCCCGGCCTACTCCGCTGTTGAGCTGATCGCAGGCGGTATCAAGGCTGCGAAGAGCGAAGACACCGCCAAAGTGGCCGAAGCCATCCACGCGGGCACCTTCAAGACCCCAACCGGCGACCTGAGCTTCGACGCCAAGGGCGACCTGAAGGACTTCAAGTTCGTGGTCTACGAATGGCACTTCGGTAAACCAAAAACCGAAGTTTCCCCTCAGTAAGCCAGGCATTACTGGTCCAACAAGCCCACTGTGAGAGCAGTGGGCTTTGTTTTACGAGGTTTATGGGCCTGTCACCCGCGATCCGGGCGCTGGCTCACCTGAAAATCTTAAAACCGTCACCAGCGGTTCGCTGGCAAACGCTTTGTGCAAATGTGCTCATAGAACACAGCGCAGGGCCGGAACATGACTCCACCAGTGAAATGCGTATCGGGTTTTTAGGAGCGCTGTAATGCCTGAGATCTATCATTTTTTCCAACAGCTGGTTAATGGCCTGACCATTGGCAGCACCTATGCCTTGATAGCCATTGGCTACACAATGGTTTACGGCATCATTGGAATGATCAACTTCGCCCATGGCGAGGTGTACATGATTGGTTCCTACGTGGCCTTTATCGCCCTTGCCGGGCTGGCCATGATGGGTATCCACTCCCTGCCGCTGTTGATGACCGCCGCGTTTATCGCGTCAATCGTTGTAACCAGTGCCTATGGCTACAGTATCGAGCGTGTTGCCTACCGTCCCTTGCGTGGCAGCAACCGTTTGATCCCACTGATTTCCGCCATCGGTATGTCGATTTTCCTACAGAACACCGTATTGCTGTCCCAGGACTCCAAGGATAAATCCATCCCCAACCTGATCCCTGGGAGCATCTCCTTCGGCCCGGGCGGCGCGGAGGAAGTGCTGATTTCCTACATGCAAATCCTGGTCTTCGTCGTCACCCTGGTGGCGATGCTGGGCCTGACCCTGTTCATCTCCCGCTCCCGTCTGGGGCGCGCCTGCCGGGCGTGTGCCGAAGACATCAAGATGGCCAACCTGCTGGGCATCAACACCAACAACATCATCGCCCTGACCTTCGTGATCGGTGCCGCACTGGCTGCCGTCGCGGCGGTGCTGCTGAGCATGCAGTACGGCGTGATCAACCCCAACGCCGGTTTCCTGGTGGGCCTCAAGGCCTTTACCGCAGCGGTCCTGGGCGGCATCGGCAGTATCCCGGGCGCGATGCTCGGTGGCCTGGTGCTGGGTGTGGCCGAAGCGTTCGGTGCCGATATCTTCGGCGACCAATACAAGGACGTCGTGGCGTTCGGCCTGTTGGTTCTGGTGCTGTTGTTCCGTCCGACCGGCATTTTGGGCCGCCCGGAGGTTGAGAAAGTATGAGCAGATATCTCAAATCGGCGTTTTTCAGCGCCTTGCTGGTCTGGGCCGTGGCCTTTCCGGTACTCGGCCTCAAGCTGAGCATTGTCGGGATCAACCTGGAAGTGCATGGCACCGGTCCCGTGACCCTGACCATCATCGCCCTGTGCTCGGTGCTGATGTTCCTGCGCGTGCTGTTCACCCAGCAGGTCGGCGCCTTGTTCAAGGGCAACCGTGGTCCGTTGGTATCGCCCAAGGTCAGCCAGTTCCTGACCCTGCCGCGCACCCAGCGCTACATCATCATCGGCCTGATCGTGGCCGCGCTGATCTGGCCGTTCTTCGGCTCGCGCGGCGCAGTCGATATCGCCACCCTGATCCTGATCTACGTGTTGCTGGGCCTGGGCCTGAACATCGTCGTGGGCCTCGCCGGCCTGCTCGACCTCGGTTATGTGGGCTTCTATGCCGTGGGTGCCTACACCTACGCGCTGCTCTCGCACTACCTGGGCTGGAGCTTCTGGATCTGCCTGCCACTGGCGGGCATGGCGGCAGCCACGTTCGGCTTCCTGCTGGGCTTCCCGGTGCTGCGCTTGCGCGGTGACTACCTGGCCATCGTGACCCTGGGCTTCGGTGAAATCATCCGGCTGTTCCTGCGTAACCTCACGGACATCACCGGTGGCCCCAACGGCATCAGCAGCATTCCCAAGCCCACCTTCTTCGGCCTGTCGTTCGACCGCAGCGCCGCCGAAGGCATGCAGACCTTCCACGAATACTTCGGGATCGACTACAACCCGGTGAGCAAAGTGGTGTTCCTGTACCTGGTGGCGCTGTTGCTGGCACTGGCCGCCCTGTTCGTGATCAACCGCCTGCTGCGCATGCCCATCGGCCGTGCGTGGGAAGCGTTGCGCGAAGATGAGATCGCCTGCCGGGCCCTGGGCCTGAACCCGACCATCATCAAGCTCTCCGCCTTCACCCTGGGTGCTGCGTTCGCCGGTTTTGCCGGCAGCTTCTTCGCCGCGCGCCAAGGCTTGGTGACCCCGGAGTCGTTCACCTTTATCGAGTCGGCGATCATCCTCGCCATCGTGGTACTGGGTGGCATGGGCTCGCAGCTGGGCGTGATCCTGGCGGCGATCGTGATGATCCTGCTGCCGGAAATGATGCGTGAGTTCAGTGAATACCGCATGTTGATGTTCGGCGCCATGATGGTGCTGATGATGATCTGGCGCCCTCAAGGCCTGCTGCCCATGCAACGTCCACACATGGAGCTGCGCAAATGAGCCGCGAGATCCTGAAAGTCGAAAATCTGAGCATGCGCTTCGGCGGTTTGCTGGCGGTCAACGGCGTGGCCCTGACCGTCAAAGAAAAACAGGTGGTTGCCTTGATCGGCCCCAACGGCGCCGGCAAGACCACGGTGTTCAACTGCCTCACCGGTTTCTACAAGCCGAGCGGTGGCAGCATCCTGCTGGACGGCCAGCCGATCCAGGGCCTGGCCGGCCACGAGATCGCCCGCAAGGGCGTGGTGCGCACCTTCCAGAACGTGCGGCTGTTCAAGGACATGACGGCGGTCGAAAACCTGCTGATCGCCCAGCACCGCCACTTGAACACCAACTTCCTGGCGGGCCTGTTCAAGACCCCGGCGTTCCGCAAGAGCGAGCGCGAGGCCATGGAATTTGCCGCGTACTGGCTGGACAAGGTCAACCTCACCGAGTTTGCCAACCGCCCTGCCGGCACCCTGGCCTACGGCCAGCAACGTCGCCTGGAAATCGCCCGCTGCATGATGACCCGCCCGCGGATCCTCATGCTCGACGAACCGGCCGCCGGCCTGAACCCCAAGGAGACCGAAGACCTCAAGGCGCTGATCAGCGTGCTGCGTGAGGAACACAACGTCACCGTGCTGTTGATCGAACACGACATGAAACTGGTCATGAGCATTTCCGACCACATCGTGGTGATCAACCAGGGCACGCCGCTGGCCGACGGGACGCCGGAGCAGATCCGCGACAATCCTGAAGTGATCAAAGCCTATTTGGGGGAAGCGTAAAATGCTGCAATTCGAAAACGTTTCCACTTTCTACGGCAAGATCCAGGCCCTGCACAGCGTCAACGTGGAAGTGCGCCAAGGCGAGATCGTCACGCTGATCGGCGCCAACGGCGCGGGCAAGTCCACCTTGCTGATGACCTTGTGCGGTTCGCCCCAGGCCCACAGCGGCAGCATCCGCTACATGGGTGAAGAGCTGGTGGGCCTGCAATCGTCGCAGATCATGCGCAAGAGCATCGCCGTGGTGCCGGAAGGCCGTCGGGTATTTTCCCGCCTGACCGTGGAAGAGAACCTCGCCATGGGCGGTTTCTTTACCGACAAGGGCGACTTCCAGGAGCAGATGGACAAGGTGCTGCACCTGTTCCCACGGCTCAAGGAGCGCTTTAGCCAGCGCGGCGGCACCATGTCTGGCGGCGAGCAGCAAATGCTCGCCATCGGCCGCGCGCTGATGAGCAAACCCAAGCTGCTGCTGCTGGACGAACCATCGCTGGGCCTGGCACCGATCATCATCCAGCAGATCTTCGACATCATCGAACAGCTGCGCAAGGACGGTGTAACGGTGTTCCTCGTGGAGCAGAACGCCAACCAGGCCCTGAAAATCGCCGACCGCGCCTATGTCCTGGAAAACGGCCGGGTGGTGATGGAAGGCTCGGGTGAGCAACTGCTGACGGATCCGAAGGTGCGTGAGGCCTACCTCGGCGGCTAGGCAACACTCAATATCTGTGCTGGCTTATGTGGGAGCTGGCTTGCCTGCGATGGCATCGCCTCGGTGTATCAGTCACACCGAGGTGATGCCATCGCAGGCAAGCCAGCTCCCACATTTGTTTTTGGGTGATCCCGGACTTTTGCAATGTTTGAAATTTTTTCGACCGACCTGTAACGAACCTCCCGCTCCCGTCTCTAGTGGTACAAGCAGGCACCCAAGCCCGCCCACTCAACCCACTGCTGGAGATCCACCATGACCACCAAACTGTCCGCCGCCACCCTCGTCCTGGCCCTCGGTTCCGCCCTGAGCCTGTCCGCCCTGACCTCCACCGCCCACGCAGCCGACGACATGCAGAAATGCTTCGGTGTCGCTGAAGCCGGCAAGAACGATTGCGCCGCCGGGGCTGGCACCTCCTGCGCCGGCACGTCGAAAACCAAGGACCAGGCCAACGCCTGGAAACTGGTCCCGGCCGGCACCTGCACCCAAACCCCAAGCTCCACCTCGCCGACCGGTTTCGGCCAGGAAGCCGCCTTCACCGCCAAGTCCTGAAACCTGCACAGCCTGAGTACTGATGATGACCCTTTCATCCTTGCCAGCCATCTCCCAGGCTCAGGCGCCCGGCCTCCCGCGCCGGGCCGGGCTGGGGCTCAAGTACGAGCACTTCAGCGAAGTGCTTGAGACCGCCCCCGACATCGGTTTTTTTGAAGTGCACGCCGAAAACTACATGGTCGCCGGCGGGCCGTTTCACCACTACCTGGGATTGATCCGCGAGCAGTACCCGCTGTCCTTGCACGGCGTGGGCCTGTCCATCGGCGGCGAAGGCCCGCTGGACCGTGCGCACCTGGCACGGCTGGCTGCGCTGATCGAGCGCTATCAACCCAAGTCCTTTTCCGAGCACCTGGCCTGGTCAAGCCACGGCCCGGTGTTTCTCAACGACCTGCTGCCCCTCGCCTACGATGCCGCGACCCTCAAGCGCGTCTGCGCACACGTGGATCAGGTGCAAAGCACGCTCAAGCGCCCCATGCTGCTGGAAAACCCATCCACCTACCTGCAATTCCAGCGCTCGACCCTGGACGAGACGGACTTCATCAGCGAAGTCATCCGCCGCACCGGTTGTGGCTTGCTGCTGGACGTCAACAACGTCTACGTGTCGTGTATCAATCATCAACGCGACCCGCTGGCCTACATCGATGCACTGCCGTTGCACGCTGTCGGTGAGATTCATCTGGCCGGGTTTGCCGAAGACACTGACAGCCTCGGCGACCGCTTGCTGATCGACGATCACGGTGCGCCCATCGATAACGCCGTGTGGCGCCTGTACGAAACCCTACTGGCACGCACGGGCCCGGTGGCCACGCTGATCGAACGGGATAACCAGGTGCCGGCCTTCAGTGTCCTTCACGCTGAGGCGCAACAGGCCGACTGGCACTTGTCGCAGGTGCTCCCATGAGCCTCTACGACACATTTGCCCGCGCCCTGCTGGCGCCTGACCTGCCCTGCCCCGATGGGCTGTTCAGCAGCAACGGTGCCGACCCGGCCAGCCGCTTTGCGGTGTACCGCAACAACGTCCACAGCGCGTTGATCAATGCGTTGGCGGCAGCACACCCGGTGACCTTGCAACTGGTGGGCGACGACTTCTTTCGGGCCATGGCCGGCCTCTATGTACAGGCCAGCCCGCCGAGCAGCCCGCTGATCAGCGAATACGGCGACACTTTTGCCGCATTCATCCGCGCGTTCGAACCCGCCGCCAGCGTGCCCTACCTGGCAGATGTCGCCCAGCTTGAACGCCTGCGCGTGCGGGCTTATCACGCGGCGGATACGCCGGGCCTGAATCGGCACGCCGTCCTCCACCACCTGCAAAACGGGGCGGACCTGGGGACGTTGCGCCTGCAACTGCACCCGTCCCTCGCGACGCTGAACAGCGCGTATGCCGTGGTTGCCGTGTGGGCCGCGCATCAGATCGAAGGCGCCTTGGCCACCTTGAACCCCTGGCACCCACAGAGTGCGCTGGTATTGCGCCACGGCCTGGGGGTCAAGGTGTTCGCCATCGACGGCGGCGCCGTAGCGTTTATCAACAGCCTGAACCACGGCTCAACGCTGCAACAAGCAGTCGCTCACGCCCTTGAGGCGTCGACCGAGTTCGACTTGCACAAATGCCTGTCACTGCTGGTCAGTCACGAGGCCATCACCCATCTGCACCTGGAACCAAAGGTATCGCCATGAACACTGCCCCCACCGGCCTGATAAATCGGGCAATCGCGCTTTTAGAGAAAATCCCCTACAGCCTGATCGCCTTTCTCGCACGCTTCTCCATCGCGGCGGTGTTCTGGAAGTCGGGGCAAACCAAGGTCGAAGGTTTTGCCGTTGACCTGATCAGCGGCACCTTCCAACTGGGCGAACCACGCCTTGCCGCCTCGACATTGCCGTTGTTTCGCAGTGAATACCACGTGCCAGTGCTATCGCCGGAAGTGGCTGCACACATGGCGGCGTTTGCCGAGCACTTCTTCCCGGTGTTGATCCTGGTGGGCTTTGCCACGCGCTTTTCGGCCCTGGCGCTGATCGGCATGACCCTGGTCATTCAGGTGTTCGTCTACCCGGATGCCTACCCGACCCACGGCACCTGGCTGGC
Organism: Pseudomonas sp. FP453; assembly: GCF_030687495.1. NCBI lineage: Bacteria > Pseudomonadati > Pseudomonadota > Gammaproteobacteria > Pseudomonadales > Pseudomonadaceae > Pseudomonas > Pseudomonas sp. FP453. The sequence goes on along the minus strand of NZ_CP117435.1, from coordinate 1,528,541 downwards.
CATACTGTTGTGGCTGGTGGCCAGAGGCCCGGGGCGCCTGTCTATCGACCACCTGATCGCCCGGCGCTACGGCTAAAGACGGTCCAGCGCTTCGCCGCTGCGCTTGAACCAGTCCACCAGGTAATCGGCCAGTACCTGGGTGCGCCGTGGCAGGCCGCCTTGATAGGGGTGGACCAGGTACATCGGCATGCTCCGCGTCTGATAATCGCGCAGGAGCCAACGCAAGCGCCCGTCAGCCAATTCCGCCGGCAGGACGTAGGAAGGCAGACGGGCAATACCGGCCCCCACCAAGGCGGCCTTCTTCAACAGGTTGTAGTGGTTGGAGGCAAAGGTGCCGCTGACCCGCACCCGCAACAACTCATGTTGCTGGTGGTACAGCCACTCTTCGCGGCCGCTGTAGTGGCTGTTGAGCAGACAGGTGTGGGCAGCCAGGTCCGCCGGCGTCTGCGGCTCGCCGTGCTGTTCCAGGTAGGCCGGGCTGGCGCAGGTCATTTCATGCCAGGCCAGCAGCGGCTTGGCCACCAGGCGCTCGTTTTCAATCGCACCCGAGCGCACCCCCAGGTCAAAGCCATCCCGTGCCAGGTCGCGGTAGCTGTTGTTCAACTCCAACTCGATCTGCACCTGCGGGTATTGCTTGGAGAACTCCAGCAACAAGCCATCAAAGAAGGTTTCGCCCAGCGACACCGGACCCGTCATACGCACCGGCCCGGCCAAATCGTCCTTCAGCCGAGCCAATGCCTGACGAGCGCGATCCACCTGCACCACCAGCGCCTGGGCCTGGGGCAACAACGCCGCACCGGCTGCCGTGAGGCTCAGCTTGCGCGTGGTGCGATGCAGCAAGACCACGGAAAACTGCGCTTCCAACTGGCTGATGCGCTTGGACAATTGCCCCTTGCTGCAGCCCAATTGCTCGGCCGCCACGGTGAAACTGCCGGCTTCGATCAGCACGGCAAAGGCCGCCAGGTCATCCATTTCGCTCATGGATTGTTTCCAATAGAAAACCAAAGGTTGCCTATTAGCACGTTTATCCATTGAAAAAGCCACTCTAGACTGAACCTTCACTTACCCCCGGAGGAACAGCCCCATGAAAATCCTATTGATTGGTGCCAGCGGCACCGTCGGCTCGGCAGTCAAGGCAGAACTGGCACAGCGTCACGAGGTCATCAGCATCGGCCGCAGCAGCGGCGACTTGCAGGTCGATATCAGCGACAGCACCTCGATCCGCAAACTGTTTGAACAGACCGGCAAGTTCGACGCCCTAGTGTGCGCGGCGGGTAGCGTGAACTTCGTACCCCTGGGTGACATGAGCGAAACCGACTTCGAGCTGGGCCTGCGCGACAAGTTGATGGGCCAGGTCAACCTGCTGCTGATCGGCCGCGAGTACGCCAACGACGGCGCCTCGTTCACCTTCACCAGCGGCATTCTCAACCGTGACCCGATCCGCACCGGTGCTTCGGCGGCGCTGGTCAACGGCGCACTCGACGCCTTTGTAAAGGCGGCGGCGATTGAATTGCCAAGGGGCCTGCGCGTCAACTCCGTCAGTCCTACGGTGCTGGTGGAAGCCATGGGCAGCTATGCGCCGTATTTCCGCGGCTTCAAACCCGCACCGGGGGCCGATGTTGCATTGGCCTACGCGAAAAGCGTCGAGGGCTTGCAGACCGGCCAGACCTTTATCGTCGGCTGACCTTCACGTCTGACAGAATCGCCTGAAGCTGGCAGGCGGGCTTGTGATGCAGCGTCAGCCTGCGTAACGTGGCGGCACTTGTCTGGAGACCCTCTATGCGTGCCGCTCGTACCCTTGCCCTGTTTGCCCTGCTCCCCCTTTTCGCCGCCTGCCAGATGTTCGAAAGCGAGCCGGCCAAGCCGTCAACTGCCGGCCTGACCCGCATGCAGGGCGAACTCACGGCGGTCAGTGGCAAGCTGCTGTTCCAGCCGTGCAACGACCAACGCAACTACGTGGTCAACGACACCGGCGGCACCAGCATCCTGCAGGAAGCCGCTTCCCTGGCCGGCCAGCAAGGCGCGCTGTTCGCCGACCTGCGCGGCAAGTTCTCCGGTGTGGCCAGCGGCACCCAGGGCAGCGTGGACCTGCAGCAACTCTATCGTGTGGAGCGCTCGACCTCGGCGTGCAACGACCCGGACTTCAAGCGCATGATCCTGCGCGCCAACGGGCACAAGCCGGCCTGGGCGATGAACGTCACGGCCAAGGGCATGGTCCTGGAACGTGAAGGCCAGCCGCCACTGGCGGTGCCGTATGTGGAAGAGCAAATCGGCGACGGCCGCTTCAACCTGATGACCGAGGCCAACAACCAGAAGGTCGAACTGTGGGTCGCGCCGCAGCGTTGCATCGACAGCGTCAGCGGCAGCCTGCAACACATGACCGCCGAATTGCGGATCAACGGTCAAGTCCAGCGTGGCTGCGCGGCTTTCGGCGGTTCGCGGGACGATTGATTACCCCCTGCGCTGTTTTAGCATGACGGGAAACCACGGTTGGGGCTTATAATCGCCGGTTTGCAAAACCGCCGGCCTTACGAACGCCGCACACCGGATCCTGTCATGCTACGAATCACCGAACTCAAGCTGCCCATCGACCATCCCGAAGAAGACCTGCGGCCTGCCATCGTGCAGCGCCTGGGCGTCGCCAGTGATGACCTGCTCGATTTCACCCTGTTCAAGCGCAGCTACGACGCCCGCAAGAAATCGTCGGAGCTGTGCTTCATCTACACCATCGACTTGAACGTGAAAGGCGAAGCCGCCCTGTTGCTCAAGTTCGCCGATGACCGCAACGTCAACCCCGCGCCGGATGTCAGCTACAAGGTGGTTGGCCAGGCGCCACAAGACCTGACCGAACGTCCGATCGTCGTGGGCTTTGGCCCGTGCGGGATCTTCGCCGGGCTGTTGCTGGCACAGATGGGCTTCAAGCCGATCATCCTTGAACGCGGCAAGGAAGTGCGCCAGCGCACCAAGGACACCTGGGGCCTGTGGCGCAAAAGCGTGCTCAACCCAGAGTCCAACGTGCAGTTCGGTGAAGGCGGCGCCGGGACGTTTTCCGACGGCAAGCTGTACAGCCAGATCAAGGACCCGAAATTCCACGGGCGCAAAGTCCTGCATGAGTTCGTCAAGGCCGGCGCGCCGGAAGAGATCCTGTACGTCAGCAAGCCGCACATCGGTACCTTCCGCCTGACCGGCGTGGTGGAAAACATGCGCGAGCAGATCATCGCCCTCGGCGGTGAAGTGCGTTTCGAGCAACGCGTCACTGACGTGCTGATTGAAGACGGCCAGTTGCATGGCGTAGTGGTCGACGGCGGCGAGCAGATCCTCTCCAAGCACGTGATCCTGGCCCTCGGCCACAGCGCCCGCGATACTTTCCGCATGCTCCACGGCCGTGGTGTGTATATGGAAGCCAAGCCGTTCTCGGTGGGTTTCCGTATCGAACACCCGCAGTCGCTGATCGACGCGGCGCGCCTGGGTAAATACGCCGGCCATCCAAAACTCGGCGCGGCGGACTACAAACTGGTGCACCACGCCAAGAACGGCCGCTCGGTCTACAGCTTCTGCATGTGCCCAGGCGGCACGGTGGTCGCTGCGACCTCCGAACCGGGTCGCGTCGTGACCAACGGCATGAGCCAATACTCGCGTAACGAGCGCAATGCCAACTCCGGCATCGTGGTCGGCATCACGCCAGAGGTGGACTATCCGGGTGGCCCGCTGGCGGGTATCGAGTTGCAGGAACGCCTGGAATCCCACGCCTACATCCTCGGCGGCAGCAACTACGAGGCTCCGGCGCAGTTGGTCGGCGATTTCATCGCTGGCAAGCCGTCCACCGCCACTGGCAGTGTGGAACCTTCCTACAAGCCGGGTGTGTCCTGGGGCGATCTGGCCCTCGCGCTGCCGGACTTCGCCATTGAGGCGATCCGCGAAGCGCTGCCGGCGTTCGAGAAGCAGATCAAGGGCTACTCGCTGCACGATGCCGTGTTGACCGGTATCGAGACACGCACCTCGTCGCCACTGCGGATCACCCGCAATGAATCGATGCAGAGCTTGAACGTGAAAGGCCTGTTCCCGGCCGGTGAAGGCGCGGGTTATGCCGGTGGGATTCTGTCGGCGGGTGTGGACGGGATTCGGATTGCCGAGGCGTTGGCGCGGGATATGTTGGGCATCGAGGCCTGACATTCACCCTCCAGCTTCCACACACACACTGTGGGAGCTGGCTTTTGTGGGAGCTGGCTTGCCTGCGATAGCGGTCTTTCAGTTACAAGGCTGTTGTCTGATCCGCCGCTATCGCGGGCAAGCCCGCTCCCACACTGTCCACTTCTAACACGGGTTTTTGCGCCGTATCAGATATTCGCGCGCAAGACGCTGGCCGGCAGCGGCTCCCCCCGCTCAACACTCGCCGCGACAACCGCAATCAAGCCAGCCAGTTCAAAGCCCTGCGCCTCAAGCCACGCCGGATCATAGTAGGTGGTGGCATACCGCTCGCCCCCATCACACAAGATCGCCACGATCGACCCCGACTCCCCCGCCGCCTTCATCTGCTGCGCAGCCATCAACGCGCCAATCAAGTTGGTCCCACTCGACCCGCCGACCCGCCGCCCCAACCGCTCAGCCAGGTAATGCATGGCCGCCAACGACAACGCATCCGGCACTTTGACCATCGCATCAATCACCTTGGGCAGAAACGACGCTTCTACCCGAGGCCGGCCAATGCCTTCGATCCGTGAACCGCAGTCCAGGCGCAAGCTGGCATCGCCACTCAAGTAATAATCAAAAAACACCGAACGCTCGGCATCGGCGCACAGCACGCGGGTGCAATGCTGGCGATAACCCACATAACGCCCCAGGGTCGCGGTGGTGCCACCGGTGCCTGGGCTGGAAATCAGCCAGCTCGGCTCGGGAAAATGCTCAAAGCGCATCTGCTGGAAGATCGACTCAGCGATGTTGTTGTTCGCCCGCCAGTCGGTGGCGCGTTCGGCGTAAGTGAATTGGTCCATGAAGTGACCACCACTTTCCTGCGCCAAACGTTCGGATTCGGCGTAGATCTGCGTCGGATCGTTTACCAAGTGGCTCTTGCCGCCGTAAAAGGCGATCTGCGCGATCTTTTCCTGGGAGGTGGTCGCCGGCATCACCGCGATAAACGGCAAGCCAAGCAGGCGAGCGAAGTAGGCTTCGGAAATCGCCGTCGAACCACTGGAGGCTTCGATCACCGGCGCACCCGGCTTCAGCCAGCCATTGCACAGCGCATACAGGAACAACGAGCGGGCCAGCCGATGTTTCAGGCTGCCGGTGGGATGGCTGGACTCATCCTTGAAGTACAACTCGATACCCGGCAAACCCGGTAACGGCAGCGGGATCAGGTGCGTGTCAGCGCTGCGCTGGAAGTCCGCTTCGATGATGCGAATGGCTTCGCGAGCCCAGGGACGATGGTCGCTCATGAGGAGTTTCTCTAAGGATTTCACCCCCAATCTTAGGAGGTTTCCTACACTCCACACAGATACAGTACCGACTCAATTGGACACACAATTGCTAGGCTTTGGCGCACCGTCACCCCGGGCCATCGCTTATAACAAATAAGAATATAACTTTTGTTTTAACAACTAACGGTACGGGTTAGGGTAACCCCCTATTGAACCTGGATTGGAGAGCATCCCTTGCCTCTGCGTAGCACTTTCACCCGTTTCTTCCAGCTGGAAGCCGCCAGCGGCCTGTTGCTGATCGCCGCTGCCGCGTTGGCGCTGATCATCAACAATTCGCCGTTGTCGCACCTCTACAGCGCCTTTCTCGACGTGCCGGTGGTGGCACAGATCGGCGCCCTGAAAATCGCCAAGCCCGCGCTGCTGTGGATCAACGACGGCCTGATGGCACTGTTCTTCCTGCTGATCGGCCTGGAGGTCAAGCGCGAGCTGATCGATGGGCACCTGTCCAAGCCCTCGCAAGTGGTGCTGCCCGGTGCCGCAGCGATTGGCGGCATGGTCGTTCCCGCGCTGATTTACTGGGCAATCAACAAGGACTACCCCGCCGCACTCTCCGGCTGGGCGATCCCCATGGCCACCGACATTGCCTTCGCCCTTGGCGTGCTGGCCCTGCTGGGCAAGCGCGTGCCGGTGTCGTTGAAGCTGTTCCTGATGACTCTGGCGATCATTGACGACCTCGGCGCAATCATCGTGATTGCCGTGTTCTATTCCGCCGACCTCTCGGGCGCCGCACTGGCGGGTGCGGGCGCATGCCTGATCGCCTTGATCGCGATGAATCGCCTGGGGGTGATCAAGCTCGGGCCATACCTGATCATCGGGCTGATCCTGTGGGTCTGCGTGCTGAAAAGCGGCGTGCATGCCACCCTGGCCGGCGTGACATTGGCGTTCTGCATCCCGATGCGCACCAAGAACGCCGAGCCTTCACCACTGATGACCCTGGAGCACGCGCTGCACCCGTGGGTGGCCTATGGCATCCTGCCGCTGTTTGCGTTCGCCAACGCTGGCGTATCCCTGACCGGCGTCAGCCTGGAAAGCTTCACCCACCACGTGCCGATGGGCATTGCCGCCGGCCTGCTGATAGGCAAGACCGTCGGTGTGTTCGGCCTCACCTGGCTGGCCATCAAGACCGGCCTGGCCGCACTGCCCGAAGGCGCCAACTGGGGCCAGGTGTTTGGCGTGGCGATCCTGTGCGGCATCGGCTTTACCATGAGCCTGTTTGTCGGTTCGCTGGCGTTTGTGCCGGGCGCCAGTGAGTTTGCCGGGGAGGATCGGATGGGGATTCTGACCGGGTCGATTCTGGCGGCGTGTATTGGGTATGCGGTGACGGCGATGGCGAGTCGCAAGAAAGCCTGAACTGACTACCCCAAAAACCAAAAAGCCGCCTCGGTCTAAACCGAGACGGCCCCACTTCTCAGACCTTAGCGGTCATCGAAGCTGTCCCGCAGGAACTTCCATACGTGATATGCACGCAGGCAGTTCACTACGAGGTTCCACGTACGTCGTGCAAACTTAGACATACTCGGCCCTCCGTGAGTTGGGCCTTACCTCCAGCGCACTTACCGGAACATGTGGGCCTTTGGATGCAGGTCGATGCATCTTTGAAGCCGCAAGCCCAGCCACTAACTGGGCTTGCAACAAAAAACCCCAACCGGTCACCCGGTTGGGGTTTTTATTTGCCGACTGTCTAGCGCTTAGCGAGTAACCCGGCTAGTCCCATCAACGGTCATGATGCGCACACGGTCACCAATGCGGAAGATTTCATTCTCCTGCACGGCCTGCACGTAGGCACGCATGCTGCCGTCGTCTTCGCGCACGGTGATTTCCACGCCTTGGGTGCGGGTCAGGCCTTCTTCGGTGGCCGAGCCCAGCAGGCCACCGGCGACGGCGCCGATCACTGCGGTCACGATGCTGCCACGGCCGCCGCCGATGGCGCTGCCGCCAACGCCGCCGATGACTGCGCCAGCAGCGCCGCCGATTGGGGTCTTGGTGCCTTCGATTTTCACCGGGCGCAGGGATTCGATGGTGCCCATGCGCACGCTCTGTACACGACGCGCTTCGTCACGGGAGTACGAGTCGCCGGTCAGACTCGAAGCACAGCCACCCAGCAGAAGTGACAGAGTGGTGAAGCAGGCAACTAGTAAAACGGACTTACGCATAGCATCAACTCCAAAGGACAGGTGATCATTAGACGCTGCGGCTTGGCGCCTGTCACGGCAAGCACCGCAGAAAATAGCTTTCATTCAGCCTGAGTACAGACTGCTAGCACCACAAAACTCGACCAACGGTAGCCCAGCTCTTGTGCCAAGTGATGTCACGACTGTTTCATCATTGTAGTCGCGCAGCCGCACGCGGCCGACGTCTCTACCATAGAGACGTCGGCGCAGCGGAAAACATTCAGGCGGGATGACGAAAGGTGGCGCTCAGGGCGCCAGGCGCTCGCGGGTCCAGTCGGCCCCTTGCAGGCGGTAGTTCAGGCGATCATGCAGGCGGCTGGCGCGGCCTTGCCAGAACTCGATGCGCTCGGGCAGTAAGCGATAACCACCCCAGTGCTCGGGGCAGTCGGGTTGGGTATCGCTGAAACGCTGCTCGGTGGCCTTGAGCAAGTCGTGCAGTTCTTCACGGTCACGAATGACCTTGCTCTGCGGCGAAGCCCAAGCCCCCAAGCGGCTCCCCAACGGACGGACCTGGTAATAAGCATCCGACTCCTCAGGCGACACCTTGACCACCCGCCCCTCGATCCGCACCTGGCGCTCCAGGGTCGGCCAGAAGAACGTCATGGCCGCAAACGGCCGCACGGCAAGCTGTTCGCCCTTGGCGCTCTGATAGTTGGTGAAGAAGGTAAAGCCCTGCGCATCCAGGCCCTTGAGCAGCAGGATGCGACAGTGTGGGCGCCCCTCCTGGTCAACCGTGGCCAGGGTCATGGCATTGGCTTCCACCGGTGGCTGCTCGGTTTTCACCGCATCGGCAAACCACTGGTGGAACAACGCAAACGGCTCGGCCGGGGCCTGGGCCTCGCTCAAACCGTCCCGGGTGTAGTCACGGCGCATATCGGCCAGTGCCTGGGTCATGCGGCTTTATCCTTCTACTTCAACAGGTCAGTTTTTTGCCTGGTCGTTAGCCGGTGCAGCAGCCTTGGCCTTGGCCGGAGCCGCTTTTTTCGCAGCCGGCTTGGCCGGGGCTTTCTTGGCAGCTGGCTTGGCAGCGGCTTTTTTGGCGGCAGGCGCTTTTTTCGCCGGGGCTTTTACAGCCGGTGCGGGTGCAGGAACGTCCTGCACGGCGACCATTTCAGCCACAGGCGGGGTCTTGCCCGAGTTGTACTTGCTCAGCAAGGCCAACATAGTTGTACGCTGAGTGAACATAATTTCCATGCGACGGTTCAGCGCACGGCCCTGGGTGCTGTCGTTGGCGGCACGTGGCATAAGGTCGCCCATGCCACGCAGCATCAGGCGATCCTGCTTCAAGCCGCTGAGGCTGAAGATCGAGGCGATCGACTGTGCACGCTCCTTGCTCAACACCTGGCTCGCCGGTGCGGTACCGGTGGCATCGACGTGGCCCAGGACCAGCACGGCGGTCTTCGGGTCGGCTTCAACGGCCTTGGCCACGCGAGTGAACGGGCCCAGGGTGACCGGCAGCAGCATCGCCGGGCGTTTCGGGTTGTAGGAGCCGTCTACCGGGGCGATCACGACCAGTACGTTGTCACGGCGTTCCAGTTGCAGGTTGCTGTCCTTGATGGCAGCGCGCAGGCGCGGCTCATAGTCGTCCAGCCAGGCTTGGGTTATTTTTGGGTCTGGCATAGGGATGTTGGTGACATCGACCTTGGCCAATGGCTTTGGTTTGCTTTCGAACGGCCACCACCAGTGGGTTTCGCTGTCGGTCTTGGCGACAGCCGGCGCGGCGGCAGGTGCAGGGGTAGCAGCCTTGAGATCGGCTTTCAGGTCGGCAGCCTTGGCATCGGCGGCGACTTTGGCATCCGGCTTGGCGGCAACCTGAGTCGCGGCATCCTTGGCGGCGGTTTTATCAGACCCAAATGACCCAAATGACCACCAATGTCCGCCATCGGCATCATTTTGTGGGGTTTGTGCGCAGCCAGTAATAGTGAGGCAAAGCGCCAGTGCCAAGGACTTGTTCGATAACATGAGATATCCACAAAATGAGAAAAATGCCAGGGGTCTGGATGACCCGTTAAACAGACGCCAGGATAAGAATAAAGTTACAACTTTTCCTTCAGCCTCTTCTTATAGTTGCCTTTGTAACAAAAAAACGTGAAACAGCAAGGGGTTTACAGACAACCGGCCAATATTCTGACCAACTTCTGTGCACGCGGGTCCATAAGTACATAAGGCCCCAATGTATTAGTCACGAAACCAAACGCTACATCATGCTCAGGGTCGGCAAACCCCACCGAACCGCCCGCCCCCGGATGCCCGAAAGCACGCGGGCCAAGGCCGAAGGTGGCATTGGGCAGGTGTGGTTGATCCAACATGCAACCCAGGCCGAAACGGGTTTGTGTCAGTAATGTTTTATCCGCCCCGATACTGTGTTCGCGGGTCAACTCTTCCAGCATGTCGCTTTCCAGCAAACTACCGTCCAGCAAACCACTATAAAAACCCGCCAGGCTGCGTGCATTACCGTGGCCATTGGCGGCGGGTTGCTGCATGCGTCGCCATTCGGGTTTATTAGTGCTGGTCAGAATAGACGGTGGATTGGCAAATGCCCGCGTCGTCATCGCATTCGGCTCGCGCATCATTACTTGCAGTAAGCGTTGCGCGGCTTCATCGCCCATATTGCCTTTGCTGCGCGCTATATGGGCAACACGATAAAACTCGGCATCCGCCAGGCCGACATGGAAGTCCAACCCTAACGGGCGTGCCACCCGCGCCACGATGGACTCCCCAGGGCCGCGCCCGTCGGCACGGCGCAGCAATTCACCGACCAGCCAGCCGTAGGTGATCGCCTCGTAGCCATGGCCCTGGCCCGGCGTCCACCACGGGGCCTCGGCCGCCAGGGTGTCGACCATCAATTGCCAGTCATACAGGGCTTCGGTGGGCAGCATCTGGCGGATTGCCGGCAAGCCCGCCTGATGGCAGAGCAACTGGCGCAGGGTGATGGCTTCTTTGCCTGCCGCCGCAAATTCCGGCCAGTAATCGGCCACGGGGGCGTCCAGCTTCAGCTTGCCCTCGGCGACCAGTTGCAGGGCCGTGACGGCGGTGAAGGTCTTGGTGCAGGAGAACAGGTTGACGATAGTGTCGCTGTGCCAGGCCTCGGCACCGTCCTTGTCGGCGGTGCCGGCCCACAGGTCAACCACGGTTTCACCGCCGACCTGGATACACAGCCCGGCGCCACGCTCCTGAGGGTCATCGAACAAGGCGGCGAAAGCTTCACGTACCGCTTCGAACTGGAGCTCGTAATGACCCTGAATCTGCACCTAAGCCCCCTCGGAAAACGCCGTAAAAAGTGGCCGACATTGTTCCAGTCATTGCAGGCTTTGTGAACCCGTCAACGCGCAATCAGTGACCATTTCCCGCGTGCCCGCCCGCATGCCCGGCGGCTTTGCCAGCGCTTGCGCCATTACCACTTTGATGTTCACGGACCGCGCTGGCCGCCTTGGCTTTTTCCGCCTCCTTGCCCAACTGATCGACGGCCGCCAGGTTGCTCTTGCGCACAGTCTCGACAAAGCCCTGGAACGGCACATCGGTGATGCCGACCAAGCCGAAATGGCCGTTCTCGGCGTCCAACAGGCGGCCGGTCACCGGCTGGTCCAGGTACTGGAACCAATGCACGCCGACAATCGACGGCTCGGCCATGGCCTGTTTGAGGAAGTTGGCGTACGCCGTGCCGCGCTCCTCTTCCCTGGCCACTGGCGTCACACCACCCCAGAACGGGCCACGATCCGTGGAGCCAAAGTTGAATTCGGTGATCAGCACCGGCTTGTCCAGCGCGTGCAAGGCCGCGAAGTCATAACCGTCCTGGGGCTTGAGCGTGTACATGTTGAAACTCAGCACATCGCAATACTGCGCGCAGGCCGCCACCGCTTCCGGGGTGCTCACCGCGTAACGGCCGCCCAGCAGCAACTGGTTGGGCGCGTGCCATTTCAGCGAGTCGGAGATGGTCTTGAAGTAGGCGTCAGCAAAGGTCTTCTGGAAATACTTGAAGTCGGCCTCGATTTCCGGGTGCTCGGCACTTGGCATCGGCGGCTCGAAACCCGGGTCTTCCATCAGCTCCCAGCCCGCCAAATGGATGCCCCAGGCTTTCGACAGGCCTTCCTCGTTGCGGTACTTGTCGCGCAATTGCTTGAGGAACGCGCGCTTGGCCGGCACGTCGGTGGTCATGCGCAAGGTGCCGTAGGCCAGGGCGTAACGGGACTTCGCATCATCGCCGGGGCCGGCCCAGGCCAGTTCGTTGTCGGCAAAGAAGCCGATCAACCACGGGTCATCCCGGTGATCACGGGCGGCGATGGCCACGGCACGTTCGGTGGCCATGGCGAAGCGCGGGTCAAACGGATCGGGCATGCCGCCCCACCAGTCGGTGCCGGTGCTGATGCTGGCGTAGTCGCCGACAATCGACAGCGGCAAGGTGTAGGGCACGCGGTCGGCGCGGGCCAGGTCTTCGTCGCTCCAGTTGCCCAAAGTGTTGAAACCCCAGGCCTGCAGGCGGTCGAGGGTGTGGGTGGCCCAACGTTTCTGGTCAAAGCCCTCGCCACCGTAGGTGCGTTGCAGGTTGGCGCCGTAGAAGTCGTACCAACGCCCGGCGCCAAAGCTGCGCCCTTCGCCGGCGCCGTTGCCGGTGCGGTTATCGCCGCTGCCGTAGTACCGGTCGAAGGGTTCACCGGCCTTGGGCAGCGCCGCGAACATCCATTCACGGCCGGAGACGTAGGTCTGGCTGTTATCCGGGGCGACGGTGTTGACGCCCAGGGAGTAAAACGGATGGCCTTCTGGTGTCACCAGGTACCAACGGCCGTCACGTTTCTCGGTGCGAAAAAAACCGCTGGCGTCGAACGCTGGGCCCTTGTTCCAGCCACCAAACTTGTCCAGGGCGGATTTATCCCGCGTGGCCAGCCAACCTTGCAGCTGTTGCTGTTCCTTGGCGGCCGCGGCCTTGAGTTGTTCGTCGCTACTGACCTTTTCCGGCCAACGCGCGCGGGTGGATTGGCCGTAGGCATCCACCAGCTCGCTGTACGCGGCCTTGATCACCGGCTCGCTGTCCTGCACGCCAAAGCGTTCCAGCAGGATGCTTTGCGCAGCATTGGGCTTTTGCATCGACAAGGTCACCGACACCACCTGGCTACGGTCGATCTCGCCAAAGCTGCCGGCCAGCAACACGCGCTGGCCGTCCACGGTGATCGGCATCGGCGGGCCGGCCTTCATGCCCTGGCTCAGCGGCGAGTTGGCTTGCAGCGGCACCAGCAAGGTCTGGGCCGGGCCGGCCGGCAGGTCGATGCGGCTGCGCAAGGTCTTGCCGTCGGCGCTCTGCACCGTGACGTAGAGGGTCAGCGCCCAGTCCATGGCACTCTGGATGCGCAGGCTCATGGCGCTGGACTGCGACCAGTCCCAGGCACCGGTCTGCGGGCTGAGCACCAGGCTCGGCTCAGCGGCCGGGTTGAAGGTGATGCGGCGCAGCACTTCGCCTTCCGGGGTTTGTTCGGCGTTGTATTGCGGCAGGCTGGCGTCCTGGGTCGCCACCTTGACCACATCGGCCGGCCGGACGAAGTTGAACAGGGTCTGTTGCCCGGCAGGCGCGGCCAGCAAGGGCGCGGCGAACAGTAGGGCAAATAGAGCGGGCAGCGTGCGAATCATACAGACAAGGTTCTCCCAGACGGCCGATGAATGGCCTGATGAAATACAGTGAGATAGACCACGAAGTGGGCGAAACCGCCCACGGTGGCTTAAGAAATTTCGCGCCGGAACGGTGGCAGAGCATTAAGAATAGCTTTGCCATAGCGCTGGGTGACCAGACGGCGGTCAAGCAAGGTGATGGTGCCCCGGTCTTCTTCGGTGCGCAGCAAGCGGCCACAGGCCTGGACCAGCTTCAAGGAAGCGTCCGGCACCGAGATTTCCATGAACGGGTTGCCGCCGCGCGCTTCGATCCACTCGGCCAGTGCCGCCTCGACCGGATCGTCCGGCACCGAGAACGGGATCTTCGCGATCACCACGTGTTCGCAGTAGGCGCCGGGCAAGTCCACGCCTTCGGCAAAACTCGCGAGGCCGAACAGCACGCTGGAATCACCGCCATCCACCCGCGCCTTGTGCTTGTTCAGGGTTTCCTGCTTGGACAGGTTGCCCTGGATAAACACCTGCTTGCGCCAGTCGCGGTCGAGGCCGTCGAACACGTCCTGCATCTGTTTGCGGGACGAGAACAGCACCAGGGTGCCACGCGAGCCTTCGACCAGTTCCGGCAGGTCACGGATGATCGCGGCGGTGTGCGCGGCTGCGTCCCGGGGGTCGGCCTTGAGGTCCGGCACCCGCAGCACGCCGGCGTCGGCGTGATGGAACGGGCTTGGCACCACGGCGGTGACGGCCTTTTTCGGCAGGCCGGCGCGCATGCGGAAACGGTCGAAGGTACCCAGGGCGGTCAGCGTGGCGGAGGTCACCAGGCAGCCGTAGGCCACGTTCCACAGGTTGCGCCGCAGCATTTCGGCGGCAAGGATGGGGCTGGCGTTGACCTCGATATCAAACAACGCACCGCTTTCCGACAGGGTCAGCCAGCGCGCCATCGGCGGGTTGTCTTCCGGGTCTTCGACGGTGAAGGCGGTCCACAACTCCCAGTTGCCCTGGGCGCGGGACAGCAGGCTGCCGAACAGCGGGTACCATTCTTCGGCCTGGTTGCTGGCTATGCCAATGTTGACCTCGCCGTCCATGCCTTCCTTGAGCAGGTCGGTGAGACGTGTAAACAGGTCGGTCAGGCGGGAAAAGCCCTTCTTCAACTCGATGCCCATTTCGCGCATGTGCTCGGGGATCATCCCACCAACAAAGCGGTGACGCGGCCGCTCGCGGCCTTCCACGTCTTCGCCCGGTTTGAAGTCGGCGACCTGTTCGCAGGCGCTGAACATGAACTGCTGCTGGGTCTTGATCTCCCGCGCCAGCTCCGGCACTTGCTCGATCAACTTGCCGAGGTCGCCGGGCAGCGGGTGCTGGGCCAGCAACTTGGTGAGGTTCTTCGCGGTGGTTTCCAGCCAGTCGGCGGTGGAACGCAGGCGCGTGTAGTGGGCGAAGTGGCCGATGGCCTTGTCCGGCAGGTGGTGGCCTTCGTCGAACACATACAGGGTGTCACGCGGGTCCGGCAGCACGGCGCCGCCGCCCAGGGCGAGGTCGGCCAGCACCATGTCGTGGTTGGTGACAATCACATCGACCTTGCCCATGCCTTCGCGGGCCTTGTAGAAGGCGCACTGGCCGAAGTTGGGGCAGTGACGGTTGGTGCATTGGCTGTGATCGGTGGTCAGGCGCGCCCAGTCGGCGTCTTCCAGGGCATTGGGCCAGCTGTCGCGGTCGCCGTCCCATTTATTGCCGGCCAGCTTCTCGATCATGCTGGTGAACAGCTTCTGGCTGACTTCATCCACCTCGATCTTGAAGCCTTCTTCTTCGAACAGCGAGGCTGTGGCGGTTTGCGCGTGGCCTTCCTGCAACAATACATCGAGCTTGGACAGGCACAGGTAGCGGCCACGGCCCTTGGCCAGGGCGAAGGTGAAGTTCAGGCCGCTGTTGCGCATCAGGTCGGGCAGGTCTTTGTAGACGATCTGCTCTTGCAGGGCGACGGTCGCGGTGGCGATCACCAGGCGTTTGCCGGCAGCCTTGGCGGTGGGAATCGCCGCCAGGCTGTAGGCCACGGTCTTACCCGTACCGGTGCCGGCTTCGACGGCCACGACCGCAGGGTCGCCACTGCGCCGACCTTCGTCGTCGGTGTCGATATCGCCGAGGACCTTCGCCACTTCGGCGATCATCAGGCGTTGGCCGTAGCGCGGTTTCAAGCTCTTGGCTTCGAGAAAACGCGAATAGGCGCCCTGGATCGTGGTTTTGAGTTCAGTGCTGATCATGGATAGTCGGGCGCAAAAAACGCTGGATAAATTTTCAGTGGTTCGGATCGGCCGCTATCATACCCCGCTAATTAATCCCGCGCAGAACGGAGTACTTCAATGACCGCCTTTAGCCTCGCTTACACCCTGCATGTATTGGCCGCCCTGATCTGGGTCGGCGGCATGTTTTTCGCCTGGATGATCCTGCGCCCCGCCGCTGTGGCGGCACTTGACGGCCCTGCCCGGCTGACGTTGTGGGCGAATGTGTTTCAACGTTTTTTCGTGTGGGTGTGGGTCGCCGTGGCGATTTTGCCGATCAGCGGTGTTGGCCTGCTGCAACTGCGCTTCAGCGGGTTTGAGACCGCGCCGCGTTATGTGCAGGTGATGATGGGGTTGTATCTGGTGATGACGGCGTTGTTTATCCGTATCCAGGCGTTGAAGTTCCCGGAGTTGCGCGCGGCGGTGGCGGCGCAGGATTGGCCGACGGGTGCGGCGGTGTTGGGGCAGATTCGGCGGTTGGTGGGGATTAATCTGGTTGTGGGGTTGGTGGTGGTGGCAATTGCCTCGGCTCGGCCGATGTTCTGAGGCGACGGTTAAACCGCTATCGCGGGCAAGCCCGCTCCCACAGTTTGACCGCATTCCAAAGGTGGAAATCGGTCGAAGGTGGGAGCGGGCTTGCCCGCGATAGCGTCAGCCCAAACGACTCACAGCCGCTGGATAGTCACTGAACCCGCAGGCCCCACCGGCCCCGGCTGCCCTTCCAGCCCCGGACGGCCCTTCTCGCCGCCATCGGCCTGATACACCAGACACCCCTTGGACTGCCCACCCTTGCCCGGCTTGCCCGCGGTACCCGCCAGGCCACCCGCACCACCTTCCACCCAGACCTTGATCTGCTCCGCCGGGAAGTCCTTCGGCAACTCGACCCGCACCAGCGCACCCGCGCCGCCGGGCAAGCCGTCGCCACCATTATCGCCATTGGCGCCGCGCCCCGCCGAACCCCAGGTGCAACCCGGGTCTACGCCATTGGCGCCGTCCAGGCCGGCATAACCTTTGGCGCCGGCGCCGCCACGGGCGTCCACCGACAGCTCGTCGGCCACCAGCGAATTGATACGCAAGGTCAGGTCTCGCCCAGCCTTGGCCGGTTTTTCATGGGTGCCGGGCGCGCCCCGCGAGGTGATCTGGCTGCCGTGGTCCAGTTGCGCATGGCGCACCTGCAGTTGCAGCGCGGTATTGCCGGGGACGATGGTGATGCGTGCTTCACGGCCCAGGTGCAGTTCATCCACCGTGACCTGGCTGATGCTGGCCGGAATCAGCAGGGTGCCGTAGTCCGCCACCTCCAGGCGCTCCAGTTGCAACACGCTGGTGCTGCTGGGCAGGCGCATCAGCGAGTTGGTTTCAACACTGACGCTCTGGGCCAGGGCAATGGGGCTGACCAGCAGGGCCAACAGTAAAACCTTACGCATCTTGGAGCTCCCCTTGAGAGTGTTTCAAAGCTGTTTCTAGTTTTTCTTTGGACGCACAGTAACGACTTCTACCGGCGATTTGCCAGTGAAGGTTCAAAAAAATTGGGAAGTGGATGGTTTCGGTAAAGATCGCCAGCAATGCCCCTGTGGATCCCACAGGGGCAAGGGCTGTCAGCGGTTGATCTGGATTTCCACGCGGCGGTTCAAGGCACGGCCTTCAGCGGTTTTGTTGTCGGCGACCGGATGGCTTTCGCCAGCGCCCGTGACCGAGACAAAACTGCTGCGCGGGATACCGGAACCGATGAGGTATTCGGTGACCGAGTGCGCACGTTTTTCCGAGAGTTTCTGGTTGTAGGCGTCTTTGCCGACGCTGTCGGTGTGGCCGCTGACCCGCAGCTGGGCGGTTGGCGCTTCTTGTTTCAGGCGGGTGGCGATGGTGTCGAGCTTGGTTTTATCCGCCGCCGTCAACTTGGCCGAGTCGAACTGGAAGTGCACATCACGAATCACGATGGTTTCTTCCTTGACCACCACCACTTCCTCGACCACTGCGACCGGCACCGGTGGGCAACCGTTGGCATCGACCGGCACGCCTTTCGGTGTGCCTGGGCACTTGTCGCGGCTGTCCGGCACGCCATCGCCGTCTTCATCGCCATCACCGTGCACCCAGCAATAGGCGCCGGCCATGCCGCCGATCAGCAGCGCACCGGCGCCTGCATAGGCCGAGCTTTCGGTGGCGCCGATCGCCGCACCGGTCACACCGCCAAGGGCGGCGCAGGTGGGCCAATCGGTTTTTTGCAAACCTGCGCAACCTGTCAGTACTCCGGTTAGCAGAATCAAGGGTAGAGCTGTCCGCATGATGCTCATCTGATTTCTCCTGAGGGGATCGGCGGGGGCCGATGGGTGGAGTAAAGACCGCTCTTTTCATCTGCGCCAGTTGGCCACACCCCCGGATTCATTGAGGATCGCCACGCAGGGCTGGCTTTTCGCAATCGCCCGCTCTAGGCCCGCACGCTCAGCCGCGCTAGTCTCTACGGTCCTGATGTGAGGATCTCTGATGACCGCCGGTATTTCTGCCCGTACACCCCAGCAAGCCCTGGCCGCCTTGCTCGACCTGCACCAGCCCAAACGCTTGCTGCTGTTGGGGGCCAGCCAGTTCCCGGCGCTGGAGGCGTTTGCGGCCGAACACCCGGACACCCAAGTGTCCATCGCCCCGCCCGGCCCCTTGCCGGCCGAGCTTGCTGCGCAGCGTTTTGACCTGGCGCTGGTGGTCGATTGCCTGGAACACCTGTCAAAAGCGCAAGGCCTGACCTTGCTCGGAGGCGTCCGCAACCTCAATGCCAGCCGCATTGCGGTGCTGGTGGACCTGGGCGCATGCGAATGGAAGGACACCGACTTCTTCTCCCTGGCCTTGCAGGCCGGCGAGCGGTTCCAGCGCGAGGAGCAGGTTCTGACGCTGTTTACCTACGATCTGCTTGACTATAAACAGGTGCCCGACTGGCTCAACGCGCGGTTCTGGGCCAACCCGCAAAATTTTGGAAAGTATTGGTGGTAAGCCGATAAGAACCTAGGCTGTTCGGACTTCGTCAAGCAACTCAGGGTGGCGGTCGAGCACCCTGAGAAGCTTTATGAGCGCCAAGGGCGGTTTCGTCTTGCCGTTCTCATAGCGAGAAAAAGCGT
The DNA here is from genome assembly GCF_030687495.1 of Pseudomonas sp. FP453. NCBI lineage: Bacteria > Pseudomonadati > Pseudomonadota > Gammaproteobacteria > Pseudomonadales > Pseudomonadaceae > Pseudomonas > Pseudomonas sp. FP453. Next base: position 1,509,924 of record NZ_CP117435.1, on the reverse strand, counting down.
TGACCCCTCCGCCGAATATCTCGGCCGCCTCCCGCTGGTCCAACGATAGTTTCTTACGCACTGCGGCGATAAAACCGGGATCTACGAGGTCTGCGTTGACTCGCTTGGAGAATGCCCTCATTTCTTTCATGACGCGATCCGATTCAGCCAAACCCAAAATCGACTCGGAGCAAGAGGGGCAGAACTCACCCATGACATTCTCAATCACCGTCGTTTCGCCTTTGTACGAATAGGGTACGTCGCGGGTGTCGTGGACCAAGCCCGCCGCACCACAAACAGGGCATTTCATATTCATAGCTCCTTGAAGGACACGATCAGTACGTCTTCGATAACCGTGAGTTTCAGGTAGACCGTCCCTGCCTTCGTGCGTGGCCGGTACACGTCTTGCCATATCGTGTGGTCGGCATAAGTAGTCATGCTCTTGTAAAAATCCATGGGCTCGAGGGCCAGTATCACGGCCAACATCCCGGCAAGGTCAAGGTTGAGCTCCTCGGCGCCGAGACGTGCAGAGTGAGTCGTGCGAACCTTCCCAGTTTCAACCAAAGCCTTGACGGTATTCAGCTTGCAGTGAGGCGTCCATTTCTCCATGTTCGAAACTAACCTAATTGGTTTTATTTTGGCAAGTAGGTTAATTACCTGCACAGCGTCGCTTGAGAGGTACCAAGCGGGCCCAATGGAACCTCAGCGAGGTTCGGCGAACCAGCGACGAAATGTCTCAAGACATGAACTGGCCAGTTGCTTCCCTGCGCTAGTGGCCGTCGAGTTCCCTGAGGATCCTCTGTAGTATCCGGTCATAGGCCGTCATTGAGCTTTTCTGCGGTAATGCCAAGGCTTGGCTAACGTTATCTCTCACAGAATTCTAAAAGTATTGGTGGTAACCCAATGAGTACATCCATTTGCCCCTGCGGCAGTGGCAACCTGCTGGATGCCTGCTGCGGTCATTATCACGCCGGCCACCCGGCACCGTGCGCCAGCGCGTTGATGCGCTCGCGCTACAGCGCCTACGTGCTGGGCCTGGTGGACTATCTGGTTGCCACCACCTTGCCCGCGCAACAGGCCGACCTGGACCGCGACGCCATCGGCGCCTGGAGCGCCCAAAGCACCTGGCTGGGCCTGGACGTGGAAAGCTCCGAGGTGTTCGGCGGCCAGCCGGAACACGCCTTTGTGACCTTTACCGCACGCTGGCATGACAGCACTGGCGAACATAGCCACCGCGAACAGTCTTCTTTCGTACAGAATGACGGGCGCTGGTACTTCATCGACCCCACCGTGGAGGTGAAGGCCGGACGCAACGATGCCTGCCTGTGTGGCAGTGGGCAAAAATTCAAGAAGTGTTGTTCCAGCTACCTCTAACCCACACAGGACAAACGCCATGCTTCGGATCTACAGCTTGATGCTGGCGTTGACCCTCGGTTTGACCGGCTGCGCGTCGTGGTTCGAAGACGACTCGCCGCCGCCCCACGTGTCCCTGGTCAAAGTCGAAGTGGTGCGGGCCAAGCTGCTGGAGCAGAAATTCAAGCTGTACTTTCGCGTCGACAACCGCGACGACGCCGACCTGACCGTGCGCGGCCTGGTCTACAAGGTGACGCTGGATGACTTTGTGCTGACCGAGGGCGAGTCCAACGAGTGGCTCACCGTGCCACCGCGCAGCCATAAGTTTTTCCGTGTGTCGGTGCGTACCAACCTCTGGCCGCAGATCCGCGATGTGGTGCAAATGCTGAAAAACCCGGACAAGCCGGTGCCCTATCGCCTCGACGGCGAGCTGAAAACCGGATTATTCATCGGTTATGACGTGCAGGTGGCCCACAATGGCGAGATAATCCCCGGCGATTTTATTCCGGAGCGACATCGATGACTCAGCAACCCCATGTCCATGGTCCTGACTGCAACCACGATCACGATCACCATGATCACGACCACGGCCATGTCCACGGCCCGAACTGCGGCCACGCTCACCAGGAGCCGGTGCGCAATGCCTTGAAGGACGTGGGTCGCAACGATCCTTGCCCGTGCGGCAGTGCGAAGAAGTTCAAGAAGTGCCACGGGGCGTAAGCCACGCTGAAAAGCCGACTGAATGAGTGGGCTTCTTCTGTGGGAGCTGGCTTGCCTGCGATAGGATCACCTCGGTACTACTGAAGGACCGAGTCGCCTGAATCGCAGGCAAGCCAGCTCCCACATTGGACTGCATTTCACTTCAGGCTTTGCGTTGAAATAACAACTCGACCTCAAGCCCGCCACCCTCCCGATTCCTCAAACTCAACCGCCCGTCATGCGCCCTGGCAATGGTGTGAGCAATGCTCAGCCCCAACCCATACCCACCCGTTTCAGCATTGCGCGACCCCTCCACCCGATAAAACGGCTCCATCACCTGCTCCAGCTGTGCCTGGGGAATCCCCGGCCCGCGGTCACTGATGACGATTTTCAAGCTACCGGCCTGGTCTTCGACTCGCACCACCACGTCACGGCCATAACGCACCGCGTTTTCCAGCAGGTTCTGCACGCACCGCTTGAGGCTGCGCGCATACCCTGGCAGCGGCTGCTTCGCCCGGCCTTCGATGCGCACGCTGTGCCCCACGTCTTCCAGATCCGCCTGCAAGCTTTGCAGCAATGCATTGATGTCGATGTTTTGCCGCGCCTCGTTGATTTCGCCGCTGCTGACAAAATCCAGGGTGCTGGCCACCATGTGCTCCATTTCTTCCAGGTCGCTGCGAAAACGTTCCTTGGTGCGATTGTCGTCGAGCATCTCGGTGCGCAGGCGCAAGCGTGTGATCGGTGAACGCAG